>CASEWR010000114.1 GCA_949291675.1 uncultured Desulfovibrio sp. | reverse complement strand
ATGAACAAACAGGCAGCCCAGTTTGTGAAGCTACTCGGACTCACTGTTCCCACTCGCATCAGCCTTGAGAAGTACCGGAAAATGATCACCCCCACTCCCTGTAGTGTATAGTTCTACTTTTGGCTAACTCTTAGGATATAGCTGAGTACTACAGCTCTGTACGCGCATGTCTCGAAGAGTAAGGGTTCCTCATTTGCGTCGCGAAGTGGATCTCGCTTCCGATGCAGTAGCAGGTGGTTACGACCTTCCTCTTGGTTGGAATTTCTCTTTAATCGGAACAGCAGATCCCAAAGCCCCCTGGCGCTGTACGTATTGCAAATTGGCAAAGTACAGGCAGCAGCTTCTGTCTTTTGAGGGGAAGAGCCTCAAGGAAATTGCCCAGGAATGTAACAGTAATCACTCTTGGGGAGATTACAGCAGATTGCACCCTGATGCCTGTGAGCAACTACGCAAGCTAAAAATTCCGTAAGATGCACTCAGGCAGCTGCGACTCGGTAGCAGAGTGCGACTTTTGGGAGTCAGGGAACACAACATTTTCAAAATCTTGTGGCTTGATAAGGAACATCAAGTATACAAGGTCAACAAGAAACATTCTTAGCGGGGAAATCCGCAAAACTTTAAATTGTCTGCGTTGCCCGTCAGGGTGATATCAAGTCCTTGTGGTTCGTCCGCAAGGCTGCCACACATTGGAGATCGCAATCCGGTGCTGGCGCCAGTTTTCAAGGCCCTCTTCGGAGGGCCTTTTTGTTTCTATCCGAAAAAAAAAGAGGCAAAGAAGATGGATTACGATGTCATGAGCGTTAGTACGCCGGTGAGTTTGCGGCTCTTGCAAGCACCCAGTCGAGGGAAGAATACAACGACGCCCTGGAAGAAATCCTGGGCATTGGTGATGAAGAAGAATTTGGAGGTATCTGTCCTGACAGCGGATCTGAAATGCAGGATATCGACCATAGCAAGAGGTACCCCAGTGTTCGTTTTCACTGTCGTTTAGTGATATCTTTCAATTGTCGCTTGACATTTTGCATACCCAACGAAGTTTGCATAGGCCAGGTGTTCCTGTGCACATGTTCCTCATTCTGCCTGTCTTTGTGCGCTTGTGTTGCCTGCCTTCCGCTGCGTTCCTGAGCACCCTGAGCTCCTGAGTGTTGAGCACACCATAAGGACTCTCCCGTACTTTCCTGGTCCCGGAACTTGCCGGGAGAGCCCGTGGCTCGACCCGCCATCAAACCGGCTGTCCTGATTCCTGCCTGACAAGCTCCCTGGCTGACACCCTGACTGCCAGGTTGCCAGCTCGCAGGCATATGATGTGCCCAATGATATACCCAATGATGTGCCCAGTCAGGGTCTGTCTGCACATGACGCTGCAAACACTCTGTTTTTCCCTGCATATGCACTGGCTCCGGCCCAAACTAGAGATAGTGTAGCAAAAAACTACAGAAAACCCCTGCCAGAGTACATGTCCGCAGAACAAAAAGCAGTGCAGAATCTTTCTGTCTGATCTGCTGCCCGCCGACAGTCAACCATGGTCACAAAACGTGCCGGGATTACGGCTTTTTTTCGCTTTTTTACCCCCTATGTCTTCAGAATGAGAAAGCTTTCTTTGTCACACGTTCTTCACAAAACTGCAAAGGAATGAACATTGTCCGCTTCTAGAAGGGGAGTCCCTACACGGGAGGACTACATGGAAAGCTTCTATATTCTCATTCTGGCCTTTCTGGCCCTGCTGGCAGCCTTCGACCTCTTTGTCGGCGTCAGCAATGATGCTGTGAACTTTCTGAACTCAGCCATTGGTTCACGCATCGCATCCTTCAAAACCATCATGATCGTTGCCAGTGCCGGTGTGCTCATTGGTGCCACCTTCTCCAGCGGCATGATGGAAATTGCCCGCAGCGGCGTCTTCAACCCCGAGATGTTCACCTTCAGCGAGATTATCATCATCTTCTTCGCTGTCATGGTGACAGACGTTCTCTTGCTTGACATCTTCAACTCCTTCGGTCTGCCCACCTCCACCACAGTCTCCATTGTCTTTGAGCTGCTTGGTGGTGCAGTGGCAGCTGCAGCCTACAAGATCTGGCTGCAGGAAGGTTCCTTCCTGGCCGTTGCCAGCTACATCAACAATGAAAAGGCCCTGGCCATCATTTCAGGTATCCTTATCTCCGTTGTTGTGGCCTTTGTGGCAGGCACAGTGGTGCAGTACATCTGCCGCCTCATCTTCACCTTTGACTTTGAGCGCATCTACAAAAAGATCGGCGGCATCTTCGGTGGTGTGGCCCTGACCTCCATCTTCTACTTCCTGGTCATGAAGGGCCTCAAGGGCTCTTCCTTCATGAAGAAGGAGTACATCGACACCATCAATGCCCACACCTGGCCCATTCTCATTGTCACCTTCATTGTCCTGACCGCTCTCTTCCAGTTCCTCATCAAATACAAGGGCACCAACATCTTCCGCATCATCATCTTAAGCGGCACCTTCGCACTGGCCTTTGCCTTTGCAGGCAACGACCTTGTGAACTTCGTTGGTGTGCCTCTGGCTGCCTGGGAAAGCTATAATGCCTACATCAGCAGCGGCGTTGCAGCTGATGCCTTTACCATGGAATCCCTGAAGCAGGCTGTGCAGACACCGACCATCTTCCTGCTTCTCTCCGGCCTCATCATGGTGCTCACCCTGTGGTTCTCCAAGAAGGCCCACCGCGTGGTGCAGACCTCCATCTCCTTAAGCAGCAGCACCCAGGGCGAGCAGGAGCAGTTCGGTTCCTCCCTGCCCGGCCGCGTCATCGTGCGCTCTGCCATCCGCTTCGGCAATGTGGTCAACCAGATCATGCCCGCTGCCATGCGCAGGGGCATTGACAGCCGCATGGTCAAGCCCGCTCCTGTGAAGGGTGAAATTGCCCTGCCCTTTGACTATGTGCGTGCTTCCGTCAACCTGGTTGTTGCCGCCATCCTCATCGCTTCCGCAACCTCTCTGAAGCTCCCTCTCTCCACCACCTATGTGACCTTCATGGTGGCCATGGGCTCCTCCTTTGCTGACGGTGCCTGGGACCGTGAGAGCGCAGTCTACCGTATCTCCGGCGTGCTGATGGTCATCAGCGGCTGGTTCCTCACCGCCTTCTCCGCCTTCACAGCCTGCCTGACTGTTGCCATCATCATCTTCGTTTTCGGTGAATGGGCCGCAGTGCTGCTCATGGCCATTGCCACCATCAGCCTTATCCGCTCCAACTTCTTCAGCAAGGAGAAGGATGACCACAGCCTTGCCATCCTCAGAAAGAGCCAGATGACCAGAGAGGAAA
Source organism: uncultured Desulfovibrio sp. (assembly GCA_949291675.1). Classification (GTDB taxonomy): domain Bacteria; phylum Desulfobacterota; class Desulfovibrionia; order Desulfovibrionales; family Desulfovibrionaceae; genus Desulfovibrio. The sequence goes on along the minus strand of CASEWR010000114.1, from coordinate 8,097 downwards.
TCCGCGCCAGCATCCGCGAGGCCGTGAACACCAGCCTGGACAGCACAGTGCAGATTTACCGCAATGGCCTCATCTCCTTCCTGGACGAGGACGGCGCTGCCGTGAAGAAGGCCAGAGGCGAAGCTGCTGCTCTCTTTGATGACATCTCCCGCCAGCGCGGCCTCTACTACCGCATGGCCCTTGAGAGCACAGGCAATGCCCTGGATGACGATGCCCGTCACTTCTACTACAGGGCCCTCACCAACCTGAAGGAAGCCTGCCATAACCTGCGCAGCGTCATGGGCATGATGGAAAACCACCTTGCCAACCAGCACAGGATCTACACAGGCGAGCTTAAGGAAAACCTCATCAGCATGCTGGAAATCATTGCCTGCCTGCCGAAGACCCTGGCCCAGCCTGCCGAAAACGACGTTGAAGCCAGAAAGGCCCTGCCTGCCCTGGCCAATGCCGAAATCCAGAAGATCAATCACTTCCAGCTTGAGCTTCTGCGCCTCATTGAAGGCGAGCACCTCTCCCTGCGCAGCAGTGAGCTCTACCTGAGCCTGCTGCAGTGCTCCCGCGAAATCATCAACCGCTACACCATCGTGGTGGTGCTGCAGGGTGAGATGAGCGACATCTGCGAGGGTGCCGCAGCCTAAGACACACAGTCTGACAACCTGAAGGCAGACCGCCAGGTTCTGCCCCGGTGCGCGAGACCTCTTTCCCTTCGGGGAAAGGGGTCTCTTGTTTACGGCCTGTCCCAAAACCCGTCTCAGAACCCGCTGTCCCTGAACCCGCTGGCTCAAAGCCCGATATCCCCAGACCCGATATCCCCAGGCCCGGGGCAGCCTGACACAGCATCAGGCCAGCCTGGCCCTGCCTGGCCCTGTCCGGCCCTGCCGCTGTGCCTGCCTCTGCGCAGGCCTGTGCACGGCCCTTGACAAAGCAGTGCGCATTGGCTACTAGAGAGCCGCACATGGCTTCGTAGCTCAGTCGGATAGAGCGACTGCCTCCTAAGCAGTAGGCCGCGTGTTCGATTCACGCCGGGGCCACCACAAGTTACAGCCAAGAGGCCCTTCAGGGATACCCTGCAAGGGCCTTTTTCGTTTTTTTCTCTGCAAGGAATGCGCATGGAACATGCCTGGAGCATGCATGGCCCACGCATGGCTCACGCATGGATCACGCCTGGCAGCGCTGCGCTAAACTGTTCAGCACAGCGCCACACTGCCCAGCACCTGCGCATTGCTGCCTGCCAGCCCTGCACAGGGCAGAGTTTCTCCCGGGCAGCCCTGCACAGGCTGAGCGCAGCTGCAGCCGGCTGCTGCCAGCTTCCCCCGTGCTTTTCGGGCTTTTTGCAGAAACGAGGTGCACCCTTGTCCCTTCAGCGCAACGCCAGCCTGTCTTTCGCTTTTCCTTCCCTGCTGCCCTGCCGGCAGCCCTGCCGGCAGCCTGGCCGGAAATCTGTCCGGCTGCACCTGCAGCAGCTTGTGCTCTGTGTCCTCCTTCTGACACTTGTGCTTGCCACAGGCTGCGCAAAGAAGCAGCCGGCAGTGATGGAGGAGGCACCCACCTTTGTGCCCAGCGGCCCTGCCGTGGCCATGACGGAGACGCCCAAAACCTTTTTGTCCCACATCGCTCCCCGCAGCCAGGAGCTCTTCTCCTACAGGGAGATGGCCCCCACCATCAGAAAGTCCCTGGTCTATGCAAAAACGCGCCCTGCCAATGGCTATGCCGTCAACCGGGCAGGCCTGAAGGTGCGCTGGTCCGAGATTGTGGCAAGCCTGGAGCTCCTTCGCTCCCTGCTGCCGGAGCTGGACAAAAACCCGGACATATTGCGCGACAAGTTCCGCTGGGTACCTGTGAAAAACGGCATCAAGTACTCAGGCTACTATCAGCCCTCCATCAAGGCCAGCAGAACAAGGACGGATATATACAGCCAGGCCATCTACGCCCTGCCCCCGGAACTGAAGGGCAAGCGCAGGCACAGATTCTACACGCGGGCAGCCATTGACGGCCCGAGACAGGTTCTCAAGGGCCGCAATCTGGAACTGGCCTGGGCAGACCCTGTGGATGTCTACTTTCTGCAGATTCAGGGCTCAGGCAAGCTTCTCTTTGAGGACGGGACCACTGCCTATTTGAACTATGCAGGCCAGAACGGCCACAAATACAGGGCCTCCGGACGCATTATCCGCGAAAAGGGCTATGTGTTACAGAGCGGTGACGTGCTGGAACAGCGTGCATGGTTCAAAAAGCATCCTGACAGGCAGCAGGAAATCTTCTTTGCCAACCCTTCCTATGTCTTCTTCCGCTACAGTACCCGCGGTGCTGTGGGCGCCATCAACCAGCCTGTAGATGACTATCTCTCCCTGGCTGTGGACAGAACCTTCCTGCCCCTGGGCGGCATTGTGGCCTTCGGGGTCAACATCCCTGACCCTGTCTACCAGAAATGCCCGCTGCGCGGCATAGGCTTTGCCCAGGACACTGGCGGGGCCATCAAGCGCAATCGCATTGACATTTATTGCGGGTCCGGAGAGCGGGCAAACTATATTGCCAGCAACCTGGATGCCGCAGGCCCGGCCTGGCTGCTTCTCAGGCGCTGATCCGGCGCCAGCCCGGTGCACATCCGGTGTACATCTGGTGCACATCTGATGCACATCCAGTGCGCATCCGATGCATATCAGGTGCATATCAGGTGCATATCCGATGCACAGCAGGCGCAGACAGCGCCGGACAGCCTGCAGCAGAGACACAGAGCCGGACAACTCCCGGACAAATATCAGACAAATTCAGACAAATATCAGACATAGCAGACAGACACGCACAGCGGCAGCTGGCACGCAGACAGGAGAATCAGACAATGGACGATCTGAGAAAAGCCACCCTCAAGTATTACCGGGTTTCAGACCTGCAGCCCCGCATTGCCCACGGTGTCTATGGCGGCTGCACGGACAACGAGAGTGTGGAGATGGACTTCTTCTCCGAGGGCGAGGAGTACAGCGGCGAGACGGAGTACGAGGTCGATGAGTTCGGCAATCTCCAGCCTGTGGAGGGTGCTCCCGAGCAGGAACCCACCATTGTGCGCACTGTGCACACCAGGATCTGCATGAACCGCGAGACTGCCAGGGCCTTTGTGAGCTGGCTGAGCGATGTGCTTGAGCACATGGACACCATGAACAATCCCCACCGTGACGATGAGGACCTGCTCGACGGCGTGGATGAGTCCCTCATCTTCTCCAGAACAAAGCAGTAGGGCTGCGCTGCCCAGGCTTCCCCGATCTTCCTGTTCTTCCTGTTCTTCCTGCTCTTCCTGCTCTTTCTGGACGCTGCGGCCTTTCCGGCCTTCCTGCTCCCCCTGGCCTTCCTTAGCCTTCGCGAGCGCAGAGCCAGTGCAGAGCCAGTGCAGGATCAAGTGCAGCAAACGCCCGCCATGGCCTGCATGACGGGCGTTGTCTCTTCCTGGTCTCGTGCCGGGCCCTGACAGCCGGGCCCTGATGGCCATACCCTGACACGCCGGGCCCTGGCATGCCAGCTGGCAGGGCCCGGACACAAAGGGAGACGCCTGCGACTGTGTCAGCTCAGAGCACACGCTCTGATGCCGGACACAGGCGCCGCGTCTTAGTGGGTGTGGTCCAGAAGCGGGATGTCGCCGAGTTTTGCCCTGATGGCTTTTTCCATCTGTTCGACATTGGGACAGGGAAAGCCGATGGGCGTTCCCTTGCGAAGACAGGATGCCAGGGCAATGACCTGCGCACCGCGGTCTGCCAGCATCTTCGCTCTGGCCACTGCCCGCTTGCCCGGACAGCCGCCGCAGCTCACAAAGCCCACGATCTCACAGGGCCCGTAGGGTTCAAAGCTGCCCTTGCCCTGTGCGGCAAACAGAAAGTCTGTTGTGCCTGGACAGAGGTCCTCAGTCTGCTGACAGCGGATGATGCCTATCTTTGTCATGTCCTTCCAGCGCTGTTTTCCCTGCACAGGAGGCCTGTGCCATCCGGGCTGCCCGTGCTGTCCGGGCTGTTCCGAACTGTTGCGGGCTGTTGCGGATGCGTCAGACGATCTGAATGCCCAAACAACACCACCCGTGCAACGCCCGCATACTGCCTGACGCCTCCTGCACCGGGACGGGATGCGCTGCCTCTTCTCTTCCCTGGTTGATGATCCTGCCCCCTGATGATCTCCTGACCCCATGTTTCCCTGGCCCCATGGCCGTCCTGGCCGTACGAGCCAGTATGACGCCGGGACGATGCCAGGATGACGCCATGACAGCACAGGGAGCAGCCCCCTGCAGAACGTCCTGGCCTGCCTTGCCCCATGAGCGTGCAGGGCCCTGCGAAACGACAGCGTGGCAGTGCCCTGCCGCATGCTGCATCAGCATACCGTCATGCAGCATGCCTCATCGGCATGCCTGGGCTGGCTTTTGCCAGGAGACGGACTGCCGGACAGGGAGATCCCTGCCGGCAGCCTGTGATTCGGGATAACGCGCCAGGACCTGTCAGGGCCTGTCAGGGCCCGGCGTCTGCCTGCGCCTGCAGACTCAGTCAGGGCCTGCCAGAAGCTGCCTGCACCCTGCCAGAGGCCGCAGTCCTGCGCCAGGCCGGCTCAGCGGCCCAGCACGTAGCGGCGCACGTCCTCAGGCCTTGCGCAGACACAGTCTGCATGGGCCACCTCGCCCTCGCGGGCATAGCCCCAGCCTGCTGCAGCCGTGGCCAGGCCGAGCCTTTGGGCTGCGTCCACGTCATCGCTCCTGTCCCCCACCATGAGCACCGTGGCAGGGTCTGCCCCGGTCTCGGCTAGGTCGCGGACAAGGACCTCGTACTTGCCCTTCACAGGGCCCTGCAAATCCGCTCCGCCCACATGGGCAAACCAGCGGGTGAGGTCAAAGTAGTCCAGGATACGCCGGGCAAAGACCAGGGGCTTGGCAGTGGCCAGCACACTGGCACAGCCTGCCTCCTGCAGGGCCTGTAAGAGCTCGGGGATGCCGGGATAGACGCTGTTTTCAAAGATGCCCTTCTCCGAGAAGTACTCGCGATACAGCACAAGGGCCTTTCTGCCCAGCTCCTCTGAGCCTGTGATCTTCGTAAAGGAGTCCAGCAGCGGCGGCCCTATGAAGGCATACATCTCCTGGCGCGCCATGTGGATGCCAAGGGCAGAGAGCGCGTACTCGCAGGAGTTGAGGATGCCTGGCGCAGAATCGGTCAGGGTGCCGTCGAGATCGAAAAAGACAGTGGGATAGCGGACCTGCATGACGTTTCCTTGGTGCGGGACAGGACTGGGCAGTGGGGATCACTGGAGATCAATGGGGATCAGCGGCGTTTGGACGGGCCCTGAACGGGGACTGGACAGTGTCCGGCCGGGGTCTGAACGGGGTCTGCACGGGGGCAGGGCCTTACTGTGTGCAGGGCTGGCAGACGGCCCCTGTGCCTGCGGACAGATGGCCCTGCCTGACGCCTGGTTTCAGGCCTGTTGCGGGTCTGGCACACGATGGCGCTGACCGGCGCAAGGCGGCTCACACATGGCGTATACCTGGCTTGAGTACACCTGGTGTGCTATGGCGTCAAAAGGCGTCCCTCCGGTCTTGCCTGTGCCCACAGACGCAGGAAAGCGGAAGGCCCCTGGTAGCGGAGAGGTGCGCAGCAACGCATGGGCTTGCAGCTGCAGGACAGGCCTTGTGTCCCTGTCCTGGCGCAGGCATCCTCGCTGCAGCGTACGGGCCGCGCCGGGATGCGTGCGCACAAAACCTGTTGCCTGTTGCCTGTCCTCTCCACCACGGCAGCCCGCCGCTTTCGCTGACGTGACGGAACAAGATCGTCCGGGAAAGCCCCGAAGGAAGCCCGAAGGCCCTTTGGGTCTCTTCCCTGAAGGCCGACTAATTGTCGCGCAAGTCTTCCAGAGAGCCTATGATCTCCTCAAGGGTCACAGTGATGTTCTCGAAATCATCTGCGAGGGCGGAAGCATCTTCTTCCTCGTCCTCGGGATCCCGTTCACCGCTTTCCACAAGGGTCTCAGACAATTCCAGAAAAATGGATCGTGCCTGATCAAGATGATCCAGAGCCTCTGCCAGCTGTTCCTGCTGCTCGCTCGTCATAACCTCACCGCTCCTGCTGGGATAGATATGGGTAGATGAATGGATAGATAGACGGATAGATGGATAGTAGAGATGGAAGGTACGTGCACGCCTGCCGGGGACACATGGCTGCCCGAAGCCGTGTGCGCCCGGGGCTTTTGGCAAAGCCAGGCCTGGTCGGCACATGCCCTGTGTGACAATCTTGGAACGAATCCCCGTGTACGTCAACACCCCGCGCAGCATTGCCTGTACGCTTTCAGCGCAAAAGTGACATTTTTGTCGTTTTGCAGCATCTGTGCCTGCAAAGCCCTGCCCATGCCCTGCGGCCTGCTTCCAGCGCCCCTGCTGCCCCCTGTACAAATGCCCTGCAGCACCTATCTTTTGCTGGACGTCTGTGGACGCTCTGCCACCTTCCGCCCGGCTCCGGGACCTGGCTGACTGTGTCACACCCGGCCTTCTGCCAGGCTCCGGGACCTGGCTGACTGTGTCGCACACGGCCCTGCTGCCCGGCTCCGAGGTCTGGCTGCTCTTTTGCCTTTCAGGGCTTCCTGTGCTAACAGGCGCGCGGGCTGTGTCTGTCCCCTGCACCATGCTGCACAGGGTGGTGCACAATATGCTGCCCGGCATGCTGCACCGTGTGGCACAGTGACAGTGACACAGTGACACAGACGCACAAGGCTGGCCAAAAGGGCGCACGCCCCTGCCAGCCTGATTCCGACACACTCCCAGCACACGTCCAGGCACACGTCCAGACACACTACCAGGCACACTTCCAGCCCCCGTCCCCTCCACCTTCAACCCACTCAGACAGATATGAGGGATGTTCCATGCCCCTTTTTGACTTTGAATGCGAAGACTGCGGCAAGCACTTTGAAGAGCTGCTTTTTGACGATGACGACCCCATGCCCTGCTGCCCTGTCTGCAACAGTGCAAAGACCCGCCGTCTGCTCACCATGCCCAGCCCGCTGAAGAAGAACCCCTTCCCCTACAAGGTCGGTCCTGTGAACCAGGCCTGGGTGAACAATGTCAAGCGCGCCGAGGCCATGGCTGCTGCCGGCAAGTCTCCCTGCGGCAGCTGCACCTCCTGCTCCCATGGCGCAGGTGCGGCAGCCCCTGGCAAGGAGTAGGCAGACTCTTCTTTTTCGCTTCCGGGACAGGACTGCTGTCCCGGAAAGGCAGCTGCTGACACGGTCACAGCCCTTCTGGCAGTCAGCCTGCCGACACGGTCACAAGACGTGCGCGCCCCTGCAGCCAGGCTGCGTTCAGCCAGCCTGCACCCTGCGTTCGGCCAGGTTGCGATCTTCTTTGCTGCTGCCTGACACTGCTGCCAGGCCTGCTGCTGACACAGTCGCAGCCCTTCTGCGGGACTGCCGGGTCAGCCTCCGACATGGTTGCAGCCCTCCTGCGGGACTGCGGCGGTCCTGATCCAGTGGCCCTGGTCCTGCTGCCCTGCAGCGGCCCTGCCCGGGGCCTGCCTTCCACGCGTCTGCCCGTCTCCTGCTGCCCAGGCCCCTTCCCTTCACGTTGTGGAGCTCCTCATGGTCCTTCCCCGCAAATCATGTACCTCTGTTGCCAGAACAACTGCCCCGGCCTTCAGGGTCTTCTACGGCATCCCGCCCATGTCCAGGGTCATCTCGACCTTTCTGAAGTCTCCCGGGGCCACTGCCGCTGACCTGCAGGCTGCAGACATGCTGCGCGCCATGACCTTTGAGGAGGATCGCACAGCCTCCTACACAAAGCTTGCGAGCCTGAAGGCCCAGGGCTCCCTGCTTGCAGCCCACCTGCTTGCAGTGCGCGACCTTGCAAGTACGGACCCGGATGTGCGCAAGGCAGGCAGGGAGAGCCTGCGTGCCCTGGCAGCTCAGGACTTTCTGCCCTCCATTCAGCAGCTCTATGCAACCCTGACGACGCAGGACCTGGACCAGAAGCATGACCCTGAGAGCACACTTTTGCAGCGCGTTGCCGAGGCAGCCAGGGCCGGCTCCATGCACTGCAGGCTCATCCTGGGCAATGCCTGGCTGGAAGGCAGGCTCAACCCTGATATGGAGCTGTGCGAC
>CASEWR010000113.1 GCA_949291675.1 uncultured Desulfovibrio sp. | reverse complement strand
CAGGCCCTGTCCAGACGCAGCACAGCACCGCCATCCGGGCCGCGGTAGCGGATGGCTTCGGTCATGGCCTGCACGCATGCCTCATCCTCCTGTGTCAGCAGGATGTGTTCCTCTATGGCAATGATGCCTGCTATTCCGCACATGCACGTGCCCTCCAGGCTGCATGGGCCTGTTCAAGAAAATCTGCCAGACGGTCACCATTTGTCTGCGGGGAAAAGAGCTCGCGGGCCAGTTCCGCACCCCGTGCCGCGTACTGCCTGGCAGTGTCAGGCTGCTCGATGAGCGTGCGCAGGGCCTGTGCCAGGGCTCTGGCATCGCGCTGGGGCACAAGCAGGCCGGTCTCTTTGTCACGCACGATCTCGGGCAGCGCGCCCACCCGTGTGGCCACCACGGCAAGGCCGAAGCTCATGGCCTCGATCAGGGTATTGGGGATGCCGTCCCTGGCGCCACCCGGGGCAATGACGCAGGGGGCTGCAAAGATATCATGGCTGCGGAGAATGTCCGGAAAGGCATCGTGGTCCACGAGGCCGGGGAAGCTGACACAGTGTTCAAGGTGCAGGGCCTTCACCCGGGCATGCAGGCTCTCCTCAAGCCTGCCAAGGCCCATGAGCCTGCCGCCACCGCCCACCAGGGTGAGGGTGAAGGGAACATGCTCGTCACGCAGCAGGGCGCAGGCGTCCAGAAGCACGTCAAAGCCCTTGGTGATGTCAAAGCGGCCTGCAGCCAGCAGGCGTACCGGAGGCTGCATGCGCAGGGCTGCATAGCTGTCCACATGCAGGCTCAGACAGTTGTAGATCACTGTCACCTTCGCCCCTGCGCCAATTTCAGTGCCACTGTCAGCACCACTGCCAGCCCTTGCTGTGACACTGTCTGCAGGTGCTGTGACACTGTCTGCAGGCGCTGTGGCACTGTCAGCACCATTGTCCGCCGTTGCTGTGACACTGTTGGCAGGTGCTGCGGCACTGTCAGCACTGTCAGCACCGTCCTGTGCTGCAAGCAGGGCCTGGATGCGCCCGGCATCGGCATAGTTATTGGTCCTGATGGCGCAGGCGTCCTTCAGCTTGTCCACAAGGTCAGGGTCCCTGGGATTGAGGTTATCCCCGCGGGCCACTGTCACATAGGGGATACCCGTGCACTGGGAGATGACCCTGGCAGCTGTGGCTGTGCCCCTGGGCCAGGGGGCATAGAGAATGTCAGTGCCGGCCTGCTGCACCCTGGGAGCAAGGTAGATGCCGCACAGATATGCCCACAGATTCTCGCCAAGGACTTCCAGACTGGGCCAGCGGCGCAGGACGTGATCGCAAAACATGCCGGCATAGCGCTTCGGGGCCCTGGCAAGGAATGCCAGGTTGGCAGCAAGGATGGCTGGCAGCTTCTTCACACCCAGTCGCGTGGTTGAGCTTGCTGCCTGGCACATTTCCCGTGAGCACAGGCGCAGGTTTTTGCCATACAGGGTCCAGACCCGGACAGACAGGCGCTGCCTGACTGCCTCCACATCGCGAAAGATGAAGGGCTGGGTAAAGAGCGGGTACCACAGCAGGATGATGCCCACCTTCAGTGAGGCAGGCTGTGTCTGTGTCTGTGGCTGTGCCCCTGTCGTTGTCTGCTGTTCGCTCATGAAATGCCTTCAGGGCGTTGCGCCGCCCCAGTCTCCCTGTGCAGTGCCAGCTGCAGGCACTGTGTCACGCAGCCTGTGTTCCAGTTCTCCCAGCGTGACAAAGTCTATTGTATACCTTTGCTGCAGCCAGGCAAGGTAGGCCTGCACCTTGTTCAGCAAGGCATTGATATCCTTGTCTTCGGGCAGGGCAGGGTTTGCCCCTGCCATCAGTTCCGAGCTGTGCCAGGTCAGGGAGAGGACGTTGTTGCCCCTGGCAATGGAGAGGGCAGTGATGGCCTTCATGGCCCAGAGGGGGTGGTAGACAGGCAGCAGTGCCAGGGCACCCCATTTCTGCAGGCTTGCGCGCACTGTCTTTGGCATGCGGCGCACGGCGGCTGTGACCAGGGGAGAGAGGTGGGTGACAGTCAGGGGCAGCTCAAAGATGCTGCCTTTCGCTGTGTTGACAAGGTAGGGGGTGTGCGGGGCAGAAAAGTGATCCGGTCCGAGCGTTGCGGCAGCGCCTTCGTGCAGGGGGCGCACAGAGGCATCGGCTGTGATGCCGGCCTCGGCCAGCAGCTTCCAGTGGCAGGCATGCAGATCCCAGCGTCCCATGCGAAAGGACGTGGGCGCCCTGCCAAGGCGCTGTGTGCCAAGCTGCATGAGCGTGCCGAGCTTGGCGGCAAAAAGCTCCCTGTCCATAGTGATGGCGGGCACTTGGGAAACAGCCGTCAGGGAAGGGTCTGCAAGGGGCGGGGTATTCCAGTGATGCAGGTGCAGACCGACTTCCACGCCGCTGTTGCGATGTGCCAGGGCCTGGACATGGGACCAGGCCACTGCATCCGCAAGGACGGCGTGGGCACAGAAAAGAGTCGCATGCAGCCCCATGTCGAACAGGGGCTGCATGCGGCAAAGGCAGGAAAGATTGCTGACCGGGGGAGAGGCGACGCGGTAGCTGCCGCGAAAAAGCCCTTCCTCTTCGACATCAAGGGAGCAGCACAGAAAGATGTGCCGTTGTTCCACTTAGCCTCCGGCTTTAGAAATTGTAGCCTTCAGGATGTTCTTCGTTGTACTTCCTGACGGTCTCGATGGCCTTGGGCAGTTCTTCCACCAGGGCATCCAGGGTGTAGCGCACGTTCTCCTCGGTCTGGGAGGCAGAGAGGAAGAAGCGCAGACGAGCCTCGCCTTCCTTCACTGCCGGGAAGGTGATGGGCATGACGTAGATGCCGCGCCTGAAGAGCTGGGTGGCAAGGAAGCCTGTGACCATGGAGTCGCCGGTGATGACGGGCACAATGGCGTAGCCCTGGGCTTCGCCGGTGTTGAGGCCCTTTTCGGTGGCGTACTTGAGGAAGTACTGGGAAATGTGCTGCAGCTTGTGCACGCGCTCGGGCTCACGCTTGAGGATCTCCAGTGCCGTGTAGCTGGCAGTGGCAAGCACAGGGGAGAGGCCCACGCTGAAGACAAATCCCGGGGAGCCGTACTTCAGGTAGTCCACAAGCTCCTTGCGACCGGCAATGTAGCCGCCGCAGCCGCACAGCGTCTTGGACAGGGTGCTCATCCACATGTCCACATCATTGGGATCCACGTTGAAGTACTCGCGCACGCCGCCGCCATGCTCGCCAATGACGCCGAAGCTGTGGGCTTCGTCCACAAGGAGCATGCAGTTGTAGCGCTTCTTCAGCTCGATGAGGCGGGGGATGTCCGGAATGTTGCCGTCCATGCTGAACAGGCCTTCCGTGACAATGGCTGCGCGCTTGTATTCGCCACGCTTGGCCTTGAGCAGACGCTCGAGATCGTCACAGTCATTGTGCGCATAGGCAAAGCGGGCAGAGCCGGAAAGGCGGGAGCCCTGGATCAGGGAGTTGTGGGCCAGATTGTCGTACAAAAGCAGGTCCCTGGCGCCGAAGAGGAAGCCCAGCGTGGAAACGTTGGTGGCATGACCGCTGACATAGACAACGCAGTCCTCGGTTCCCAGGAACTCGGCAATGGCCGTTTCCAGCTGTCTGTGCGGCGTCCGTTCACCGCCCACCAGACGGCTTGCCCCGGCAGAAGTCCCGAAAACTTCGGCTGTTTTTGTCACTGCAGCCGTTATTTCCGGATGGGTGTTTATGTCGAGGTAGTCATAGGTGGAAAAATTAATGTAATCCTTGCCATTGATGTGTATCGTTGCCTTGGCGGCACGATCGGCACACATGAAGAGAGGATTGGGCATGCCCATGCGGGCACCCATTTCCACCAGGCGGTCAAAGGCCAGCTTGGAGCGGGCTCTGGAGAAAGAGCTGGAAGACTCGTGGGTTGCTGCTGTTGAGGATGCGTTTTTGTTCATTACCTTAGTATCCGGCGCGTGTACACCTGCGGTATGCGGGGGAGGAAGCGCCGCCTCCTCGCGGTAGGTTAGATGTTCTGTTCCTGAAATGAGGGCACGCGACATGCTGCCGCAAGCATGGGAAAAAGAGCGCAGGCGAAACCTGCAGGAGACAAAAATGCGGCAAACGCAGGTAAAAAAGTGCCTGAAATTTCTGCTTTCATAGCCAAGATGCAGGCAAATCGCAAGGAAAAAGGGCCTTTTCCCGACTGACTCGTCGCGATCCTGAGCGCTGTACAAAAAAACTTTTTTAGCACAAACAAAGCCTGAAGTAAAGGAAAAATCGCCACTTGGACGGGTCGCAGCCCTGTCCCGAAGGGCCCTCTTCCTCCAACGCGGGGTATGTCTGCTTCTGTGTCTGAGGCCAGGCAGGGAAGAGGGCTTGTTGCAGCGTGTGCAAACACATGCCGCAAAGAGAAAAAGTACAGACACTGCCCGCTGCAGATACTGTCCTTTCTTTGCGTTTCAGGGCATGTTGTCTGCGAGTGTCACACCTTTTTCTGCACAGAACCGTCCATGACGTATGCAGTGCAGGCAGAGATGTCAGCAATGTGCAGCGCTGCCCGCACACAGTGCACTGGTGTGAAAATTCTTGTGATTTGCCCGCGTGTGTGAGACGCTTGTACAACAGGCCTGATGCAGGAGGGCGTCCGTTACAACGCCCGTCCTGCCGTGCAGGCCGCACAGTCTCCACCACGTTCCCAAAGCCCTGTCAGCCTGTCCAGACAGCACTGCACAGACACTGCTGCCCGGCTGCAGTACAGCCTGACCTGCCGGGAAACGTGACAAAAAAGTCGGAATTTCCAATACCATGAGCCATACTGACGAGAACATTGTGCATGCTGCCCCCGAAGGCCCCTGGAAACTGGCCCTGGACGGAGTCTGGTACCAGCGCATCTGCCATCCTGACGGCAACTGGCTTCTCGGTTCGGTCACGCCAGGCTATGAGCAGATGCTGCCGCACTCTTCTGCTCCTGATGAGGCAGCACGTGCAGCATGTGCGGCACAGGGCATCTGGCTTGCACGGGAGACACGCCCTGCCCCGAAGCTTGCCGTCATGTGCTGCGGCCAGGGCTCGGTGTGGCCCGGCATGGGCAGGGAGCTCTATGACAGCTTCCCGGAGGCCAGGGCAGCCATGGACAGGCTGGCTGCCTGTTCAAGCTGGGATGTGCTGGCGCTCATGGACGAAAAGGATGTGGAGACCATAGGCCTGACCAGATGGCAGCAGCCCTATCTCTTTTTGCTTGAGTATGCGCAGTGGAGCCTCTATCTGGCCAGGGGCCTCAAGCCTGACATTATCTGCGGCCACTCATTAGGCGAGCTCATTGCCCTGTGCCTTGCAGGTGTCTACGAGCCCGAGGTGGGCTGGTACATCATGGAGACGCGTTCGCGCCACATGGCTGACCTTGAGGCCAAGTCCCGCAGGGAAACAGGCATGATGGGCGTCTATGCGGGCATGGACGTGATCCGTGAACTGCAGGCGCTCTGGCCTGATCTCTATGTTTCAAACTACAACACCCCCGAGCAGAGCATTCTGTCAGGCCCCAGAGACGTCCTCACCGAGGCCAGGCGCTGGCTGCGCAAAAAGCGCATTCCTGCCGTCATTCTCAATATCACCCTGGCCTTCCACAACCCTGCCATGCGCGTCCTGCGCGACCTCGACTACCGCCGCCTCATGTGTCTGGACATGCAGGCTGCCTCCATCCCCATGCTCAGCTGTGTCACTGCAGAGCTCTATCCTGACAACCAGGCGGACATCTGCCGCTCCATCATGGACCTTGATGAGAACAGCGTGCGCTGGGTGCAGTGCGTGGATGCGCTCTGGAATACCTGGGGTGTGCGCCACTTCCTGGAAACAGGGCCTGCTGACACCATGTGCGGCATGGTGGAGAAAAACCGCCCTGAGGCTTTATGCATGGCATCCTCCCTGCGCGGGCACGAGCGTGAGCAGGTGCGCAGGACCCTGGCCAGACTGCATTCCCTGGGGCATCTTCAGCACAGCTTCCTTGTCCAGGCCTGCGAGCTGCAAAAAGAGACAGGCTTTGAGGCCGAAAGGCCCGAGCTGACAGGGCAGCCGGAACAGGCCGGTGCAGGCAGGGCAGAGAGTGCGGCCTGCAGCGCACAGGCTTCCTGCGGCATACCTGCCCTGCGCGAGCTCCTTGCCAGGGCCTGCGGCCGCAGGGTGGAAGACCTGCACGGCAGCATGGACCTGCGCTTTGACCTTGCCCTGCGCTCCAGCTTCTTCCCCGGGCTCATTGAGGAGGCGCAGAAGCTGCTGGGCAGGGAAGTGGCCTTTGAGGACCTGCTCAAGGTGTCCACCATTGCTGACCTTGAGCGTTTGTTCAGCGGCGATGTGTCGGAAGAGGACGAGAAGAGCGGCAGGGAGCCCATGGGGCGGCCTGTGCAGCGGCCCTTCCTTGTCTGCTGCACAAAGGAGACTGTGTCCGAGGGAGCTGGCGGGCCTGCCGGAGCTGACGGGCCTGGCGGAGCTGGCGGACCTGGCGGAGCTGGCGGACCGGTTTTCCGTGAGCTGCCCGTCTTCCCCTGCAAACGCGTGCTTGCGCCTGCAAAGGACCTGACAGTGCTTGTGCTTGGCGACAATGACGCCCTGTGCGCAGCCCTTGTGCCCGTCCTTGCCTCCTGGCAGTGCTCCTTTGTGCTGGCCGCGAATCTTGTGCAGACACAGGCTGTGGTGACAGCCATGGGGGCCAGTGTCCGGGCTGCGGACACGCGCTGCTTCCCCTATGCCGGCGCCATCCCCAATGTGCAGGCCCTGCAGGAAGCTGACATTGTCATCTGCCAGGGTGCGGCAGCCTTTGCCACGGCTGCTGCCCTGCGCGGCACGCCCTCTGTGCACTGCCTGCTTGTGGCCACTGACCCGGACCAGGAAGACACGCTGCAGGGCCTTGTTTTGCAGGCAGAGGATGCCGGCACACCGCTCTGTGCCCTGCTTCTTGATGCTGCCACGGATTGTACCACCCCGCAGGCAGGCGATCTGCTGGCCAGGCTGCTTTTGCAGGGGGCAAAGGGTATGTTTTTCGGAAAATGGGTCGAAAAGAAAGAACAGGCAGCTGTTCAGCTTCTTGCCCAGCCCTTGCGCGACGATGCCGATGCCTCTCCTCTGGTCTTTCCTGAGCGGGACAGGCTTTTGCCGCGCACAGCGCCGTTTTCCGTCTTTGCCTGCCATATCTCCAGAGACATCTTTCCTGCCCTGGACGCCCTGCCGGCAGACGAGCGCGGAGCTGTCACCATTCCCCTTGCCCTGCACTGTGCGGCACAGCGCACTGCCGCCATGCTCGCTTCCCCCTGGCTCTTTGTCAGCGGCATGGCCGACATCCGCATCTTCGCTCAGGGTCAGGCCATCCCCGGCCTGGTCCGCGAGACCCGCCTTGAGGTGGACACGGCCCGCTGGATGAACCATGACCGCATCCCCTCGCGCATGGTTCACGTGCACACCTCTCTTCGCGATGTCAGCCCTGCAGGGCGCAGGACGCCCCATGAGACAGAGCTTGTGGAAAGCACGGTCATCATGACAGGCAGAGTGCCCCAGATTGCCCCCCTGTGGCCGGAGTATGCCGGGGACAGGATTGCGGCGGACTGGGAGGACTGCAGCAGCTGGTATGCCGAACACGGCATTGCACCAGCCTTCAGACTGCTCAAGTCTGTGACATTGCAGGAAGGCCACCTTCTGCTCGCCAGGCTGGAACCGGCAGCATTTCTTGCCCTCCGGGGAATTTGGGCCTATGATAGTGCGCTTTTGCCCGAAGACACTTCGGGCTTTGCACGCGAGGAGACTGGCTGCATGACCGGCTTTGAGGCCATTTTGCAGGCAGCAGCCATGCAGTTTGACCTGGACCCGGCCACGGAACCCTGCGCAGCTGCGCCCTCGTTTACCGGACTTGTCCGCTTCGGCAGGGCAGACCTGACATCGCCCCTGACAGTGGCCGTGCGCCGCTGCTGGGACCAGGACCATGTAGTCCGCTGTGATGCCCAGGTGACCGATGCCTGCGGAGCGTGCCTTGTCAGCATCACGCATCTTGAATACAACGCCCTCTCCGCCGAAGACGGGGACAGCAGCAGTACCGCACAGTCTGCAGTTCCCGGGACGCCCGGAGCATGAGAGAACATTTCTACCAAGGAGTATGGA
The DNA here is from genome assembly GCA_949291675.1 of uncultured Desulfovibrio sp. Classification (GTDB taxonomy): domain Bacteria; phylum Desulfobacterota; class Desulfovibrionia; order Desulfovibrionales; family Desulfovibrionaceae; genus Desulfovibrio. The sequence continues at coordinate 35,451 of CASEWR010000113.1, read as the reverse complement.
CGTGACCGACGCTACAGCAACTGCCGCAGGCGGCAGACGGGGGAAAGCCCGGTCCGGACTTGTCCGCGGGGCCACTGCTGCCCTGATTGTCATAGCCATGCTTGTGCTGGCGACTGCCTGTGCCTCGAGCAAGGCCGGCATGGCGTCACCGGAGCTTCCTGCCAGACACTGGCTGGACGAAGCTCCCGGCATCCCCATTGAGCACAAGGACAAATACGACGCCGCTGTTCCCAATCTCTACAATCCTGACAAGAAGTTCTCCTTCGAGGACTGCGTCTATCTGACCATTCAGCAGTCTCCGACCCTGGTGAACAGCGCTGTGGACATCGAAATCAAGCGCCTTGATCAGACCACGGCAGCCTGGAAGTACGTTCCTGAGCCGCACATGACAGTGACGGTCTCCCAGAACCTGACCGCCTTCAACAGTGACGCCCATGACGTCCCGGACAATTACGGCAGGACCCAGTACGAAATCGGCTTCTACGCGCAGTTCCCCAATCCTCTGGCCACCTACTTCGAGATCAGGGCCCAGAACATGCTCACTGGCATCGCCATTTCCACGCACCGCAAGGCCGTGGGCGAAGCCATCTACAAGATTGCCGAGGCCTATCTCCGCCTGCAGGCCCAGCAGCACGTGCTGGCTGCACAGCGCTCCCTTGTGCCCGTTGCCAGGGAACTGACCGAGTACTGGAAGCAGGTGGAAGCTGTGGAAGGCAACCAGGGCGCAGCCGTGAGCCTTGCCCAGCAGCATGAGCGCGAGGCCGAACTCGGACTGGAAAAGGCCGAGACCGAAGAGCTCATGCAGCGCACCAATCTGAAGGTGCTGGCAGGCCTTGACCCCTACCAGCAGTTCCAGGTGGATGCCAGCAATGCCGAGGATGTCCTGCAGGGCTTTGACGGCCATGCCCTGCGCTGGGACGAGCGCTGGGCAGAGTCTGAAGACAGCCTGCTTTTGCGCACCCAGATCAAGCTGGCTGACTACAAGATCATGCTGGCCTGGGCAGAGTATGTGCCGAACATGACCATCTCTGTGAACATGAATCCTCCCCGCGGCCAGTCTCAGCCGGAATCCGGTACAGCTGACCAGTTCCTGCATCTTTCCTTCGACTTCCCGCTCATTGACTGGGGGCGCAGATACAGAGGCGTGCAGTCCGCCCGCATGGTCAAGGCCCAGGCCTTCCACTCCATGGCGGAAAAGCGCTTCAACTACCAGAGCAAGTGGATCCAGACCGAGCAGAACGTCTCTCTGGCCATGACCAACCTGAAGCTGGCCCACAACCGCTACAAGACAGCCGAGATGCAGTACGACGAGGCACGCATTGCCTTTGAGAACGGCCTTGAGACACTGCCCAATGTGGCCACCCGTCAGGAAAACATGGTGCAGGCCCAGCTCAACTACATCAGGACCGAGCTCGACTACCGTCTGGCCCAGCTGGAATGGATGTATGTGTCCGGTATCCTGCAAAAGCGCTTCCTGGGCCTGCCTGACCGCGACCTCGACAAGCTGGTGGGCGGCTCCACCCTGGCCAGCCCCGGTGTGCCTGCTGTCACCAATCCCGTTGTCCCCGAAGACGAGCATGTCTTCCCTGTGGCAGGCAGAAGCGAGGACAGACGCCCCATTGGCCGCGCAAAGAAGGCTGATATCGGCGACCTGCCCGAGCTGCACGACAGCGCTGCTGCCGGCGGGGCAGAAGATCTGAAGGCTGTGCCCACCACAGCGCAGTAAGGAGTGTTTTGCAGGCTCCTTTGCCTGACCCTGGAAAAGGGGCCTTATGTCAGACGTGCAGGGCTGCACAGACATCCTTAGCGGAGACTGTGCCGCCCTGTTCGCACTATGGACGCACAGACGCGGGCGCCCCTGCCCGTTCACAGTATCAAACGCGTATGGAGGCAGCGCTTCCCCCTGTCCGCAACAGGGGCTTCGCGCTGAAATCTATGAAGAAATTTGTCTTGCTTCAGTGCTGCCTTGCCCTGCTGGTCCTTTGCTTCGCCAATACCGTCCGGGCCGCTGAAACAACCATTCTGACAGGCAAGGTGCGCAATACCGTCACCCGCTCGCCCATCGTGCACTTCAAGGGCGTGGTGGACAGTGTGCTGGTGGCTCCCGGTGACAAGGTCACTGCCGGCCAGCCCCTCATGCGCTACGTTCTGCAGGACGAAGCCAGGCGCGCGCTGCAGCGTGAAGTGAACCTTGGTCCCGGCACCGAAGCCAGCAAGGGCCAGATTCTGGACCTGCAGAGCCAGCTCAGCCAGGTGACTGCCCAGCGCAACAAGGCCAAAAGCCTTGCTGCCAGCGGCCTTGGCTCCAACAAGGCCTTCGGACGCCTTGAGGCTGACGTGCATGCCCTGCAGATCCGCATCGAGCTGCTGGAGGAATCCATTGCCAAGCAGGAAGCCAACTTTGCCCTGCGCATGGAAGAGCTGAGCGAATACTTTGACACCGAGATCAAGGAAGGCATGACCCTGCCGCCCTATCTCTTCCTCAAGTCGCCCATTAACGGCTATGTGCTCTCCATCTCCCAGGCCATGAATCCTGCAGCCATGTTTGAGGCAGGCTTTGCCCCTGTGACCATCGGGCAGATGGACCCCATGGCCATTCAGGTGCCTGTTTATGAGGCGGAAGTCTCCTCCCTGAAGGTGGGCGACGAGGCTGTGGTGGAAATCCCCTCCCTGGACAACAAGACCTTCAAGGCCACCATTTCCGAAATTGCCTGGGCCTCCAATGACATGGATGTCTCCAGGGCCTCCTACTTCAATGTCGAGCTCATCATCCCCAATCCCGATCTTGAGCTTCGTCCCGGCTTCAAGGCTGTGGTGCGCTTCACGCTGAAGTAGGTGCCTTTATCGCATGAAGCTCAAGAGTATCCCCCAGCGTCTCGGCTACATTCTCGGGGCCCAGTGGACCAGGGATCTGTCCTGGACCATCTTCACCATTCTCCTGGCCCGTCACAGCCAGGGAACCCTGGGACAGGTCATGCTGGCCCTGTCCTACGGTTATCTGGTGAAGACTGCCGCTGACGTTGGCCTCAATGACTTTCTGCTCTCCTCCTTTTCCAGGCGCGGCACAAGCAAGCTACGGCTGCTTGGCGAGGTGAGCTGGTTCAAACTGGTGCTGCTGGTGGTGGCCCTGGTGGTGGCCTGGCTGGTGACAGGCTGGCAGGGCTATGACCATGACCTGCGCCTGGTGGTTCTGTGCATTGCCGCAGGCTTCGGCCTGGATGGCGTGAGTGACACCTTCTTTGCCCTCTGTCAGGCCAGAGGCCGGCAGGATGTGGAAATGTGCATCCGCATTCCTGCAGCCCTGGTGGGCATAGGCTACGGCATTGTCTGTGTGCTTTTAGAAGCACCGACCCTGGCCATTGCCGCCTTCAAGCCCCTGGAATCCATCCTGCTCATGTGCTTTGCTGTCAAGGCACTGGGCCGCAATCCCCTGGCGCGCTTCGGCTGGACCCAGCTGCGCGATCTGCTCCTGCAGCTGCGCACAGGCCTTGTCTTCACAGGCATGGCAGCCTGTGCCATGCTCTACAACAAGCTCAACGTCTTCTTTTTGAAGAAGTATGGCGGCGATGCCATGGTCGGCGGCTACAGTGTGGCCTGGGAGACTGTCGAGGGCCTGTCCGTGCTGGTCTCTGGTGCCCTGCTGACCAAGGTCATCTTCCCGGTCATGGCCAGAACCTGGGAAGAGGACAGGGAAGCCTTTCGCAGGCTGTCCGGGCAGACTGCCAGGTCGCTCTGGGCTGCCGCACTGCCCATTATCTTCCTCATCTTTGTGGAAAGCGATCGCTTCCTGACCCTGGTCTACGGCGCACAGTACGCCACGTCCGTGACAGCACAGCAGCTGCTCACCCCCTGTGTGGCCACTGCCTTCCTGCATAATCTGGCAGCCTATGCCATGATCTCCATGCACAGGCACAAGCTGCTCTTTGCCTTCTACCTGAGCGGCCTTGTGGTCAACCTCATCTGCTGCTTCACCCTGGTGCCCTGGTCGCCTCTGGTGGGCGCAGCCCTCTCCCTGACCATCACCAAGGTCTGGGTGGCCATCTTCACAGTGGGCTACTTCCAGGCCACTGTGCGTCCCATGAAGTGGACGCAGTGGTGCATTCTCCTTGGTACAGGCCTTTTTGCCTTCCTGCTCTGGCAGACCCTTTCCGGCATGGCCGTGCCCCGCGAACTGGCAGAACTTGCCGGCCTCATCCCCCTGGTGACGCTGTTCTGGTTCTGGCGTCCGCCATCCATCTTTGACAAAACGCCAAAGGACGCAACACAGAAAGACACAACACAAAAGGACACGACGCAGAAAGCCTGATCTTCGAGGCTGCCTGCCGGATACAGAGATACATACAGAGAGACAGACGACAAAGGCCCTGCAGAGAACGCTCTGCAGGGCCTTTGTGGTAGTGGACACTGTCGCCAGGAAGTGCGCACTCAGGCTGACACAGTGGGCGCTGCCGCCGCCGCTGCTTCTTCCTGCAGGGCAGAGGCCTTGAGCTGGCCGCAGGCTGCGTCAATGTCTCGGCCCTTGCTCTTGCGGATGACAGCCGTGATGCCTGCATCCCAGAGGATCTTCTCAAAGGCCAGCACGCGTTCCTCACTCGGGGCCTTGTAGGGGGAGCCAGGGGTGGAATTATAGACAATGAGGTTGATCTTGCTCTTGCGCACGGAATGCACGATGCGCACCAGCTGCCGTGCCTCCTCGGGGCTGTCATTGACCCCGCCAAGCAGCAGGTACTCAAAGGTAATGCGCTCCCTGGTCTTCAGAGGGTAGCTGTTCAGCGTGTCCAGCAGGTCGTCCAGGTGCCATTTGGCAGCGCCCGGCATCAGGCGCTCGCGCAGGGCCTGATTCGGGGCATGCAGGGAAATGGCCAGGAAGGCCAGGCCGCTTTCACCGAGTTCCTGCAGCCCTTTGCGGATGCCGCAGGTGGAGACAGTGATGCGCCGTGGCGAGAAGTTGAGGCCACCGTTCTCGTTGAGGGAGAGCAGCACACGCTCAAGATTGCGGTAGTTGAGCAGGGGCTCGCCCATGCCCATGAAGACAAGATTGCGCAGCACAGGCCACTGGGGGCGGGTGTCGTGCAGATAGTCCCTGGCCACCAGGATCTGGCTTAAGATCTCGGCATGGGTCATGTTGCGGGTAAAGCCCATGGTGCCTGTGGAGCAGAAGGTACAGCCCATGGCACAGCCGACCTGGGTGGAGAGGCACTGTGTCCAGCGCACATTGCCGGATTTGGAGGTGGCGGGAATGAGCACAGTCTCAATGCGCTCATTGTCAGCAAGGCGCAGCAAAAACTTGGTGGTGCCGTCAGAGCTCACCTGCACTTTGTCCACCTGCGGCCAGTCAATACACGCGCATTCCTCCAGGCGCTTGCGAAAGTCCCTGGAGAGATTGGTCATGTCCTGGAAGGAACGGGCCATGTACTGCCAAAGCCACTGCCACAGCTGCACTGCCCTGAACCTGGGCTCGCCCATGTCCGCAAGCCAGGCCCTGAGTTCCGTGAGGGTGAGGTCAAGCACATTGACCTTGCCATCTGCACGCCGCGCAAAATCCACTGATACTGTCTCCGCCATGAGGAAGTGTCTCTCCGTACCGTTCTGCCATGCCTGACGCAAGACGCGCAGGCTGTCTGATGTCCTTGTGTATGTTTGCTGTGTGTTTGCTGTGTTTGCCGGGGCTGCGCACAGGAGCGTTTTTGCCCGCAACAGGCTGCACCAGAGTCAGGTGCAGGCACCTCTTACCTGTCAGGGGCGCAAATGTCCAATGCCATGCCCTTGCCCCTGCGGGAAGGCAGCGGCAGAGCGCAGGCAGAGGCAAAGGCGTGCGCCATGTCCCGAATCGCCCGGATGACACTGTCCGCCCTGTCCGCCCGCTCCTCAGCTCCCCGGCCACTGCGTATCATGTGTCTGCCGGCCCGGGCACAGTCAGGGCACGCCCGGAGCCGGTCAGGGGCACAGTCAGGGGCCAGTCAGGGCACAACAGGGTATCAGTAGTCCAGCTTCCATTTCAGGCCGGCAGACGTGCTGCCACTGCCGGTTTCCATGGTGGCACTGGTTCGCGGGCCAAGTTCTATCTGGATGACTGCCGAGGTATCGGCATTCTCTTCTGTGCCCTGCTTGATGCCCACATAGACCTTGTCCATGATATAGCTGCCCATTTCCAGCTGAGTGGAGCCATCGTTCTGGCTGACATTGAGGACATCAAGGCCTGTGATCCGTCTGGCAAAGCTGGCAACGCCGCTGCCCCCTGTGGCACCGAAGGCTGCAAAGCTGGCAGCCGTGGTTCCGAGGCGCAGAAGCTCGAACTGACTCAGTTCATTGGCAGGCTTGCCGAAGAGCATGTAGGCCAGGATGTCATTTCTGGGCAGGCGGGGATTGCTGACCAGGTTGAGGCTGAGTCTGGCAGGTGTGCCGCCCACCACCACCGAGGCCTCGATATTGTTCACGGCTGTGGTCATCTGCACGTTGATGAGGGGCTCGAAGCCGCCGGCAAATTTCACAGTGCCTTCGTCCAGGGTAAAGCGCTTGTTCAGCAGATCCAGCGAACCGCGCACTGCTTCCACCTGGCCTGTAATGCCGGGATTGGCAAGCGGGCAGCGCATGAGCATGCGGGCCTTCCACTCGCTGTCAAAGCCATAGCCGTTGACAAAGAACTTGTTCACGCCAAGGGTCAGGTTGAGACTGCCGCCAAACTCAGGTCGTGTCACTGCCGTAGTGGCAGCTGCAGTCTGCTTCCTGGAGGCCAGGATGGCTTCCTTGGGGCCCTCCACCAGGGGCAGGGTGGTGACGGATGCAGGCAGGCGCAGGGCATCCAGCTGTATCCTGCCTCTGTCCACAGTGATCTGGCCGTTGATCACAGGGGCTGTCAGCGCCCCTGAGACTGTGCAGTCTGCGGAGATGACAGCTCTGATGTCGCGTCTGCGCAGCGGGGCAAACTGCTTCAGGCTGGCCCTGGCCGTAATGCTTTGGAAGTTGGTGGAGCCGTGCAGGGCAAAGGAGCCCTTTTTGCGTCTGCCGTCCCTGGCAGTGATGTCGAAGTCTGCCTTCAGGCTGTCCAGGGAGCCAGACAGGGAGGAGCTGACAGCAGCGTTGATTTCCCGGATCAGGACGCCATACTCCACGTCCTTGAAAAGGCAGTCCTTCAGCTGCACAGAGGCCCTGCCTGCGGGTTTGGAGAGTGTGCCGGAAATGTCGGCAGTGGCTGTGAAGCCGCCCGTGAGTCTGCGGTTGGGCTGCAGGGCCAGCAGCCAGAGCTTGTTCACTGTGCCGGCAATGTTGATTTTGCCGCGCAAGGGGGCATTGCCGCCCACACTCAGGCTGCCGTTGCTGTTTTTCAAAGGCACACTCACTTCGCAGACAAAGCGCTCCAGTCCCAGGGCATCTGTGCTGGTCTGGTCCAGCTTCACCACAGCCTTTGCTGCCCCCTGCTTGTCCAGAGATGCGTCCAGGACTGCGGAAAGAGGCGGCAGGCCCTTCACAGGCAGCGCAAGGTCAGTCACGCTGACCCTTGCTGTGCCCGTTGGCAGCGCAGGCGTGCCGCTCATGCTCAGCCTGGCATCAATGCGCCCCTTAGGAAGATTCGGGACCACGTTTGCCCAGGCAGTGGTGTCAATGCCGTGTATGCCGCCTGTTGCCGTCAGACTGGTGCTGTTCATGCTGGCAGCCAGTTCCAGCCTGCCTGCAGGCAGCAGGGCCAGGGCGAGGTTTTCCAGGGACAGTGTCTCGCCAAAGGTGCACCTGACCTCCTTCAGCGAGCGGATGCCGCACTTGTACGCAGGCAGAAAGACATTGAGTCTGGAAAGACTCAGTCTGCCTGCCAGCAGGGCAATGCGCGCGTCCAGCTGTGTCTGCACCCCACCTGTGGAGGCTAGGTGCACCTCAAGGTCACTGGCTGTGCCTGCAGCCCTGAGAGTGAGGGACACAGGGGCAAGGGCAGAAGTTTTGACATGTTTTGCCTGCATATCGAAGGCCAGACCTGCTGTGGCAAGGGCAAGACTGTCCACACCTGCATCAAGGCGCAGCTCTGTCAGGGAGAGCAGCCGGGCAGTGTTGCTGAGCACTGCCAGCTGCGGGCTGTGCACATGCAGGGCAGCGTGCTGTCTGCCGTCCTGGCTGCGTACAACAAGCTCGCTCTGCAACCGGCCCTTGAGGTCTGTCTGCGCAAGCGCTGGCAGCAGGGCAGGGCTGTCTGCAGTGAGGACAAGCCGGCCGTCCAGGGCAGGGAGCAGGGACTCAAGATCCGGCAGGTTCAGGCCAGTGTCAGTGCCAGTGCCAGTGCCGGCCTGGGCAGAAAGTGGGGCAGGCGCGGTTGCAGGACGTGGCGCTGGCAGTGGCGCAGGTGCCTGTACAGGTTTTGTGCTGGCTGCTGCAGGCAGCACGGCCGGCACAGCCTGGTCCGACTGTGTCGCTGCTGCTGTCTGTACCGGCTGCGTGTTTTGGGTTGCAGGCTCCCCGGGCAGGAGGGAGAAGTCCCTGCCAAGGGCTGTCTCAAGGCTGCCTGTCAGAAGGAAGCCCTGAGACGAGAGTCTGGGGTGTGCGGCAAGGCGGATGCGTTCCGCCAGCAGCTGCATGTCCAGCTGCAGACGCAGGCCAAGGGGAATGCCCGCAAGCTGTGTGTCTGCCGCAAGCAGGAAACTGGCTGTGGCGCCGCTGCGCAGGCTGCCCAGGGCTTTGGCTGGCAGCACCAGACGTACGGACGGGCTTGCCAGGGCCATGCCTGCAATGTGCAGTGTGTCTGCGCGGGTCTCCACGGCCAGCTGCGGGGCAGACAGAGAGCCTGACAGGGTCAGGGTGCAGCTTGCCGCATCAAGGGCTGTGCCGGTCATGACAGTGCGCATGGGCAGTTCACGGATGCCTGTGGCAGCCGGCTGTGCACCTGTCTTTGCCGCCCCGGCACTGACTGTGTCCAAAGTCCCGGCGGCGGCTGTGTCATGCTGTGCTGCCGCAGCGCTGACTGTGTCCAAAGGCCCGGCAGCAGCTGTGTCAAGCTGGGTTGCCGCAGTGCTGACTGTGTCCAAAGGCCCGGCAGCAGCAGTGTCATGCTGGGTTGCCGCAGTGCTGACTGTGTCGGACGGCTCTGGCTGCACGTCCTGCTGCAGGGGCAGGAGGAAGAGGGAGATGTCACCGCCAAGTTCTGGATCAGCCCAGGCCAGTTCTGTGCCGGGACGGACATGCACGCTGCCGTGCAGGGCCAGGGCAATGGCATCTGCGTCATTCTCGCTCAGCCGGGGTACCTGTGTCCGGGGCGCCTGTGTTCTGTCCTGCGCAGCTGCAGGCACTGTGCCCCCTGCCTGTGCGGCAGCAGAGGGTGTACTGACTGTGTCACTGCCGACCGGGCTGCTGGCGGCTGCACTGCTGCCCTGGCTGGCTGCAGGTACCGTCGCTGCCCCGTGCAGTGTCTCGCCTGCTGCAGGCTGCATGGCCCCGGTAAAGGTCTGGTCGTAGACGCTGCGGGCAAGAGTAAAGCGGCCCACGCGCAGGGACGTGATCTCCACTGCCGGCACCCAGTCCGGCAGCATGTCTGTGGCACTGGCAATGGTGTCCAGCACTGTCTGCAGATCAAAAGGCTCTGCTGCAGGCTCCTCAGGCTCGGACCCGGACTCCGGCAGGCGCGAGAGTGCGCCGTCCTCCACTTCAAGTCGCAGGGCAAGGACGTGGGGCAGCCTGTCAGGATCAAGGACAAGGTGTATGTTCTCTGCTGCAAGCCAGGTGCCGTCCCTGTCTGCAAGGCGCACGCTGGCTGTGCAGTCCAGGGGAATGCTGCCGCGAAGGCCGTGTATGGCAATGCCCTGCGCTGCCAGAAGAGCATTGAGTTTGTCTTCCAGCAGACGCTGGCCGCTTTGTGTCTGCAAAAAGCCGAGACTACCTGCCAGACAGAGGATCACAAGCAGGGGCAGGACAAGCAGGACGATGGCTGCACGTCTGCAGACCCTGCGCCACAGCGGTCCCTGGGGCGTTTTCTGCCTGTCCCTGCGCTCTTCCTGGCTCTCGTGCTGGTCAGGGGCAGGCCGGGGCAGGGAGCTGTCTTGTGTGGGACTGTGTGTCAGCTGTTCGCGCATACGTGCTCCTGCAGCCGCTAGAAGGACTGGCCAATGCTGATGTAGAACTGCAGCGGCGGGTCCACATCCTCGAGGGGAACTGCCACGTCAAGGCGCACCGGGCCTATGGGGGTGAAGTAGCGCACGCCGATGCCCGCGCCCCAGTCCATGTCCGTGCCAAACTCCGGCCACTCGGATGTGTAGAGCTGGCCGCCGTCCACAAAGCCCACCAGACCAAGGTCTTTTGTGACCTTGTATCTGGCCTCAAGGTTGAGCAGCTGATAGGATCTGCCGCCTATGGGGTCGCCGTTGCTGTCCTTGGGGCCAATCTGCTGGTAGCCGTAGCCGCGCACTGTATCCATGCCGCCCATGTAGTAGCGCTGGGTGGAGGGGATATTGCGCAGCTGTGCGCCGTTGTAGGAGCCGAAGGAGGCCTTGCCGGCAAAGACGAGCTTGTCCTTGGGCATGCCGTTGGGCCATTTGAAGGGCGCCCAGTAGGCGGACAGGGAAAATTCTGCGCCCAGGGCAGTGAAGTCGCCGCTGTACTGGCCTGTCATGGGCTTGAGTTTGAGGGCTGCATTGGTGCCGGAGGCAGGGTTCATGCGGTTATTGCGCGTGTCCCTGTGTATGTTCAGATTGGCGCCGTAGATTGTGTAGGGCCGGTTGTCATGCTCGTTGTTCTTGAGCCAGCCGGAATCCGTGAACAGGCCTGTGAAGGTGATCCAGTTCCTGTTCCAGAAGCGCACCACGCCGGCTTCAAGGTCAGCACCCGTGCGCTCATATGCTTCTGTATCCTCCACCAGGGCTGAGCCTCTGACGCGGAAGAACTGGTTTCTGGTGATGAAGGCAGGCTTTGTGAACTCCAGTTCCACGCCCTTGTCCGTATAGGTATAGGGCGTGGTAACGGACAGCTTTTCCCCGTTGCCAAAGAGATTTCTGTGTTCCCAGTGCAGCTCTGCGCCCAGGCCTGTATCCGTGTCATAGCGCACCATGCCGCCGACGGTCCTGTGCTTGGCATCCTCAAGGGCAATGCCGATGTTCTTTTTGGAGGGCACATCCTTGCCGTCGCCAGGCGTGCGCTCCTCTCTGTTGACCACAGTCACGTTGGCAAAGAGACCTGTTCTGCGCAGGAAGCTGACATAGCGATCCACCCTGCGCTCATCCCAGATCACAGGCTCCGTCAGGCTCCAGGGCACAAGCTTGGCAAGGTATTCCGAGGAGACGGAGCTCTCGCCTGCAAAAAGGACCTGACCGATGGTGGCAGGCTCACCCGGGGCAATTTCCACAAGGATGTTCAACGTGCGCCTGTTGCGGTCCAGGTAATAGTACTCGCCGAGAATCTTTGCATCCGGATAGCCGTTGTTATGCAGACGCACAGGGAGCCTCTGCACGCTGTCCAGCACTTCCTGTGCTGTCACAGCTCTGCCCGGACGGATGCGGGGCAGCCTGTCCGGGGCAAAGAGAAAATTTGCTCTTTCCTGCAGCTGGGCAGGCACAACAGGAGCCGGGGTAAAGATGATGGAGATGTCCCCCACCACATAGCGGCGTCCGGGGTGCAGCAGGATGTGTACCTGCGCCTTTCCCGTGTCAGCACCGGTGATCTCGAAGTTGGCAGCGCCATCGTAGTAGCCCTGGGAGGCCAGGAACTTGACAGCTGCCTCAACGTCCTGTCTGGCACGCATTTCCAGGCCGAGCTCGCCGTCAGGGGGCGTGTCATGCAGCTTCACAAGCTGGCTTATGTTGCGCACGCCGTCCACAATGGCACTGTCGTCCAGTTCCACTTCCCCGGGGGCATGGGCAGCGACCTCTTCCTCCTTCTTCTGGCGGGCAAGATCCTCGGCAGCACTGAGCTCTTGTGTTTCCTGCTGAGGTTCAGGCTGTGTCTCCTTTTCTGTGCCGTTGTCCTCAGCATCTTCGCTCTCGGCATCTTCCTCCTCAGCATCATTGTCATTTTTTTTGCCTTTTTTCCCGGCTGACGCCGTGTCAGGCTTGTCCACCACCCTGGTGCCGTCGTCTTTGATCAGCACAATGCTGACCTCATAGGGCAGGGGTTGGGCAGTGCTCTCCACCTCTGCACTCATATTGGAGCGCGGGCGCCGGGGGCCGTCATCCTTATTGTTGAAGATGAGGCCGCAGCCTGTGAGAAGCAGGAGCAGCGAGCAGAGCAGCACAGGGACAAGGCACAGACGCAGCGCCTGTGTTCCAGGACGACAGATGTCAGGTGCAGGCCCTGATGTGGCAGAGACGTATACGCGCACGAAGGCATCCTTGGCAAAAAAGTGAATGAGCAGGGACACCGCTGTTGTCCAGCGCCTGAAATACCCTAAAAAGGCAAACAATAAAAGGTGCTTGCAATTGTGTAGTTTCTGACTGCATTTTGTCCATACTGCAGAAGAGTTAGAGAGGAGTGTGCCTGTAACAGGGGGCTCGTGTGCAGCGCTTGTGCTGCACATGCACAAGGGCATGTCGTGCATGTGTCCTGCCGGCACAGGGCGTTTTGCAGGTTGTTTCCTGCCGGACACCCTTCAGTGCACGCTTGTGTGCACAAAACACGCAGCACAAGACGCTGTTCCCTGTCAGAAGGCAGGTGGCAGCATGTTCTGTACGGGGCTGCGCAACATGTCGGTAACATGTCGGGCTACATGCGCCGGAGTGCATGTGGCAGGCTGCAGGTGACAGGCTGCATGCAGCAGGGGCCTTGTTCCTTTTTGCACAGAAAGAAAAAGGACTTGCAGGCTGTTGCGAGGGCATATGCCTTGTGGCATAGAAAGACAGGAAGGTCATCTGTCCTGCAGCCGGCCCTCCTTCGCACGATACAGGAAAACAGTCTTTTCGGAGGCAGCGTGTTCCCTGCAGTCATGGCAGGGCGCTGAAGTGTTCAATGAACTACAATCTTCTTCTGCATGTGGACCTCAATGATCCGCAGCGACTCAACATCGCATTTGACAACATCATCAACTACAAAAAGTATCTTGCCGACATCACTGAGGCCGGCAAGACCAGCATTGTTCTTGTTGCCAATGGTCCTGCAGTCAATCTCTTTGTCAAAAGCCCTGAGCATGCAGAGCAGGAAGCAAGAATGAGAACCTTCCTGGACGAGGGCGTGTCCATTCGTCTGTGCCAGAATGCCCTCACCAAATTCGGCATTGCTCATGACCAGCTCTGGGAAGGCTGCACCCCCATCCCCGGCGCCATTCCGGAAATGGTCAGACTGCAGGCAGAGGGCTACGCCTACATCAAGCCGTAGTCTCGAAGACAGTCTGCTGCGCTCAGTCCCGGAACAACGTCAGGTTCCGGGTGGCTGACACACACTCAGACACATTTTGCACACGAAAAAAGGCATGGAAGAACGCTTCTTCCATGCCTTTCCTGCTGTTTCAGACGTCGTGCTCAGCGCAGGACGGCTGGCGGGCTCAGCCCTTGATTTCCTGGACGCGCTTGCCAGCCTTGGCACCGGCCATCTGGTAGCGCTTCTGGGCCGAGAGCACCACCTTGCGCAGTCTGATGGACTGGGGGGTGACTTCCACAAGCTCGTCCGCCTTCACAAAGTGCAGGGCGCGCTCAAGGGTCATCTTGCGCACAGGTGTGAGGATGACGTTTTCATCCTTACCTGCAGCACGCAGGTTGGTGAGCTTCTTGGCCTTGGTGGGGTTCACATCAATGTCGTTATCACGGTTGTGCTCACCGATGATCATGCCCTCGTAGACAGGGTCGCCGGGCTCGATGAAGAGGGAGCCCCTGGGTTCGAGGTTGAAGAGGGCATAGGCCACTGCGCTGCCTGCGCGGTCAGAGCAGATGCTGCCTGTGTAGCGGGTGGGGAACTCGCCGCGCCATTCCTCATAACCCTCCAGGTAGGCATTCATGATGCCTGTGCCCTTGGTGTCGGTGAGGAATTCGTCCTGGTAGCCGATGAGACCGCGGGAGGGCACGGAAAACTCCAGGCGTACACGGCCGGTGCCGGCATTGTGGCAGTTGGTCATCTTGCCCTTGCGCTGATTGATTTTTTCCGTGACCACACCCATGAAGGATTCGTCGCAGTCCACATAGAGGTGTTCGATGGGCTCGAGAATGGTGCCGTTCTCGTCTTCCTTGAGAATGACCTCGGGACGGCCCACAGAGAGCTCAAAGCCTTCCCTGCGCATGGTTTCCACCAGGATGGCCATCTGGAACTCGCCTCTGCCCTTGACAATGAAGCTGTCGTGATCGTCGGAAATTTCCAGACGAATGGCCACATTGCGCAGGGTTTCCTTCTTCAGTCTGTCCTGGATGACGCGGCTCTGCACGAGCTTGCCTTCACGGCCTGCCAGCGGAGAGGTGTTGATGCCGATGCGCACGGCCACAGTGGGCTCGTCAACAGTGATGCGGGGCAGGGCAGCGGGGTTTTCCCTGGTGCAGATGGTGTCGCCGATGGTGACATCCTCAATGCCGGCCAGGACCACGATGTCGCCGGGATCCACGCGCTCCACTTCCTTCAGGGTCACGCCCTGGTAGACCTGCAGCTTGGTGGCACGCAGGGGACGGGGCTTGTTGTCAGCGCCGATACAGGCCAGGGACTCGTTGCTGTACACGGAGCCGTGCATGATGCGGCCCACGGCAAGGCGGCCCAGGTAGTCGGAATAGTCGAGATCTGCCACCAGCATCTGGAAGGGCTCGTCGGGATCGTACTCGGGGCCCGGGATGTTCTTGAGGATGGTCTCGAAGAGAGGGGTGAGGTCCTTTCTCTCGTCATCCTTGTCGTACATGGCAACGCCGTCTCTGCCCACAGCATAGAGGACAGGGAATTCGAGCTGATCGTCATTGGCGCCAAGGTCAATGAAGAGATCGTAAATTTCGTTGAGCACCTCGTCGATGCGGGCGTCCTTGCGGTCGATCTTGTTGATGACCACGACTACGGGCAGACCTGCCTCAAGGGCCTTGCGCAGCACAAAGCGGGTCTGGGGCAGGGGGCCTTCAGAGGCATCCACCAGCAGGATGGCGCCACTGGCCATGGACAGGGAACGCTCCACCTCACCGCCGAAGTCTGCGTGGCCAGGGGTGTCGATGATGTTGATTTTGACGCCATTCCAGCTGATGGCACAGTTCTTGGCAGCGATGGTGATGCCGCGCTCCCTTTCGAGATCCATGTTGTCCATGATGCGTTCATTGACCTGCTGATCGGCCCTGAACACACCGCTTTGCTTGAACATGGCATCCACAAGGGTGGTCTTGCCGTGGTCAACGTGAGCTATAATTGCGACATTACGTAGTTTTTCGTTTTGCATGACTTTGTTGGTACTGAAATTTGCAGTGACAGCGGTGGTGTGAGACGCGGATTCGGGCCCTGGCCGGCAGCGGGGGAAGTCAGAAGCTGCAGGGACATGGTGCCGTGGTGCAGGGGCCCGGCAGTGCGGAGTACCCGGGTGAGTACCTGGGTGTGTACCCTGACAGGCAGCCGGACAGGTACTCAGGCGGGCTCGCAGACGGGAAGTTCGAGAGAAAAATTTCGAGGAGAACTTCAGGGAGAGCGTTGCGGAGCACAATCTGCACGAAAAAACACCAGCAAGCCTCCCTGGCAGGGGTGTCAGACAGGGGTGCCAGACAGAGGTGCCAGACAGGCAGCGGCAGTGAGGCCGTCGCCCGCAGCCCGGGGGATGGGCAGTAGCGGGACACGTGCGTCCGGACATGCGTCTGCGAGGCAGGGAACTTCCGAAGCCGGCAGGCTTCTACCTTTTTTTTGCTGCCTTGTCATCTTGCTGCATCAGGGCGGAAAGAATCGGTTCAACCATTTGGAAATCAAGGCAAAAGTGACTATGCATATCCGGTTTGTCCAGGGCAGTCTGGCACGTTCCTCTGCAGGAACGATGCCGGAGCGTGCACGATGAGCGGCAAGAGACTGGACAGAAACCCTGTTTTTTTGGAAAATAGCGGTTCAGCAACGAGCGATTTGCGAAATTTTGCTATATGGAGAACTGCCTTGGAGAACCCTAGTTCCGAACTGCGCGACCACAGAGTCCTTGTCGGCAACCGCGGCGAAATTGCCATCCGCATCATGCAGGCATGCCTGAAGCTGGGTGTTGCCTTTACTGCCATCTACACCCCGGAGGACAGGGAATCCACACACGTGAGCTTTGCAAAGGCCTACGGCGGAGACCGGGGCCTGTATATGGTGTCCTCCTATCACGATGCAAACGAGCTCATGGCAGTGGCAGATGTTGCCGGCTGCACGGCAGTGCACCCCGGCTACGGCTTCTTTGCCGAAGACTTCCGCTTTGCACGGCGTGTGACAAAACGCGACAGGAAGATGATTTTCTTAGGCCCCTCCTGGAAGATCATTCGCGAGCTTGGTGACAAGATCAATACCAAACGTCTTGCCCGCAGCCTGGGTGTGCCCACTGTGCCCGGTTCTGACAGGCCCATTTACGATGAGATGGAGGCCGAGAACATTGCCGAGGATGTGTTCGACTTCCAGCTGCAGCAGGGCATTGACCATCCCCTGGTGCTCATCAAGGCATCTGCCGGCGGTGGCGGCATGGGCATCGAGGAAGTGGACGACATCGATCAGTTCCGCTCCGTGTACCGCCGCGTGCGCAACTACGCTGCCCGCCAGTTCAAGGATGAGGGCGTGCTCATTGAGCAGCGCATCACAGACTTCAATCACCTGGAAGTCCAGATTATTGGTGATCGCTCCGGCAAGAACCAGGTGCACTTCGGCACCCGTAACTGCTCCATTCAGTCCACAGGCCGTCAGAAGCGCCTTGAGGTGGCTCCGGGCTTCGATCCCTCCGAAAACGAGTACAATTTCGACGCCAATGGTGTTCTTGAGGCCATCACCCAGTACTCCCTGACCATGGCCCGCGAAGTGGGCTACGACAGCGTGGGCACCTGGGAATGGATCGTCACCCGCCAGGGTTCACCCTTCCTCATGGAAGTGAACACCAGAATCCAGGTGGAAAACGGTGTTTCCGCCCGTATTGCCCGCGTCAGGGGGCAGGAAGGCGTGGACCTCATCGCCGAGCAGATCCGCACAGGTCTCGGCGAACCCCTCGGCTACACCCAGGACGACATCGAGTTCAACGGCTTTGCACTTGAGTACCGTCTCATTGCAGAGTCCCCGGAAAACAACTTCACTCCCTGGGTGGGAACCATTGATCGCTTCAGGTGGACAGAGCACCCCTGGCTCTCAGTGCACACACAGGTGCCCAAGTCCTCCTACACCATTCCCACAGAATTTGACCCGAACCTTGCACTTGCCATTATCTGGGGCAAGGATTTGAGCGAACTGAAGGAACGCGGTCTTGTCTTCCTGAAGGAACTTGAACTGCAGGGACACAATGCTGCAGGAGAAGCAATGAAGAACAACATTGCCTTCCTCATGGAAAAGACACCGCAGATACTGAAGTTCTAGACTCAGAACACCAGCAAGTTACGGCCCCACAGGTGCAATACGGACGCGAGGGAGCATGGATAACCTCTTTTTAAAGCGCATACAAAGTCTTACTGACAGACTTTCCTATATGCAGGATATATTTGCCGGCAAACATGCAGACAGTGTGTCGCTGCTGCAGCAGAAGCTGGACGAATTCACGGAAAAGGCCAATTCCGACAGCCTGATCAATCCCTATGAGGAGATCGCCGGCCTGGAAGACCTTTTCAAATACGTGGAAGCCAGGCTCGATGCCTCCATCACACCTCTGGACAAGGTGCGCATTGTGCGTCACCCCCAGCGCATCTGCCTGCGAGACATCCTGGAGAACGTTTACGACAACTTCACGGAAGTGGGCGGCCAGGACGAACACAGTATTGACCCCAGCATGGTCATTGCCCGTGCCGTCATCACCAGGCGCCGCGGCAAGAAGCGCTACACCCAGTCCGTCATGGTCATAGGCCAGGAAAAGGGCCATGGTGCCGAAATCCGCAATGGCGGCTCCGTCAAGCCCTGGGGTAATGCCAAGGCCCGCCAGTTCATGCGCGTTGCCGAAACCGAGGGCATTCCTGTTCACACCTATATCTTTACGCCCGGCTCCTATCCCATTGAGGACTATCCCGGTGCCGCCCAGCAGATTGCCCGCAATATCTACTGCATGGCCGGCCTGCGCGTGCCTGTGGTGGCAGTCATTTCCGAAGGCGGCAGCGGTGGTGCTGAAGCCATTGGTCTGGCTGACAAGAGGCTCATGCTCTCGAACGGCTACTACTCGGTTATCTCCCCCGAGGGTGCAGCAGCCATTGAAGGCCACTGCCGCGGCGGCGAGCGTCCTCCGCAGGAACTGGTGGAGCAGTGCGCCTGCAATCTGAAGATCACTGCCGAGGATAATTTGCGCTTCGGCTATATCGACAAGATTATTCAGGAACCACCCCTTGGTGCCCGTTCCTATCACTTCGACTTCTTCCGTCAGCTGCGCCAGGAAGTGCTGCGTGCCACGGACGAAGTGGTGCTGTCCGCCAAGATGACGCCGCTGAAGAAGATTGGCCTTGCCCAGCGCAGCAAGCCCGGTGTCAATCTCGACGAGATGTACCTCCGCTGGAGCCTGAGCAAGAGCGGCAAAAGCACCCTGGTCAAAAAGCGCCATGCCAAGTTCCTCAAGCTCTCCAGGCAGGCGGCCCTGGACAAGCGTCCCTTCATGACCAAGACCATGAATGCCGTGAGTGATCTGATCATGACGCCTGTGAATGAGTTCAAGTACGAGTTCTATCGCAAGCATCAGCGCAAGATCCATGCCTTCCTCGAAGAGGCCGAGAACGAGCTGGACGTCTTCAAGAGCTGGCTGAAGAAGCCCTTCGGCAAGCAGGATACAGACAAGGCCAAGGCCAAGGAAGAGAAGAACAGCAACCTCACGGCGCTCTCCTCCTGGTCCGAACCCCAGCGCCACAAGAAGTGGAACTACCTCTCCCCGCGCTACAAGATTGACCAGGCCGTCACCTGCCCCAATGCTGCCACCCAGGGCTGCCCGGACCTGTGGGGCCCGGACCTTTTTGCCGAATTTGCCGGCGTGTGCAGCAACTGCGGCCATCACTTCCCCATGGAACCCGAATGGTATGTGCACAACGTCTTTGACGTGGGCAGTGTCATCGAGTTCAACGAGGAGATCGAGGCCGGCAACCCCCTGGAGTACCCCGGCTTCGACAAGTCCATCCGCGCTGCCCAGGAAAAGACCGGCCACAAGAGCGGCTGCATGACCTTCGAAGCCCGCATCGACAATATCAAGGTCGTGGTGGCCATGCTCATGGGCACCTTCCGCGGCGGCTCCTTTGGTGCAGCCGAAGGCTACAAGTTCGTGGAAGCAGCCCAGCGCGCGGCCAAGAACCGCTATCCCTTCATTGCCTATGTCCACGGCACTGCCGGCATCCGCATCCAGGAAGGCACCAACGGCGTTATCCAGATGCCCCGCTGCACCATCGCCGTGCACAAGTACATTGAGAACGGCGGCCTCTACATGGTCCTCTACGATACCAACAGCTTTGCAGGACCTGTGGCAAGCTTCCTCGGCTGCTCGCCCTATCAGTTTGCCATCCGCTCCTCCAACATCGGCTTTGCCGGTCCGGGCGTCATCAAGTCCACCACGGGCATGGATGTTCCCCCGCACTATCACAGCTGCTACAAGGCCATGGACAGGGGACATATCCAGGGTATCTGGGACCGTCGCCAGATGCGCCACAACCTCATTCAGGCCCTGCAGACCATTGGTGGCCGCAATCTGTACTACCGCTAGGTTTTCCGTGTGTCAGAGCCCGGAAGGCAAAGGTTTTCTCTAAAGGTTCTTTATGCTGAATATCTCTGATTTGCTCGAACAGATTAAACAGAATCCCTACAGGGAAATTGTCGTCAGAACGCCCCATACCGGTGTTGTGAACTTTGCCGACATCAAGCCCGGAGATGCTGTACACGGCCCCGAGGGTCAGTGGAAGGAACGCAGTGGCACCAGGCTTGTGACCCTTACCCGCGAGCGCAACCCCAAGCCCATTTTTGCCCCGGAAAAGGGCGTGATCGACAAGGTGTACCGTGAATACGAAAACACCTTTGTGGAAAACGGCACGCCCCTCGTCACCATCCGCCATCACCTGACCAGGGAAGAGGTGGAGAGCATCATTCTCAAGAGTGCCCTGTACCTGTTCAAGGCACCCGAACGCGCCAAGTACTACTTCAATCCGGAAATCGACAACAAGATTCGTTCTTCCGATCCGGGCAGTGTGGTCATTCGTGATGGCCAGGAACTGTTTATCATGAGCAGAATGAAGCGCGAACTGCCTCTCTACTACTCCGGTCCCGAAGGCGTTATTTACGCAACGTATTTCAAGCCCAATGACAATGTGGATACGGATGCTCCTCTTATCGGCGTCTGCCCCCAGGAAGAACTGCCGAACATCAAGGAGGTCATCATGCGTGTCCAGACCGAGTGGCAGGAAAATTAGAGCCTGCAGGAGACAACAACATTTATGCTTAACAAGGTAATGCTCATCGGCAGACTTGGACGCGATCCCGAGCTCAGATATACCCAGAACGGAACGCCGGTCACTTCCCTCAGCATTGCAACGGACGAGTCCTACACGGACCGCGACGGCAACAGGCAGGAAAGGACAGAATGGCACAGGGTCGCAGTCTTCCAGAAGCAGGCAGAGCTGTGTTCCAACTACCTCAGCAAGGGAAGCCTTGTGTATGTGGAAGGCACTCTGCAGACCAGGAAATGGCAGGATCAGCAGGGGCAGGACCGCTACACCACTGAGATTCGCGCGCAGCGCGTGCAGTTCCTGGACCGCAGAAACTCGGGTGACGGCATGCAGCGTGGCGGCGGCGCAGGTGGTGATGACTACCAGCAGCAGGGGCCCCGCGGCGGCTGGAACAACCAGCAGCAGGGCGGGTATCAGCAGAGCGGTGGCTACCAGCAGCCTCCCCAGAACACCTACCAGGATGGCGGCTATCAGCAGGGTGGGTATACAGCTCAAGCCCAGGCACCCCGCTACAGAAACGAGACCGGCCCGGCTGACGCGGAATCCAGAGACAGGGATCTGGGCGGTCCCGCACCCTCCGAATCCACCCTGGACGAAGTGCCCTTCTAGAGTTGAGCATCTGATGTCAGGGGCGATGCACAGCGTTTTCTTCGCAACGATGCGGCCGCAAAGCCGCATCGTGCGGACAAAAAACGGACCTTGTGCCAGACAGCACCTGCAAAAAACAGCTTTCCAGAGCACTGGGACGACAGACTTCACAAGCGTCTGCCGTCCTTTTTTCTTTTCGAAAACGCGCTTGTGAAGAGATGTATTACGCCCTGTAAAAATTTTTGTTACATGGTTTCAGCGTGTTGAAAAAAAGAAGCAGGGATGAATCTGAACAGGCATTGACATTTCGTACATAATTTCACAAGATGCCTGCAATCCCGACGAATACGGCCTCTGGCCGTCCCATAAAACTCATGGAGGAATGGATATGTCCAAACTTGTCCCCCCGCATGGCGGAAAAGGTCTTGTGTGCGCTCTTCTTGAAGGTCAGGCTCTCGAAGACGAGATCAAAAAGGCAGAAGGCCTCAAGAAAGTAGAAATTTCTTCCCGCGCCAAGGGCGACCTGATCATGATGGGGATCGGCGGCTTCTCTCCGCTGGACGGCTTCATGGACAAGGCCAACTGGAAGAGCGTCTGTGAGAAAATGCTTCTCACCGACGGCACCTTCTGGCCCGTGCCTGTCACCCTGGACATCTCCGCCGAAGATGCGGCAGAGATCAAACCCGGACAGGAAATCGCCCTTGTTCGTAACGGTGCACTGCTCGCGACCATGAAGGTCGACGAAATCTATGAGATGACCGAAGAAGACAAGAAGTTCGAATGCGAACTGGTCTTCAAGGGTCAGGGTGAAGACTCCCAGAAGTTCTGGGACGTTGCCCCCAGCGATCACCCCGGCGTCAAGATGGTCCTCGCCCAGAAGCCCTTCAACGTGGCTGGTAAGGTGAAGGTCGTCTCTCAGGGCGAGTTCCCCGAAAAGTTTGCCGGTACCTACATGACCCCCGCTCAGCTGCGTGAGCAGCTCGACGCCCGCGGCTGGAAGACCGTTGCTGCCCTGCAGCTGCGTAACCCCATGCACCGCTCCCATGAATACCTTGCCAAGCTGGCAGTGGAAGTGTGCGACGGCGTTGTCATCCACTCTCTGGTCGGCAACCTGAAGCCCGGCGACATCCCGGCTGAAGTGCGCATCAAGTGCATCAACACCCTGGTCGACAAGTACTTTGTGAAGGAACACGTCATCCAGGCCGGTTACCCCCTCGACATGCGTTACGCTGGTCCCCGTGAAGCTCTGCTCCACGCCACCTTCCGTCAGAACTACGGCATCAACCGTCAGATCATCGGCCGCGACCATGCCGGCGTGGGCGACTTCTACGGCATGTTTGAAGCTCAGGAAATCTTCGACAAGATTCCTCAGCCCGCAGATCCCGGCAAGCGCCTGCTCTGCGAACCCCTGAAGATCGACTGGACCTTCTACTGCACCAAGTGCGACGGCATGGCTTCCATGAGAACCTGCCCCCATGGCAAGGAAGACCGCGTCATCCTTTCCGGCACCAAGCTGCGTAAGTTCCTCTCCGAAGGCCAGCCCATCCCGGATCACTTCGGCCGTAACGAAGTGCTCGACATCCTGCGCGAGTACTACTCCGGCCTGACCGAGAAGGTTGAGATCAAGATGCAGCATGCTGCTTCCGGTCCCGCTGAATAGTCTCGGACTGACCACATAGTTTTTTTTCGGGGCAATGATCCTTTCGGGTCATTGCCCCTTCTTCATGACTGAGGCTTTGCGTCCGCCTGCTCCTGACGCACTGCCGAAGCACGTCAGCGGCATCTGCCTGTCAGAAAACAAAGTTGACAGGTAGACTTTTTTTTCGGAAAGGCTTGCTAAATCCCGGCCGGGTCGGCTAAGTGCATCTCATGCTGTTCCCGTTGCGGAAACAGCTGCCCCGAAAATACCCTGTCATCTTCTGCTTTTGCGGCTTGTCTCTTCAAGCTGACAGGTCAGTCCTGCAGTCACATGACCGCAGAAGTGTCTCACGCATGCGTTTCGTGCAAGGGGGAGACGATGCACCGTTACAAACATATCTACGGACCTGTGCTTTCCCGCCGCCTGGGCAGGTCTCTTGGCGTTGATGTCATTCCCTTCAAGACCTGCACCTATGACTGTGTCTACTGTCTGCTCGGCCGCACCAGGACACACACGATGGAGCTTGCCGAATACGTGTCCAGCAGGGACATTCTGGCAGAGCTGGAACGCAAGCTTGCCGAGGATACGCCTGACGCCATCAGCTTTGCCGGCTCAGGTGAACCCACCCTCAACTCGGCACTGGGTGACATTATCAGCGGCATCAAGAAGATGACGGACGTGCCGGTGGTGGTTTTCACCAACTCTTCCTTGTTGTGGATGCCTGAAGTGCGTCGCAACCTCATGCAGGCGGACATTATCAGTCCTTCCATGGATGCCGTGTGTGCAGGCACACTGCAGCGCGTGAACAGACTGTGCGAGGGACTGGACAGCGAAACCATTTACAAGGGGCTGCAGACCTTCTGCCATGACTTTACCGGGCGTATCTGGCTGGAAATCCTGCTTGCTGCAGACATGAACGACAGTGACGAGGACATTGCTGCCCTGGCAAAGGCTGCCGCAGAGCTCGACAATATCGAGTGCATACAGCTCAATACCGTGGTGCGCCCGCCTGCGGAGAAATACGTTGGCGCAGTTTCCCGTGAGCGCCTTGAGGCCATTCGTGACATGCTGCCAGGCAATGTGGAGATTATTGCCTCCTTCTTCGGAGACGAGCATGGTGATCACGGCTCATCAGGGAACGCTGCTCTGAACGTCTCTCCCGAAGACATTGCTGACCTTGTGGAGCGCCATCCGAGCACCATGGAGGGCATTGCCGAGGGCCTTGGCATAGAAGTGAACACGGTACGCCCCCTGGTGGAAGAGCTTGCGAAGAATGGTGTGCTTGAGCCGACAGAGCGGGACGGCAAGATCTTCTATATTGTTGCCAATCCGAGCTGAGGACAGGGAAAGGGCAAGGGTTGGTGCTGCACTCTGACTGCACCCTGTCATTTTTTGCTGAAAGTTCGTTGCAGTGTCTGCGCAGGATACGGCGTTCTCTCTGCAAAAGGAGCGCGATATGCCTGCATACCAGGAAGTCTCTGGCCAGACTGACAGAACTTCTCAGGGAATTTGAGGAGGACATCAGGAACAGAACAAAGGCTCCCGGGCACTTCATGACGCTGAGCAAGCGAGAAGCTCTCCGGGGACGCCTGGTGAGAGATACCGATGCTGTCTGTGCGAAGATGCGGCGCGATGGAAGTGCAGAACTGGCGAGGAAAAAGAGCATTTCCAGGTCTGAAAACTCCTGAAAAGTACTGCGCACAACGCCTTGCAGAAGCAGTGGCATCTCTGTGCAGGGCGCAGGGGCCGGCAGATGCAGTGACAGTGCTGACGCACTGCAGTCTGCCTGACAGGCATCGGCACTCGGAAGCGGCAACCTGTTCCTGTGACCTGGCTCTGCAGCCTGAATCTGCAGTCAGGATCTCGGGGAAAAAGCAAGGTATCGCAAAAAAAAAGTTTTGAGCTTCGACAATTGCCCGGGATATATGGTTTTTCTCCTCATGCACGGCCAGGAGAACGAAGCAGTGATACCTTGCAAATCTTTTGTTTTGCAGGGCGCAAGGTATCAAACTTGTGGCAGATAGTACCGGCTTTTGAGCGATGCCGTGCAAACAGGGGGAGAGTCTTGCGTGACAACAGGAGCCTGGCCGGACGCCTGACCTGCCGCCGGCAGACGCGCGCAGACCATGGCAGGGAAGGCAGGGGATTCGCAGTTTGCCATGCCCCTGCAAGTCCTGTACAGTTTGCTGCGTGGACTTCACACCACGGAGGTAGTGAGAAAGTCTTCTGTCGGAAACTCTGGAAAAGCTCCAGGCACACTTGTGGCAGCTTCCTGACAGATGGCTTTTTCCAATGACTTATGAAAGCCCAGCTCAATGTCAGCAGACAGGCGGCACTCATTTGTGCACTCGGATTCCTTTTCTGTCTCTGGGTCCATGTGGGCCAGGTGGAGGAGGCCTGCTTCACTGCCGGCTGCTCACTCTATCAGCAGACAAGTGTGGCCGGCATCTCGTTGTGGATCGTCGGCATGGGCGCCTTTCTTGTACTGGGCCTGCTCTCCCTGCTCGGCAAAGCCTCCATTGCCCTTTTCCTGACGCGGCTCGGGCTTATCTGCGACTGCTTTCTGCTGGCGCTGCTGGTGGTGACTGCCCCCTGTTTCTTCTGCCTGATCTTTGCCTTCCTGCTTTTTTGCGTCTATCTGAGTCTGCGCAAAAGCATTCCCTCGCGGTCCTGGATGAGTCAGTCAGGCAGACATTCTCTTCTTGTCTGCATCTGGGGCTTTCTCTTCATCTGCAATGTTGGCATTGTGGCCAAATCTTCAGTCCCCCGCTGGGATATTACAGACAATATTGAAGACGCCTCGGTCTATATGTACTTCTCTCCCTCCTGTTCTGTCTGCAAGCAGGGGGTTGAAGCCTTGTCCGGCAATATAGATGTCGCCTTCTTCCCTGTGGCCGAAAGCAGCTGGGATGTGGCGCGCATAGCCCGCATGGAGGCGCTTCTTGGGGAAGGGATGAGCATGGCTGAGGCCTTCCTTGCCGCCAGTTCCGCCACCCCGCCCACGGGCCTTGAGCTCTTCACGCCTTCCATGCTCAGCCTGCAGCTCAGGCTGCTCTTCAACAAGGCCCACGTTTTCATGGAAGGTGGCGGGCGTGTGCCCTTCCTGGAATACAGGGGCCTGCCACGCCATATTCTTGAGAAGCAGAAGGCGGAAAGCAGACAGCGCTCAGCCAGCCCCGGACAGACAAGACAGCCTGTCCCGCTGCCTGAACCGGAATGGGAAGACCCGACCCTGCCCCTGAACTCCGAAGTGGGGGGCTATTGCACAGGGGGAACTCCCTGCAGTGACGAAGAAAGCGGCGCTGTGCCTGTCAGACCCTGATGGGCCAAAGAGCACGAAGGACAGTTCCACGCTGGCGTCGTGACGAGGCCAGGTGACGAGACCAGGTGATGATGCCGGGAAATGGGCCCTGGAAGGCAGCCTGCGCTCGCCGTGCTGCCGGCCAGGCGCCTGGTCATGCTGCCGGCTGCTGCCGGTGCACAACGCCTGTCCGGCAACAGAGCATTGTCTTCTGTTGCCACTGAGGCATGCGCGGGCGGCTGTTCTTAAGAACAGCCCGGGGGACACGCGTGAGACGAGAGAAGAAACGAGAGCAGAGGTACGAGCTGGGAGAAGAGCAGGGCGGGTGCATGCCGGCCGCAAATTTTTCTGCAGTGTGCATGCCAGGGTCATATGCAGACTGCGTGCCACGAAAAGAGGCTGCAGATGGGCGAAAAGAGGGGGTGCGCTCCCATGGTCCTGACATGTGTCCATGATTTCAGAGCGTAACGCTCTATTGACCCAAAAATTGTTTCTTTGTAAAATTTTCCACTTCGCGTAAATACGATTCTCAGAGCTCTGTCCACTGCTCTGCAGCCATGCGCTGAGGCAGGAGGACAGTGTTTTCGGGAGAAAACTTCGTATTTGTCTGCCGGGCCCCGCCCTGGGCACGTGAGCTCATGGCGCCGCAACCTGCCTGAGCAGTCGGAGGAAGAGAGTACACATGCAGTCCACGGAATATTTCTTCAATGCAAGGGATGTCGTGCTTGAGGAATGGGTCAATGCCATCTTTGACACCTATCCCTTCCAGACGACCGGGTTTTTGCGAACAAACAACGATCCCTTCACCAACCCTGTCGCTGACATGACGCGAGAGGCCGTCAACACGGTCTACGAAGCCATTTCCGGTTGGGACAAGAAGCCTGCCGACGTCCGTGCAGCCATTGACCGTTTCATCCACATGAGAGCAGTGCAGACCTTTCTTCCCAGTCAGGCCATGCTCGTTTTCTACCTTCTTAAGCCGATCCTGCGCAAGCATATCATGCCTGCCATGAGCAAGGCCGGCAAGTTGAAGGACTACCTTGAAGCAGAATCCCGTCTGGACACAATTGTTCTTCTGGGTTTTGACATGTATACAAAATCTCGGGAAGTTGTTGCTGAAAACAGAATTAACGAGATTAAAAACCAACACGCTCAGCTGGTGCGCTGGGCGCAGCGAGTGGGAGGAGCCCCTCTTCCTGAAGAAGGGCAAAGCTAACACTATCGTACAGAGAGGTAGGGAATGTTAAACTCTTTACTGGTTGTGGCTGCTGTCACAATCATCGCCTGGCTCGGTTCAGCAGTGGGTCTGGGAGCGTTCTTCGGTATCGTTCTCCCCTATGTGGCAATCGTGGTCTTCCTGGCTGGCGTGGTATGGAGAATGGTCTGGTGGGCCAAATCTCCTGTGCCCTTTGCCATCCCCACGACTGGTGGTCAGGAAAAGTCCCTCGACTTCATCAAACAGGCCAAATTTGACTGCCCTGACACCACGTTTGGCGTTGTCAAGCGCATGTTCCTGGAAGTCTTTCTTTTCCGCTCCCTGTTCCGCAACGTGAATGCGGAAATCAAGCAGGATGATCCCGTCAACGGCGGCCCCAGAATTATCTACTATTCTTCCAAATGGCTCTGGGTCTTCGCCCTCCTGTTCCATTACTGTTTCTTCATCGTCTTCTTCCGCCATTTCCGCTTCTTCATGGATCCGGTTCCGGGCTGTGTGCAGTTCATGGAAATGATTGACGGCTTCCTGCAGATCGGCGCCCCGCGCTTCTATCTGACCGGCGGCCTGCTCCTCGTTGCCGTTCTCTTCCTCCTTGGTCGCAGACTGGTCAATCCGAAGGTGCGCTACATCTCCCTGACGCAGGACTACTTCCCCCTGTTCCTGCTGCTCGGCATCGCGTGCACAGGTATCCTGATGCGCTACTTCCTGAAGACCGACATCACCCAGGTGAAGGCCTTCGTCATGGGTCTGGTTTCCTTCCAGCCCATCTCCGCCGAAGGGATCGATCCCATCTTCTTCGTGCACGTCTGTCTTGTGAGCGTGCTGCTCCTGTACTTCCCCTTCTCCAAGTTGACGCACATGGCGGGCATCTTCTTCAGCCCCACCCGCAACCTGCCGTGTAACACGCGGCGTGTTCGCCACGTCAATCCCTGGAATCCGCCCAAGGACTTCCTGACATATCCCGAATACGAAGATCTCTACCGCGAAGCTATGGCAGGTGCTGGTCTTCCTCTGGATAAGCCGCTGGAAGACGAAGCAAAACAGAAGTCTGGCGATTAAGGAGTCCTTCTATGGCAAAATTACCTACCCCACAAGAACTGGTCGCCAACAGGCCGGCTTTTCCTGCTGAAGGGTGGTTGGAGACCAAGCCCAAGTTTGTTCCCGGCAGCTACTGCTATCCTGCCCAGAAGGGCACCATGGAGCTGCTGCACATGCCGCATCCCCATGAGTGGGATCCGTCTGCTGAAGACTGGAACCTGCCCGAGAATTGGGAAAAGATTCTCTGTGACGCTTTCGAGGAACGCCTGCAGAAGCATCGTTCCCTCAAGCTGTTCATGGACATCTGTGTGCGTTGCGGCGCGTGTGCCGACAAGTGCCAGTTCTTCCTCGGCACCAATGATCCCAAGAACATGCCCGTGCTGCGTGCTGAACTTCTGCGCTCCCTGTACCGCCGCGACTACAGCATGCTCGGCAAGATCCTGGGCAAGAAGATAGGCGCCCGTTCCTGGGACTACGACACAGTCAAGGAGCTGTTCTACTACGCCTATCAGTGCACCGAATGCCGCCGCTGCTCGCTGTTCTGCCCCTACGGCATCGACACCGCAGAAATCACCGCCATCGTGCGTGAACTGCTGCATGAAGTGGGCCTCGGCCTGCACTGGATCATGGATCCGGTCAAGAACTGCAGCTACACCGGCAACCACCTCGGCATCAAACCTCATTCCTACGCCGAAATCGTGGAAATGCTGGCCGATGACTGCGAAGACATCGTCGGTGTGCGTCCCAAGACCCCCTTCAACGAGCGCGGTCACGAGATCCTCTTCATCTGTCCTTCCGGTGACGTGTTTGCCGACCCCGGCATCTACACCTTCATGGGCTACCTCATCCTGTTCAACGAACTGGATCTGGACTACACCCTGTCCACCTACGCCTCTGAAGGCGGCAACTTCGGCTCCTTTGTGTCCTTCAACATGGCCAAGAAGCTGAATGCCAAGATGTATGCCGAAGCCGAGCGTCTGGGCTGCAAGTGGATCCTCGGTGGCGAATGCGGCCACATGTGGCGTGTCATCAACCAGTATATGGACACCTACAACGGCCCCACGCCTTCCCACATGACCACTCCTGTGAACCCGTACACAGGTACAGTGTTCAAGAACGCCGCCTCCACCAAGATGGTCCACATTGCCGAGTTCGAAGCTGACCTCATCCGTCACAACAAACTCAAGCTCGACCCGAGCCGCAATGACGACCTCATCTGCACCTGGCATGACTCCTGCAACCCCGCCCGCGGCATGGGTATGCTGGACGAGCCCCGCTACGTTCTCAAGCACGTCGTGAACCATTTCTACGAAATGCCCGAGAACACCATTCGCGAGCAGACCTTCTGCTGTGGCGCTGGTTCCGGCCTCAATACCGAGGAAATCATGGAGCTGCGCATGCGTTCCGGCATGCCCCGCGGCAATGCCCTGCGCTATGTGCAGCAGAAGTACGGCGTGAACCGCATGGCCTGCGTGTGCGCCATCGACCGTGCCACACTGCCTCCGCTCGCCGACTACTGGGCTCCGGGCGTCACCATCAGTGGTCTGACGGAACTTGTGGCCAACGCTCTTGTCTGCAAGGGCGAGCACAAGCGTACCGTCAACCTCCGCCAGGAGGACCTCCCCCATGTCAATGACGACGAAGGGGAAGAAGGAAACGAGGGGGAATAACAGATGTACAACTCTAAAGCTGTCATAGCAGGCATCATTGCCTTCCTTGTGATCTGTACGTCCCCTTTCTGGGCCGGCATTGGTTCCGGAGATTACAAGAAGCCTGAAGTTGTTCTGCCCAAGAAGGCCGAGTGTGTGGAAAGCGCTGAGTTCATGCGTGCAGAGCACATGCAGCTGCTCAATGAGTGGCGTGACCAGGCACTGCGCGATGACAACAGGGTCTATGTTTCTTCCACTGGCAAGAAGTGGGAAATCAGCCTGCAGAATACGTGCATGAAGTGCCACAGCGACTACGAGCAGTTCTGTGACAAGTGCCACGTGACCAATAACGTTGATCCGTACTGCTGGACCTGCCACATCCTTCCCAAGGGGGGCAAATAGGCTATGAACAAGAACAGAAGATCTTTTCTCAAGGTGGCCGGTCTGTCTGTATTTGCCCTGAGCAGCGGAGTTGCCGGTCTGGGTTCTGCCCAGGCTGCAGTCTCCCCGGGCACGTATGAACATGCAGGCCAGGGCCTCAGAGCCAAACGCTGGGCCATGGTCATCGATATGAGGGCCTTCAACACGCCCGAAGATTACAAAGCCGTCATTGACGCCTGCCATGCCGCGCACAATGTCCCTGACATCCGCGGCAAGGGCGACGCCCATGGTGATCAGGAAATCAAGTGGCTGTGGACGGACTCCTATGCCCACGCTTTCCCTGATGATCTCAACGAGCATCTGGCTGATCGCCTGAAGAAGCAGCCTGTGCTGCTTCTGTGCAACCACTGCACCAACCCGCCCTGCGTGCGCGTGTGCCCCACCCAGGCAACCTACCAGCTGCCCAACGGCATCGTCACCATGGACTACCACCGCTGCATCGGCTGCCGCTTCTGCATGGCCGGCTGTCCGTATGGTGCCCGTTCCTTCAACTTCATTGATCCCCGCGGCTATGTGAGCGACCCGGTGCCCAATCCCGAGTACCCCACCCGCATGATCGGTGTTGTGGAAAAATGCACCTTCTGCGTGGAGCGCCTGGCCAAGGGCCTCATGCCTGCCTGCGTGGAAGCTTCCGGCGGCAAGATCCTCTTTGGCGATCTTGACGATCCGAACTCCACCGTGCGCAAGGCACTTGCCGAAAACTACACCATCCGCCGCAAGCCTAACCTGGGTACGCAGCCTGGTGTCTACTACATTGTCTAGGGAGTCCTGCCATGGTTGAAAAAGTACTCGAAGGCTCGAAGCGCTATTACATGTGGCTGCTCTTCCTGGTTGCTGTCATAGCGGTTTGCGGCATTGTC
Source organism: uncultured Desulfovibrio sp. (assembly GCA_949291675.1). Taxonomy (GTDB): domain Bacteria; phylum Desulfobacterota; class Desulfovibrionia; order Desulfovibrionales; family Desulfovibrionaceae; genus Desulfovibrio. Next base: position 4,269 of record CASEWR010000113.1, on the reverse strand, counting down.
TATCTCTTCCAGCTCTTTGATGGTCTGGGCGTGACCGGTATGAGCCGTGACGTGTCCTGGGGCCTCTACATCTCCCAGTTCACCTATCTGGTCGGTGTTGCAGCCTCGGCCGTGATGCTCGTGCTTCCTGCCTATTTCCATCACTACAAGAAGTTCAAGATCATGATCATCTTCGGAGAATTCATGGCAATCTCCGCTGTGGTCATGTGCTGCCTCTTCATCGTTGTGGACCTTGGTCAGCCCCAGCGCATGGCAAACGTCATGCTGCACCCCACGCCGAACTCCGTCATGTTCTATGACATGATCGTGCTCATCGGCTACCTGACCCTGAACTGCATCATCGGCTGGGTGACCCTGGAAGCCGAGAGACACGAGACGACCCCGCCCAAGTGGGTGCTCTACCTCGCCTACCTCTCCATCATCTGGGCCTTCTCCATCCACACCGTGACTGCCTTCCTCTACGCTGGTATTCCTGGTCGTCACTACTGGCTGACCGCCATCATGGCAGCCCGCTTCCTTTCCTCGGCATTCTGCTCCGGTCCTGCAATTCTGCTGCTCCTCATGCTGCTCCTGCGCAGGCTCACCGGCTTCAACCCCGGCAAGGAGGCCATTCACACCTTGGCCACCATCATCACCTATGCCATGTGCCTGAACGTCTTCTTCTACCTGCTTGAAGTGTTCACGGCCTTCTACAGCGGCATCCCCGGTCACTATGATCCCCTGGTCTTCCTGTTCAGCGGCTTCCATGGCGTGACCTCCTGGGTGACCCCCTGCATGTGGCTCGCAGTGCTGTGCACCATCGGCTGCCTGGCTATCCTGATTCCTCCGAAGACCCGTTCCGGCAAGTACATGCCCTATGCCCTCGGCATGCTCGTGCTTGCCTCCTGGATCGACAAGGGCCTCGGCCTTCTCATCGGCGGTTTCACCCCCAACATGTTCGAGTCTGTGACAATCTACACCCCCACTGTGCGTGAGATTGCCGTTGCCATCGGCGTGTACGCTGTTGGCGCACTGGTACTCTCCCTGCTGTGGAAGATCGCTCTGAGCGTCAAGTTCGAGAGCGGCCACAGCGATGGCGATGCTGCCTAGCAGATTCTGAATCGCAAGACTGACCTTCCTGGGGCTCCGGAGTTCTTCCGGGGCCCCTTTTTACTGCCCGCCCGAGATTCTCCCCTGTCTGCGTGGTGCTGAGAGTACCCTGCCGTGCACCTGATGCGCTGTCCTGAATGCGCTGCCTGCAGTGCGCAACACTTCGCAGCAGTCCTGATTCCTGCCCTGAGCCCTGCCCGGAATCCTGCACAGAGCCAGCTGCCCGCCACACAGCAGTTCTGACCATCTGCGGACGTCTCCCTGTGCGTACTGCAGGGGCCGGAGGATCAGGCTGTCAGCCTGTCGGTTGTATTACCAGAGCGAGATATACTTATATGTGAATATAAAGATATCTTTCTGTAATCGCGCAATCGCCCTTCATTCCAGCCTTTGCGCGACAGCCTGAGCAACAGTCTGCAGCGTTCCTCTTCCTCTGTACGGAAGAATTTCTCTGACTGAGGGGGAGAAATGTCGCCAAAAAACGAACTTCATCACTGCGGCATCATTTTTGCTGGAAGTTTCGCAACCTTGCCTTTTTCCAGCACAAAAGGCATACTCAAAGGCATATGATGCCCTTTTTTGAAGGAGAGTGCCCATGCGTGAAGCCCTGAAAGAGGCTGCTGTCCTCTGTAAAACACTGTTCCGCAACGGCTATGACGCCCATGTGGTCAATGCCCCCATGCAGGAACACCTTCTGGCCCATGCCGACAAACTGGCCGTGGATCTTGCCTGTGAGGCCAGCTATCCCGTGCTGGCCAAGATCTTCCCCGACGCGAAGGAAGCTTCGGATGACAGCCGGCTCACGGCAACACTTGAACAGGGCGGTGTCCTGTACCGCTTCTATCCTCTTTCTGCCGAAAACAGCATGCACCCTGAGCTGAGCCTGCTTCGTCTCACGCCTACCATGGCGGCACTCATGCCTGCAGAGGAACGCATCAAGCTCTGCCTGACCGGCTTCGGCGGACCCAAGGTCAATGAGGAGCCTGACATCTACGAGGGCTTTGAGCCTCTTGCCACAGGGGAAATCAAGCTGGCCGGCCTGCCGGACGACACCCTGCGTCACAACTACCTTCTGGCCGTGCGTGCCCTGCGTTTTGCCGCCAACTTCGATTATCCCATTGAGGAAAACACCCGCCTGGCCATTGTGCGTGCCTCTTCCCGCGTGCTCGACTACGTGCCGGCCAAGGAAATCATGAGCGAATGGCGTCTGGTCACTGCAGAGTCCATGCACACCTTTGTCAGACTGCTCTTTGACGTGCATCTTCTTCAGGGCCTGATCCCCGAACTTGCATCCCTGTCCCTGCTGCGACACAGACGCAACAAGAAATCAGCCGAGACCGAGGACCTGCTCACCCATACCATCGAGTGTGTGCGCTGCTATCCGCTCAACAAGCTGCACTATGACTGGATCGGCACCATGGCCATGCTCTTCCATGACGTGGGCAAGCTCTATACTGCCGAGTACGTTGATGGTGACTGGACCTTCTACCAGCATCACATTGTCGGCGCCCAGGTGACCCGCAAGATTCTGCGCAGGCTGCACTTCTCTGCAGAGGACATTGACGTTATCTGTCATCTCGTGCGCAACCACATGCGCTTCTACTCCATGATGACTGACAGGGGCATTCGTCGCTTTATGGCTCTTGAGCAGTATCCCCGCCTCATCCAGATGGCCAGGGCTGACATCGAGGCCAGGGACGATGTGTACACATCCTTCAACCACAACATGAAGTATCTCGAGCGCGCCAATACGCCCGAACAGATGCTTGAACCCCTGCTCAACGGCAACGAGATCATGCAGGAGACGCAGCTCAATCCCGGACCGCAGGTCGGCTACATTCGTGAAGCCCTGCTGCAGGCCCAGATTGCCGGTGACGTGCGCGACGTTGAGGCAGCAAAGGAATTTGTGCGCCGCTACGCCCAGTCTCTCGGCTAAAACTGGCGTACGACTGGCTTAAGCTCAGATCTTTTTTGACAACTTGGGAGGCAGTCTGCTGAAAACAACAGCAGGCTGCCTCTGCTGCTTTTTAAGAACAGTCTTGTTGCGTCAGAAAACTCGGTTGCCCCCTTGGTACAAAGCCTGTGCTCAAACCAGGGGCAGACTTGCGCACACCTTGAGATCAAGCGAGCCCGAAATGTGCATCAAACACATTCCGGGCTCGCTTTCAGGATGGAGCAGTCCACTACAAATTTCGCTCCTGCTCAGCTTCAGCGCCAAAAAGGCGGTTGTAGAACCAGAGCTTGAAGTCTTCCACATCCATGCTCACATAGTGGTCGTAGAGCTTTTTGCAGACGCTGTCCGTGGGGTAGTTAAGCTGATCCTTTCCGTCATTCACCGCAGTCCAGACAATGTGTGCAGCTTCCTCGGGACCTGGGAAGGCAGCATTGCCATCAAGCAGGTACTCACGCTGTTTCGCAGCAGGTTCCTCATAGCCGTCCAAAATATTTACAGGAATCTGGAAATTGGTGCTGGTTCCGCCGGGAATCATGGATGCGACTTTTACGCCGAAAGGTTTGAGCTCATAGTAGAGGGTTTCTACCATGCCCTGCTGGGCACGCTTCGCTGCACCATATGCACCATCCCTGGGCAGGGCTATGATGCCTGCAAGGGAAGTGGTTGTGAGGATTGCGCCGGCCCTGCGTTTTTTGAAGTGGGGGATGAACTGCTGGGTGACAAGCATTGTGCCAATCACATCCGTGTCAAAGAGCTTGCGCAGCTCGTCTTCAGGCAGTCTCTCGAAAGGTCCCATGATGGCGTAGCCTGCGTTGTTGAAGAGCACATCCACATCAAATTCGGCAAGGGTCCTGCTGCATGTTTCACGGATTTCATCGGGCTTTGTGAGATCCAGGGACATGATGACCACGTTGGGCATATCTGCAAGGTCTCCTGCCTTTTGCAGATTTCTCATGGTGGCTATGACCCTCCAGCCCTTCTGAGCAAAATAGACGGCTGTAGCCCTGCCTATGCCGGAAGATGCACCTGTGATGAAGATGGTGTTCATAGTTTCTCCTTGTGCGGCTCAAGGACTGCCGCTCATGTCAGTGCGCCCGACATGGGCATATTCTCATGGGTGAAAGTCCCTAAGACAGTTGGTAGCGGCAAGTCTAGCCAAGAGCAAGGGTGTCCATCGTGAGGTGGAATCTGAAGGAAGCTGGAGGCAAACCGTCGATCTGACGAAC
>CASEWR010000112.1 GCA_949291675.1 uncultured Desulfovibrio sp. | reverse complement strand
CGTGCAGAGTAGCCTCAGTCAATTCCGTAGGGGCGGTCAGCCCCGAGTACCCGTAACAGTGTACAATGTACGGGTACATGCCTGGTCCCGGTATGAGGTGACGTTAAAGACAAGTGTGCACTTGGCTTTAAAAGATTGTGCTGGAGACAAAGGGGGAGAAGCGGGAACGCACGTCTTAGCGACTTGTGTCTTTCGCTCTTTCCGCAGCAGGAACCTCACCGTCTAAAGTCAGGAATCCCCTGCCTTTAGGCAGGGGAGGATGTCAAGATCATACGCGTAGGCATCCGGATCGACAAGCAGAAAGGCGTTTCCGGACCAGGGAGAGCCGGCACCGAAGACAAACTGCCACATATGCCCGTCAAATCTGTCAAAAAGATCAAAGATCGCATTGTGCAGGTCTTCGAATGTCGCAGTGGAAAGCATATCAATGGTCCTGGATATGCCTTTGTAGCGGCTCTTCCAGCAGCTGGAGACAAGGGTGATCTTGAGACGGTAGCAGAAGGGCTGGCCCTTTTTCGGAGTGAAACGCGCCATGGACTTCTCCCTGAATGCAAAAGCTGAAGTTGGCAGAATTGCTGCCATAGTGACAGGCATTGCCGGCAAAAACAAGCTCTTTCAAAGTTCCTGTCACCCTGATGCCAGCCACGCTGATGCCAGCCGTAACGCTCAGGCTGGTGTGTGACAGTGTCCCCGGGGCACAGGTTTCGCGCAGACAGATGCGACGTTCAGCGCGCAAGGCGTTCATGGGCAGCGGCAAAGTGATCTGCAGCAACAGCGCCAATGATGGAGAGCTCCCCGGCAAGACAGAGCGCAGCACACACTTCGGCCAGTGCAAAGGCAGCCCCCTTTTCTGGCAGCTGCAGCATCTTGAGGCCGACGGACTGAGAGGGCAGTTTTGTGCCTCCGCCCACTGCACCGACAATGATATTGGGCAGGGTCAGGGCTGCATAGAGGTTGCCAGTCTCCTCAAGCTCCATGCGCAGCACTCCGATGCTGGACTCTGAGACGCAGGCTGCATCCTGGCCTGTGGCAAGGTAGAGGGCCGCAAGACCATTGGCACAATGGGCCTGAGAGCCCATGCAGCCGCTCATGAGCCCGCCCATGGTGGTCATCAGCCACATCTTGAAAATCTTTGCCGGAGCAATGTGCAAATACTTTCTGACAAGGTCTTCCGGGAGTGATGCCTCAACTGTGACTTTCTTGCCCCTGACAGAGGTAAAGGACAGAAAGGTGGCCTTCTTGTCGCCGGAGAGGTTGGCTTCCACAAAGACACTGACAGGGTGCACTGGTGTGTGGTCGCAGATCCAGTCAATAATGGCCTTTGTGGACAGTGTGACCATGTTCTGTCCGGCAGCCTCCCCTGTATAATAGTCGAGATTCAGATAGACATGATTGCCTTCCACAGTGATGCGCATGTCCACAAGTTCTCCGTGGCGTGTTTTTGTGGCCGCCTGGGCGCGGAAATTGTCAAAATTCCTGCCAGCCCACTGCACAAAGGTCCGCGCTTCGGCAAGGGAGCGGAAGGCAAAGCCCGGGGCTCTGGTGACAGCATTGTCGCACAGCATGGCCCTGCAGCCGCCTGCAGCGGTGATGAGTCGTGCGCCGCGATGGTATGAGGCCACCAGGGCTGCTTCCGTCGTCGCCAGGGGGACATAGAACTCGCCCCTGGCAAACAGGCCGTCAATGCGCAGCGGCCCGGCCACCCCCACAGGCAGCTTGAGGGTGCCCACGCAGTTCTCGATATTCTTGCTGTACCTGTCTATGGTAGCCACAGTCTGGCTGTCTGCCAGATGTTCCCTGTCCTCGTCATTCAGCGTGGTATGGCGTTTGAGCACGTCCCAGTTGCGTGTCAGGGCACTGGCGTCAAGCGGCATGATATGTCTGAGAGGTCGTGCAGATGCGCAGGGATATTCCCGGTCTGCTGCATCGTTCTGCAGTCCGGCAAAAAGGTTTTCCAGGCGTTCGAATCTGTTCAGGGAGATGGCCATGCTATCCTCCATGGGCAGGCTGGCAGCGAATGTTTGTGTGTGATGCGAATGTTGCGGGGACTGCAGGGGGCAGCCGGTGTGAAGACTCAGAGCTCACGCAGCGTCTTTAACACGTCGGTATGTGCAGCCTTCCAGGCAGGCCAGGTCCCGGCCAGGATGCCGCACACAATGGAAAGCACAAGAACGCCTGTGGTGATGGCTGGACTGAAGAAGCCGGGGAGGATGCCTGTGGCGGCTGTAAGCGCACAAAGGCCCAGGGCCGTGAGCACGCCGAGAATGCCACCTGTGGAGGAGAGGAAGGCAGCCTCACTGACAAATTGCAGCATGATGCTTGTGCGGGTTGCCCCGACGACGCGGCGCAGACCGATTTCCAGCCTGCGGGAGCGGACCAGCAGGGTCATGATGGAAAGAATGCCCAGGGTGCCGATGGCAAAGGACAGACCCGAGCCAATGATGCCCAGGGTGCGGATGAGATCCAGGGCATTGGTGACAAGCTCATCCACCTGTTCGGCAAAGGCCAGGCTGCAGTCTCTGCCGCCCTCTGGCAGGTGATGGCGGGTGCGCAGGATGCGCAGAATGTCCTCTTCTGTCTGCTGCAGGTTGTTGCGGCTTCTGATGCCTATCCAGGCTCCGGAAATGTGGTCCTGCCTGGCAATGCGCTGGCAGTAGGTGGTGACCGGCATGATGAGGCATTCATCCGCACGCAGACCGCTGGGGTCCATGCCCTTTTCTTCCATGACGCCGATGATGGTCAGGGTGCATTTGTCCACTGTGACAGTTTTTCCCAGGGCTGCCTCAGGGGAGCCGAAGAGGCGTTGTGCCAGGGCGTGACCAGGCAGGCAGACTCTGGCTCTGTGCTGTTCTTCCTCAGCGCTGAAGAAGCGCCCTATGGCAGGGGCAAAGTGGCGCAGGGCTGGAAAGCTTGTGCTTGTGCCCAGCAGCTGGCAGTTGCCGAGCAGGGTCCCGCTGGCAGCCTGACCGCTTGTGAGCACAAAGGGCGCAGCAGCTGTCAGCGTGGGCAGGGCCTCCACAAGAGCCCTGACATCGTCTGTGGTCAGGGCAGCATTTGCCGGAGGGGGTGCTGTACGCCAGGCTTCATCGCCTGTTTCTGTGAGAAGTTCTTCCAGCAGGCGTTCTTCTTCGCTCTGTTCTGCGGCAGAACTGGCTGTTTCCGAGAGTCCTGTGCTGTCCTGTGTCTGTTCACTGTCTGTCTGCGTGCTGTTTTCGCGCACAAAATCCACAGGTGCTGCAGTAAGGGTAATGACATGGGAGCCCAGTTTGCGTGCTTCTTTCTCCAGCATGATGTTGACCGACTCAAGCACATGCAGGATGAGAGTGAGCAGCAGGGCACCAAGAAACACACCCAGGGTGGCCAGAACCGAGCGAAGACGATTGCGGCGCAGGACGGTCAGAAGCATGTGCAGCCGCCCTGAGCCGGGCAGAAGAAACTGCAGGGGGGAGGGGCCGGACATCATGACAATCCTTTGAGGGCTGTGACAGGGGGCAGGGAGGCTGCCCTGCGGGCAGGACGCACGCCAAAGGCACAGCCTATGGCGCAGGCAATGGCAACAGCCGTGCAGAAGACAACAGGGGACAGACTGATGGTGAGCAGATTGAAGCTGCTCAAGGCAAGGCCGAAAAGGGCACCAAGCACAAGGCCGCACAGGGCGCCCAGCAAGGCCAGCAGCATGGCTTCCAGCAGAAACTGGACGAAAATGGCCGCAGATGAGGCCCCGAGGGCCTTTTTCAGGCCAATTTCCTCAGACCTGTCTGCAACAGCCAGGTAGAAGAGGTTGGCCTGGGTGAAACCGCCTGTGAACATGGTGACCACTGCCACAAGCCCCAGAAAGATCACGATGCTGCCCTTGATCACGTCCACAAAGTCCATGATGTCCTGCATGGTCACCAGCAGAAAGTCGTCCTCACCTTTGTCTGGTATGCCGTGCAGGGAGCGCAGAAGGCCGCGCAGCTCGGCACTGTATTCGGCCATGAGCTCGGGCGTGCTTGTGCTGGCAAAGGTCACCCGTATCTGCGAGAGATAGTGCCGTGAGAGGTTGAAGCGGCTGATCATGGTGGAAATGGGAACTGTGATTCTGTCATCAAAGTCCATGTCACCAGAAGACAGGCCCTGGCGGGTCAGCACGCCTGTCACCACCAGGGGGACCTTGTCCACCACCAGGATCCTGCCCAGCGGGTTCTCATTGCCAAAGAGCACATCAGCAGTCCTGGCCCCTATGAGGCAGACACTGCGGCGCTCTTCAATATCCTCGTCCGTAAAATCCCTGCCCTGCGCAGGATACCAGCCCCAGGAGGGCCCGTGTGCAGCTCCGGCTCCCACCAGGGTGTCAGCCGTGTGGCGTGCTGTGCCGGCAAGCACCTGCACGGAACTTTTCAGCAGCAGAGGCGAGACGCGCTCTGCGCCTGGCATGTGTTCCTGAATGCGGCGCACATCCTCCCAGGTCAGGGTCATGGGCCTTGAGGACATGGCCTGTTCGACCAGATTGCCGCCAATGATGTTGATGGAGGTGGGACCGAATCTGGAGGCAAGTTCTTCCGCCTTGCGGTTTGCACCCTCCATGGACGCCAGAATGACAGTCAGGGCGGCAATGCCCAGACTGATGGCTGCAATGATGAACAGGCTGCTGGTCCAGTACGCCCTGATGGCCATGGCTGCCTGCGCAAGGAGACGGAAAAACAGACGCAAGGTCATGGGTACCCCGATGTGCTGTGCAAATGAAGAAGGTCGGACAGATGCCTGGCTGTGCAGGTCTGACTGTGTCAGACATGGTCCGGGCAGGGAAACAGAGGACAGCTCAGTCCGAGGCTGCATGAATGCGCCCGTCGCGCATGACAATGCGGCGTTTGGCACAGGCTGCGGTTTCCGCACTGTGGGTCACCATGATGATGGTTGTGCCGCTGTCGTTGATCTTTGTGAACAGCTCCAGAATGGAGTTGCTGGTGACTGTGTCGAGCTGGCCTGTGGGCTCGTCTGCCAGCAGCAGGGCCGGCTTGTTGAGCAGGGCCCTGGCCAGGGCAACGCGCTGCTGCTGGCCGCCTGAGAGCTGGGAGGGCTTGTGCTGCATGCGGTCGGCAAGGCCTACCAGCTGCAGCAGCTCCTCGCCCCGCTGACGCAGCCGGCTGCCATGCTGCTGGCTGTACATGCCTGGCAGAAGGACATTCTCAAGGGCCGAGGCATAGGGAATGAGGAAGAAGCTCTGAAAGACAAAGCCGATGAGACTGTTGCGAAAGGCGCTGGCAGCAGTGTCGTCCAGGGTGGAGACGTCATGGCCCTGCAGATGATAGCTGCCCTGGCTTGCCTGTTCGAGCAGGCCCATGATGTAGAGCAGGGTGGACTTGCCGGAGCCTGAGCTGCCTGTGAGGGCAAGAAAGTCTCCCGGCCTGACCTGCAGGGTGATGTCGTGCAGGACCTGGGTCTGTATGTCTGCCTGGACAAAGGTCTTGCCTATGTGCTGCAGATCAATGAGAGGAGCCTGGGGGCTGGCGGGACTGTGAGGGCTTGGGGAGTGTTCGTCCATGGTCTGCTCCTGCGGGCAGTGCAAGGCACAGGGCGTCATCAGGCGGGCGTCATCAGGCAGGCATAATCAGGCAGGGTGTTATTGCGCTGTCCCGGCTGCAAGGGCCGCCCATTCTTCAGGCAGCGGCGAGGGCAGCTCAAGGCTTGTGGCCACCTTCTGGCCTTTGACAAGGCCGTCGAGCACTTCGGTGTGTGTCAGGCCTTCAATGCCTGTGCGCACGAGGATGGGGCGGACAGACTGGCCGTCCTCCACAAAGACCACCTTTTTGTCCTGGATCCACTTGAAGGCAGCATTGGGAATGCAGAGCACATTGTCCTTCTCGCTGACAATGACTGTGCAGCGGGCTGTCATTTCCGGGCGCAGGGACAGGGCAGTCTCGGGGTCCAGGCGGACAAGGGCACGGTAATAGACGATATTGTTGCGTATTTCAGGTCCCGGATGGATAAGGTCCACCCTGCCTTCAAACACCTTGTCGCGAAAGGATTCCACAGTGAAGACAACTCTGGTCCCTGGCTGCACCCTGCCAATGTCGTTTTCATCCACAAACATCTGCAGCTCCAGACGCCGCGGGTCCAGCACCGTGATGAGATAGGCCACCTGCAGGCCGGCAACCAGGGTCTCGCCTTCCTGGGCAGTGATCTCACTCACCACCCCGTCCATGGGACTGACAATGGTGGCATAGGAGCGCCTGATGGTGGCTGTGGCAAGCTCGGCCTCAGCCTCGGCAATGGCTTCTGTCAGGTAGATGGTGCGCAGGGAAAACTCTTCTTCCAGGCGCTCCCTGGCAGTCTTCTGCTGCAGACTGGCTGCATGGGCCACATCCGCTTCCTGGCGCACCCGCTCTGCCTCATCCCTGGAGACGGCAGCGGCTCTGTGCAGGCTCTCGACCCGCCTGAGCTTTTTCTGGGTGTACAAACGCTCGGCTCTGGCCGCGTCCAGCTGCGCCTGGGTTTCCTGAATCTGCAGGGGATAGGTCTTGCGGGCCATTTCCAGCTCGGCCTTGAGCTTGCGTATGGTGGCCTCAAGGCGCTGGCATTCGGCCACCTGCTCTCTGTTGTCCAGCTCGGCGATGACCTGGCCCCTGGTCACGGCATCGCCAAGGCGCACGTGCAAACGCTCAATGACCCCTGTGAAGCGGCTGCCTGTTTTGACTTCAGCGCCTTCTTCAGGCTTGATGATGCCTGTCACGGGAAATTCCTGGCGCAGGGTGCGCACACTCGCCTCTTCCATGCTGTGCACGCGTACAGTCTCTTCCGGGCCGGAGAAAGACATGCTCACAAGCACGAGCAGCAGCAGGAGCACAATGCTTTTTTTCGGATGCCTGCGCAGCAGGGCGAGCAGGGCCTGGCAGCGCTGGCGCAGCCGTCCTCCTTTTGCAGTCAGGGCTTCTGGCCTGTCCTGTGCAGTCTGTGCAGTCTGTGCTGACTGTTTCGCACCTGGTTCTTCCCGGGCCAGCTCTGCCTTTTGCCCTGCAGGTTCAGCCGCAGCAGCGTCGTCTGCAGAGCTGGCATCCATTGGGGCTGCAGCAGACGGGCCGGCTGACGGTGCAGATGACTGGACAGACAACATGCCCGGCATGCTGACAGTGTCTGCTGCAGCAAAGAAGAGCTTTCTGACACGCAGGGCAAGCGCCAGGGCGGCAAGAAAGATGCCCAGTACCAGGGCAAGCCACCAGCCCGCAACGCCAAGGTCCGGGAATGGCGCTTCGAGCGCGAAGGGCAGGGGCATGCCGGCAAGCACATAGCCTGCAGGCAGGGCCACAAGCCAGTAGATGCCGCTGGTGATGAAGAAGGGCACAACAGTGTCCTCAATGCCGCGCAAGGCACCATTGAGGCAGATCTGCACGGCATCCACCAGCTGGAAGAAGGCAGCGATGACAAGCAGCTGTCCAGCCAGGGAAATGACTGCGCTGTCGTGCGAGTAGAGCCGTGCCACAGGCTCTGCACCAAGCCACATGCCAATGGTGAGCAGGCAGCCGACAACAAGACCGGCACTGATCGAGGTGAGCACCACGTCCCGTTCCGTCTGCCTGCTGCCGCTGCCCCTGGCATTACCCACCATGATGCTGGTGCCCATGGCCAGGCTGGTGGGAATGGCAAAGAGAATCATCATGAAGTTGTAGGCAATCTGATGGGCAGCAATGGCTGTGGCGCCTGTGGTGCTGATGCACAGGGCAATGACGGAGAGCACCAGAAATTCCGAGACCATGGCAATGCCCACAGGCAGACCCACAGAGGCCAGTTCCCTGAGCTGCCGTGCGCAGGGGCCTGTCAGGGCGGCAAAGATGCGCTGAGCCTGGTAGCGTGGCGTTGTGCACACATAGAGGACAAAGAGCACAAGGGAGAGCGCCATGCTGATGCCGGTGGCAAGGCCGCAGCCTGCCACGTCCATGGCCGGCAGCCCCAGTTTGCCGAACATGAGGCAGTAGTTGAGGACAATGTTGACCAGGACCACGATGAGGGCAATGACCGTTGCCGGCACAACGTTCTTCTGGCCGTCACAAAAGAAGCGTATGGCCACGGCCATGCTGGAGAAGGGCAGGCCCCAGGCCAGGGCCCGCAGATAGGAGGCTGCCTTTTCAGCCACGTCTTCCGTGACCCCGAACAAGGTCAGGTGCGGGGCAAGCAGCCAGAGAAGAAGGCTGGCAAGAAGGCCGAGCACAAGGGCCAGCCACAGTCCCTGCCTGGCAGTCTGCACACTTTCTGCATGCCTTCCTGCACCAAAGTGCTGGGAGACGATAATCATGACGCTGTAGAGGACGCCGGTGATGAACATCTGTACAGGGACCCAGACTGCGGCGCCCACTGCAACGCCTGCCTGGAAGACTGTTCCAAGCATGCCGGACATGACGGTATCGGCCATGCCAGAGGCAAGATAGGCATACTGGGACAGGAGAATGGGACCGGCAAGCAGAAGCAGGGAGCCGAGATGGCGGCGAAGTGCCCGGACAAGGTGCATGGAGTCCTCCGGTAGGAAGTATTCTGCGCAGAACACTCGGTGCAGGAAAGGAGAGTCCGGGGCCCTGCAGCTGCGCACCCCAATGCCTGGGGTGCGTCACGCACAAGGCTCCGGTGCAGACAAGACGGGGTGACGGACGGGTATGACGGACAGGTATGCTGGACAGGTATCAGCCTCTGGAGTAGTGCAGGCAGCTTAGTCCTTCCTTGTGATTGCGGATGCATTCCCCGGGAGTGAAGCCGAACTGTCTGCGGAAGGCGGCAATGAAGTGACTGACATTGGTGTAGCCCACAGCCCATGCGCATTCACTGACGTTTGTGTCCCCGGTCAGAAAACGGCTGTAGGCAGAGTGCAGGCGATAGAACTGAATGTATCTGGAGATGGCCATGCCGTAGATCTGCTTGAAACCCTTTTTGAGTTTGAAGCTGTTGATGTAGAATTTCTTGCAGAGGACTTCGAGACTCGGTGGTTCAACAATATTGTTTTCCAGATAGGTCTTGACTCTGGAAAGCGTGGTAATGTCCTTTCGCGTCAGCCTGATGGTATCACCGTGCAGAAGAAAGGCATGCAGGGTATCAATGGCAAGCGCAATGAATTTCAATACCCCTCCCTGGACAAAGAGATGCTGTGTATATTCGGACGAAGGAGGGGTGAACAGCTGTGAGGCTGTCAGCATAAGAGCTGTTGAGGCAGTCATCATGCGCAGGACATAGCCTTCCTGCTCATCCATGCGCAGCAGTCTGCCCACAGAGGCTGTCTGCTCTGGCATGGTTCTGCTCAGAACCTCCCTGCAGGCCAGCACATTGACAAAACTGTATGTGCCGGGCTGGAAGGTGACTGCTCCTCTGCAGGCCGGAACATAGCACACGGCAAGCTGACCGCTGCTGTGCAGCATGTTGTCGGTGCGTCCGTGCAGCAGCATGCTGCCTGTCCCGGCAAGGCGCAGGGAAAAAAGAACGATGTCCCCTGCACCTGCAAAGGAAAGCTGGCTTTTTTGGGCAAGGGGGCAGTTGTTCATCAGTTCGAGCCTGATGCCAGGGAATGGCATGCAGGCTTTGAGAAGGGGCGCTGCATGGTCTGCAGCAGTAGCGGCCTGCAGTTCCCGTTCTGCAAGCCTGTAGAGAGGAGAAGGCCCAGGGCACGCAAGCAAAGCGTCCTGGACAAGACTGTGTTCAAAACAGAGTTTTTCAGAGCAGAATTTCTCAGAGCTGGGTTTCTCAGAGCTGGGTTTTTCAGAATGTTCTGTCATCGCGTTGTTCCTGACTCTCGGATGGCCTTTTGTGTTCTGCTGATGCAGGGGATGTACCTGCATCCGGGCTTCTTCCTGAAATGGCGCAGACAAACAGTCTGTGCATGGGGCAGCGCGACAGCCGGCAGGCTGCGTACAGTCTTCACGCAAGCGGTACCTGTGAGCTGTACCTGTGAGCTGTAACTATGAGTTTGATGAGCGTAATACTTTGAAATGCAGAGGGATATGCGGGACATCTGTGTCCCGCAGGCTGACTGGCAGCAGAAGAGGGCTGGATGTGGCAGCAGGAAGAGCGCCTGGAAGAGAACGTCGTGTGTGAGAGATCAGACATTGCATACAGAAAAGACAGAATTCCTTCAATATAAAAATGCAATTTTTGCACTTGTGTTCTGTAACTTGTAAAGTATATGTGAGATTTCTGTGGAAAATGGAAAATGCAGATACACAGGGAGAAGAACAGTGCCTCAGTTGCAGACAGAAAAGCTGCACTGACAGTTTCCTGAGGAAACGCCCTTTGCAGTAGCGTTCCCTGGTACAAGCGTCCTTTGTCAGAAGCATCCTGTGTCGCAGGCAGCCCGCTGGCATCCTGTGGCAGCACCCTTCCAGCGTCAGCAGCCTTCCAGTGCCAGGAGTTTTTCGACCAGAGGCCGCAGCACAAGACCGGGATCGTCAGCAAAGAAGATGTGCGGGCCTTCCACCTGCACAATATCGCATCCCTTTGTGCTGTAGTCCTGCCAGGCAAGGGCAGCCTCCCGGGGAATGATGGCATCCCCGGTGCCGTGCAGGACAAGGAGGGGAGCAGAGAGCACAGGGCGCTTGGCAAAGCAGCGGATGCGCTCGTCCAGGGCGAAGTCCGTGCGCAGGGCAGGAAGGAAGAGGGCAAGGAGCTCCGGGATGGAGAGCACGGTCTCGGGCGTCAGTCTGAAGCGGCGCAGCGCCTCGATGAAGTCCTCTTCCGGCAGATCTGCGATGCAAAAGGGCGGGGGCAGGTGTGCAGCTCTGCAGCCAGAGACAGCCAGAAGGGCGGGAGCAGCCCCCTGCTTTTGCAGGGCCAGGGTCACGGCAAAGGCCAGGCTGCCGCCAAAGCAGTGCCCGTAGAGGGCAAAGGGGCGGTGCAGCCAGGGCTGCAGCAGCGTGCAGATGGTTGCAACAAGTTCTTCCAGCGAGGCTATGGAAGGCTCTGCCAGTCTTTTTTCCCTGCCTGGCAGGGCAACGGGGCAGATCTGTACAGGTTCGGGCACCTTCTCCTGCCAGGTGCGGAACAGGGAAATGCCTCCGCCGGCAAAGGGGAAGCAGAAGACGGGCAGTGCGGAGGCTGCGGGTTGGACAGGCAGCCAGCGGGCAATGGCAGGTGCATCCATGACGGTCATTCCTGTGCTTCAGGCAGATGTGGGGCAGGGGCCCTTGTGCAGAGCAGTATGCAGATCATTATGCATGTCCCTGCTCTGGTCCCTGCTCAGGTCCTTGTGTATCAGGGCGCGCAGGCGTCGCAGCAGCTGTGCCCTGCTCTCATGGATGTAGAAGTGGCCGCCGTCAAAAAGGTCTATGGAGCAGGGCGCGTCTGTTACATCCTGCCAGCAGGCCAGCAGCTCCAGGGGAGAATCGTCATCCTCCCTGCCGCACAAGACATGCACAGGGATGTGCAGGCAGGGGGAAGGACTTGCGCTGTGTGTCTCAAGCAGGCGGAAATCGTCGCGCACAATGGGCAGCATCATGTCCAGCAGCTCCTGATTGTCCAGAATGTCTTCTGTTGTGCCGCCAAGCCTGCGCATCTCGTCAATGAGGGCCGCGTCGGGCATGTCATGCAGATTCCTTCGCCTGGCAGGCAGGTGTGGCGGGTATCTGCCGGAGACAAGCAGGGCAAGTGGAGGCTGTGCGCAACATTCCTGCAGAAAGCGGGCAGTCTCCAGGGCAAGGACACTGCCAAGGCTGTGTCCGAAGAGCAGATAGGGGAAGGCTGTGTGCTGCAGGATGGCCTGAGCCGCCTGCCTGGCTGCTTCAGGAAGACTTGCGGCAAAGGGTTCATCCATGCGTGTGCCCCTGCCTGGCAGCTCCACAGGGCAGATGAGGCAGGTATCGGCAAGACCGCTCTGCCACTGCCGGAAAAGCTCGCTTGTGCCGCCGGCATAGGAAAAGCAGAAGAGTCTGGGCAGGCAGGCGCGCCTGTCCGGCATATTGGGCAGCCAGGCGGAAGCAGGCTGTGCAGAAGGGGAGGCAGAAGCCGTAGTCATCTCAGGCATGCGGACTCTCGCAGGGCTTGGCCTTGAAAGAAGCGGGCAGTTGCTGTCCGCTTCTTTCAAAGCAGTGTGGGAAAGAGCAGGGCCCTTCGTCAGGGTCTCTGGAACCGGGCTTATGAAGCAGGGGCATTGGGACAGGGGAGGCGGCAAACGACAGTCTTTGCCGCACATTTGCCGCACGGCAGTACAGGATGGGCTCGTCAGTACATTTGCCGCACAGGAGTACGGGAGACGCACCTGCGTCCGGCCGGTCAGCTCAGATGTTCTTCATCAAGCAGGGCCATGGCACTGATGGCATCAAGGCTGGCATCAGGATGTGCTGCCAGGGTGTTCAGTGTCTCGCGCAAACGCCCGGCAAAGGCGACAATCTTCTCTTCTGTGAAGAAGTCCCGGCTGTAGATGATGGCGACACGCAGGGCCTTGCCCGGGAAGACCATCATGGACAGGGGAAAACTCAGATTGGAGTTCATGTAGGCAGCCTGCAGGGTAAGGTCCGTATCCTCTCTGGCGCCTTCTCCTGTGGCCATATTTTCAAAGATCAGATAGGAATTGTAGGGAATGACGCCGGGTTCTTTTCCTGTCTGCAGCCAGGATTGTATGGGGCAGTACTGATGTTCCAGGCTCTCCAGCTGCAGGGCGCGCAGTTCCCTGAGCCAGGAGCGGACTGTTGTGTCGCCGGGGCAGTGCAGATTGTAGGGGATGCCGTCTATGAGCAGGCCGAAGACCTGATCAATGTCTGCCAGCTCCACAGGACGTGAGGCGGCAACGGTCAGCATGAGCGCCCTGCGCTGCGGGGAAAGGCGGGAGAGGATAAGTGCCCAGGCCGCCTGATAGAGGACGTTGAGGGTCACGTTTGTGTCCCGTGCTGCCTCCTCCAGAGCTGCGGTCTCCTCCTGCGTGAAGACCAGGTGATGGATCTGATCCGCCTCAACCGGCCCCTGCTGTTCCGGCATCTTCATGAAGGGCAGTCTGGGCATGACAGCATCATGCAGCTGTTCCTGCCACCAGGCCGTCTCCCTGGCAGCATCGCGCTGTCTGTACCAGGAGACGTACTGATGCAGGGAGGGAAAGATGGTGCTGTCAGGCTCCCTGCCCCCGGCAAGGTCGGCATAGGTCCTGCCGAAAAGCCCGAAGGCTGCACCAAGGGACCAGCCGTCAAAGATCAGATGGCTCATGGTGAGGGTGAGCAGAAAGGTGGTCTCCTCCATCTGCTGCAGGCCTATGCGCATGAGCGGGGGCACAAGGAGGTTGAAGGGCTTTTTTGCATCCTCCATGAGCCAGGCAAAGGCCGCTGCATTGCGTTCCTCCGGGGCAAGGGCGCGCAAATCCCTGAAGACAAAGCAGAGGGAGCTTGTGTCATGCACTGCCTGAAAGGGTTTGCTTGTGCCGGCATAGTGGAAGGAGGTGCGCAGGGAAGGGTGGCGTGCGCAGATATGCTCCCATGCCCTGCGCACGAGCTCCGGCTCAATGCTGCCGGAAAGGTAGTAGGTATACTGCTGCTGGAAGGCCAGACCGCTGGGTGTCTGTCTGGAAACATCCAGCATGAAGGTCTGCACCGGAGACAGCGGAAAGATGTCCGTGAGTCTGTAGGGAAGAACGGGCTGCGATGTGGTCATGACTGCACTCCGGCAAGCTGGTTGAGAATGATGTCGAGGTCGGCCTGCGTCAGTTCGGAATCCGGGAATTCTTCCACAAGGTAGCGCTGGGCGTCAGGGCTGGTCCTGGCCAGCAGGGCCAGTTCGCCAGCCTGGTCTGCAAGGCTGTGGCACAGGAACGCAGCTGCAGTCTCTGCAGCAGGTGCGCAGCGCAGCACAAGCTCTGTGCCCTGAGCGCTCCATCTGACCCGGCAGTCGAGCAGGCTGTCCAGCTGCCTTTCTGCAGGGCTGACCCGGCCTTGGCAGTGCAGGCAGCCGTCTTCAGTGCCTGCCCATGCTTCCCGGCTTCCCTCGCTTTCCCTGCAGCTGAAGGTCACAGCAACCGGGCGCTGCACTGTCCCTGCGCGCCAGCATGCAGCCGGCTGCTGCGCAAAGGCGCGCAGACCTTGTTTGACATGCGGGATGCTGGCAGCAGCTGTGTCTTCTGCAGGCAGGGCAACAGGATGGTAGCAGGCCATGAGGCCGACAATGTCATCCGGGTTCGGGCAGGGCAGGGGCAGGTGGCGGCCACTGCACAGGCAATGGATGCAGTCAGGGGCAAAGTCAGGGGCAACGCCAGGGGCAACGTCAGGGCTGCCGGCCTTTTTCAGGCACAGGCTGACTGCTGCCAGCAGCAGTTCCCCGCAGGAAGCCCGGCAGGCAGTGGCAGCCTCGGCGAGCGCTTCTGTCAGCTCTTTGTCAAGCAGGCAGGTCATGGTGCGCACGTCCCGCTCCTCGCAGGCGGAACGGGCAGGGGCGGCCCCGGCTGCTTTGCCAGACGCATTCCAGCCAGGCGCTTCCTCGGCATGCGCACCCTTGCCAGACGCATCCTTGTCAGGCCCGGCTGCAAGGTCTTCCAGCCAGAGTTTCCAGGAATGCTGCTGCAGGCTGTCTGCTTCTTCCGGCAGCACGCCATGCTGCAGGAAATGGCGGATGTCGCGGCCAAGGATGTCCATGCTCTGCTGATCTGCCAGGGCTGTGTGCACAAGCAGGACAAGGTGCGGGACTTTGTCCGCGCACAGGCCCAGCAGCCAGGCTCTGTGATGCTCGGGCTGCAGGCCTGCACTCAGGCGCAGGCACTCGGCCTGAACGCGGGCCGCATCAGGTCTGCCGTCGTCGTCGCACACAGCATGTGCGGCCTCCACATTGTTGCTGCCCCACTCGCAGGCACCGGCACTGTCAAGGCGCAGGGCAGTGCCCTGCCAGCTCATGCGCAAGGCGTCATGGCGCCTGGCAAGAGCAGTGGCAAGGTCGCCTGCCTGTGCCCTTGCAAAGCCCTGCGGGCAGGCAAAGAGCTGATACGCGGCAAGGGCATCCGTGCCGTGGCGAAGGGCAGGGGCCAGAAAGGCCGGCACAGGCACAGGGCCGGGGCGCACAGAGCGCACAGCTGCACTGCGCTGCACCCGCCCGGCAAGGTTGCGGATGGTTGCAGCCTCAAAGACGTCCTTTGAGGAGAAGCTCAGCCCAAGGCCAGCTGCCTGGCGGACCATCTGCATGACCTGAATGGAATTGCCGCCCAGCTCCACAAAATCATCGTCAATGCCCACCTGATCCATGAAGAGCAGCTCTTCCCAGAGGCTGACCAGGATGCGCTCCACCTCTGTGCCAGCCTGTGCATAGGCTGTACGGCAGCTGCGGGCGTATTTTCCCGGGCCTGAGCCTGATTCTGCTCCGCTGTTGTCCTGCATGTCCGGCAGCTGCACGCATTCGGCCTGGCCCTGCACCTGCACTGCAGCACCAGGTGCAATCCAGTAGCGCCTGGGCGTGAAGACTGTTTCCGGCACAGGGCAGCGCCAGGGCTCACAGGGTGCAAAAAAGGCATCCCAGTCAATCCCTGCTCCCTGCAGCCAGCACTCTGCGGCAATGTCGGCAAGGCAGCGCTCAGCAGTCCCAGTGGCGGATTTCAGGGGATCCAGGCCAGGCACAACGCGCAGCTTGTCCCCGGGCTGCTGGGTGGCCAGGGAGCGCAGCACATTGCCCGGACCTGCCTCGATACCGGTCGTAACCCTGGTGCGCAGTGTGGCAAGGCCTCTGGCAAACTGCACAGTGCTGCGCAGATGTCTGACCCAGTAGTCTGCAGTGGCCATCTCTGCCCCTGCCCAGGTGCCGGTCAGATTGCTCACCACAGGAATCTCTGGCGCATGAAGCGTCAGGCCTGCCACAAGCTCGCCAAAGGCATCCATGACAGGTTCCATGCTGGCCGAATGGAAGGCATGGGAGGTCGCAAGCCAGGTGGCGCGCTGGCCGTGCTCTGCCACAATGCGCGCGCAGGCCTCCAGGGCGGCATCGTCGCCGGTAAGCACGCAGTTGGCGGCACTGTTGATGAGGGAAATCTCCACGCCGGCAAAGGCAGGGCCGAGCACATCGCGTACCCTGGAAGGATGCAGGGAGACGACCAGCATTCTGCCCTGCGGCGCAGTCTGCATGAGCGCGCCGCGCTGTGTGACAAGACGCATGCCGTCTTCAGGGGAGAAGACGCCTGCAATGCAGGCTGCAGTGTATTCGCCAAGGCTGTGGCCGATGAGGCAGTCAGGGGTCACACCGCGCTGCATGAGCAGCCTGGCCAGGGAGAGCTCCAGGGCAAAGAGCAGGGGCTGGGCAGTGTCTGTGCGGCACAGGGCAGCCCTGGCTGCCTCCTCCCCGTTCCAGCACTGTGTCAGAAGCTTTTCCAGATCCGGCCCTGCGGCTGCTGTGCAGATGGTGTTCAGCTCCCTGAATGCGCTGCGAAAGCCTTCTTCCTGCGCGTAAAAGGAGCGGGCCATGTCCGGGTGCAGATTGCCCTGGCCAGGGAAGAGGAAGGCCAGGGGGCAGTCTGTTTCTGACACACAGCGGGGCAGGATATCGTCTGCAAGCAGGGCTGCAGCATCGGCATGGGAGGCGGCAGTGACACTGCCGCGTACAGGCTGTGCCTTGCGGCCCCTGGCAAGGGTGGCAGCAGTATCGGCAAAGTATGGCCCGGCATGGGTGCTGGTCTCCTCCTGGCTGGCCTGTGTGTGCAAAAAGGTGCGAAGCCCGGCTTGTGTCTTTGCAAAGGCCTCTTCATTGTGTGCGGAAAAGAGAAGGGGCAGGCGCCCTGTTTTTGGGGTGCGCTGGGGTCTGTCCGGGGCACTTTGCAAAATGGCATGGACATTGGTGCCGCCGATGCCGAAGGCACTGACCCCGCCGAGCAGGCAGCCTGTTTCGGGCAGCCTGACCGTGCTGCCTGAGACGGCAAAGGGGGCAAGGTCGCCGAAGGCCGGATTGGGACGCTCGAAATTGGCAGTGCCGGGGAAGGTGCGGTGATGCAGGCAGAGGCTTGCCTTGGCAAAGCTGGCCAGGCCCGCAGCAGCATCAAGATGGCCGATATTGCCCTTGAGCGAGCCGAGAAGGATGGGCTTTGCCCGGGGTTCTCTGGCCTGACTGGTTGTGTCGCCGGCATAGGCCCTGTGCAGGGCAGCCACTTCAATGGGATCGCCAAGGGGAGTGGCAGTGCCGTGGCCTTCCACAAAATCCACATCAGCAGGGTCCACACCTGCCAGCTCCAGGGCTGAGGATATGGCCATGGCCTGGCCATGGATGCTCGGCGCTGTGTAGCCGACCTTGTCGCAGCCGTCATTGGAGGCTGCCGTGGCCCTGACCACAGCAAGGATTGTGTCCCTGTCGTGCACAGCGTCAGCAAGGCGCTTGAGCAGCACAGCCAGCACGCCGTTGGCAAAGATGGTGCCGTTTGCCCCTGCATCATAGGGGCGGCAGCGTCCGTCCGGGGAGCGCATGCCGCCGGGCAGGTAGATATAGCCCAGGTTTTCCGGCAGCATGACAGTGCAGGCAGTGACCAGGGCGCGGTCGCATTCGTCGGCAAGCAGGGCCTGGCAGGCTGTATGCACGCTCAACAGCGAGGAGGAGCAGGAGGACTGCACGGCCATGGCAGGACCGTGCAGGTTGCATTTGTAGGCAATGCGGGTGGCCAGATAGTCCTTGTCGCAGCCGATGACGGCCTCGGTGACATCAACGGCACCGGAGAGAATATGGTGATAGAGGCAGCCGGTGAGATAGCCGCTCATGTCCGAACTGGCATAGACGCCGGTGCGCAGGCCGTCTGTGTCACCGGGCACATAGCCAGCGTTTTCAAAGGCCCGCCAGGCGTATTCGAGCACCAGTCTGTGCTGCGGGTCCATGATGCTGGCGTCCCTGGGCGAGAAGCCGAAGAATTCTGCGTCAAAGAGATCAAAGTCCGCAAGGCTGCTGCGCATGGCCACGTAGTCCGGCTCATGGCGAAGTGCGGCATGCAGCCCTGCAGCCAGGATGTCGTCAGGAATGGGCTCCATGCTCTGGCGGCCTGCCACAAGGTTGTCCCAGAAGGCCTGGACACTGTCTGCTCCGGGCAGCCTGGCAGCCATGCCGATGACGGCAATGCAGTGCTCATCGTACGGGTAGGTCTTGCTCACGATACTCCTCCTTCGGTGGGAGACTGGCGCAGGGGACGTCTGCCCCGGCGTGTTCTGGCAACAGCCCGGGAAGCTGCGGGGGCGGCGGCTGCTGCACCTGCACTGCTCCCGCCCCGGCCGGCAAGCCAGCCGGAGAGGCCATGAATGGTCGGGTACTGGAAGAGCACGGACAGGGGGAAGGAAAGCCCGAGCCGTGTCTGGATCAGCTGATGCACCTGCGTGAGCAGCAGGGAGGTGCCGCCTGTTTCAAAGAAATTGTCGTGCACGCTGACCTCATCCAGGCCTATGACCAGCTTCCAGATGTCAGCCAGGCATTTTTCATCCGCTGTGGACGGCAGCTGCATGCCCTGCACACTGGCAAGGTACCTGGTGCCCGGCGCAGGCAGGCGCTTCCAGTCAATCTTGCCCGAGGGCGTTCTGGGCCAGGCAGGGACGGTCATGAGCACATCCGGCAGCATGTTCTGCGGCAGCTCTGCGGCAAGGAAGCTGCGCAGCTCTGCACGCAGGGAGCTCTCGTCACGGCTTGTGGCAGGCGTGCTGGCAAGGGCTGCAGGCTCGGGCAGAATTGTGTCTGCTCCGGGCCAGGGCACAGCGTGCAGGGGAGGCTGTGCGCCATTGCGGAAGAAGAGGGCATTGAGGTTCTGGCCGTCGCAGCGATCCAGGCTGAGGGAGAGGGCAAGGTTGTGGCGTGCGGCCAGGCTGTGCAGTTCTTCAGGCGTCAGCCCTCTGGCAGCAGGTGCTGCGTCCACCTGTGCGGCTGCCCGTGCCTTCAGCGTTTCCAGACTGTCCTGGGTCTGCCTGAGCATGCTTTCTTCTGCCAGCTCCTGCAGGGCGCGGTAGCGGGCAATGCGGGCCTGGGGGATGGAGGCTATGGCAAGGGACTGGCTCTCTTCTGCGGCAAAGGCGGCCAGCAGAGCGTCCAGTGCATCTGGGCAATCCAGGTAATCCGGGCAGGCCCGGGCAACAGGAGACTCAGGGGTTTCAGAAGTCATTTGGCAGGCCGGGCCGGGGCAGGGACTTCCCCAGACATGGAGCCGGCCTGCAAAGGGCACAAAGGGGCTGGTGTCGCAGTACAGGACCACTTCATAGCGGAACTCGGTCAGCTCATTGGCGCATGTGCCGCGTTTGGGGGCTGTCTGCACTGCCGCAATGCGGGGAATGAGGCGCTGCAGCGCATGCCAGAAGGCAGGTGCCAGCACAAGTTCGCTTTCCAGGCGCTTTCTGCTGTTTGCCCTGTCCAGAACTTCCCTGGCTGTGGCAGTGCCCGGGCAGCGGTGGGCCTGGATGGCAAGGTGCAAAAGATCAAGACCTGCCAGGTTGCGTATGTCGCCAAGAAAGACCCTGCCGCCATACTCCAGGTGCTCCACAGCCTTGCGCACGGCCTCGATGCAGTAAGCAGCATCGGGAAAATACTGCACAACGGAATTGAAGATGGCGGTATCAAAGGGCTCCTGTCCGTCCAGGACGGACAGATCTGCAGCTTCGCCCACATGCAGGCTCAAGCGTGCACGGTACCGGCCCCGGCCCTGCTCCTGTTCCTGCTCTGGGCTTTGCTCCAGGCTCTGTTCCTGACTCTTCTCCTGCGCAAGCACTTCTTCAAGGCAGGCCAGGGCCTCGCGGGAAATATCAATGCCTGCGTACCTGTCGCAGCTGCGGATGAGGTCCATGAGCAGGAAACCCTGGCCGCAGCCCACTTCCAGCACGCTGCGCGGTGCAAGGGCATGGATGGAGGCAAGGCTTTCGGCGAGCCATTCGCGCATGTCCTCTGCGGGCAGATGCCTGCCTGTGTAGCTGCTTTCCCAGATGAGGAAGTTGTCCAGAATATGGCCCTGTCTGCGCACACTGGCATACATGCTGTCATAGAGGCTGGCCCACTGCTGCAGGCAGGCTGCACGGCTTTCCTTCTCGCTGCTGCACTGCGCACCGCCCCGGGCTGGAAGAATGTAGGCCACAAGGCGCGGTTCCGGGCGTATGCCCTCCCGCTCACTGCCTGCAGGGCCTGTGACTGCCAGGACGCGGGCTTCTGCCACCCTGGCATGCCGTTCCAGCACAGCCTGAATCTGTTCCGGCTCAATGCGCACGCCTCTGCGCTTGATCTGCCTGTCAGCCCTGCCGCAGTGATGGAGCAGTCCCTGCTCGTCCATGCGGGCAAGATCGCCGGTAGCAAACCAGCGGCTCTCTCCGCTCTGCCGCACAAGGGCTGCAAAGGCAGCATCCGGGATGCCCTCATGCTGTTCAGGGGTGAGCCAGACGTTGTTCATGGCAGCTGCAGCACCGCCATAGCCAGTGGCCAGGCAGGTGCCTGCCACATACAGGCGCCCTGTGGCTCCCTGGGGCAGGAGTGCACCTGCGGCATCCAGGATGGCTGCCACAGTATTGTGCACGGGTATGCCGATGGGGACACTGCCTGTCTGTGCATGCTGCACCTCATGGAAGGTGGCATCGCCCATGACTTCCGTGGAGCCGTAGAGGTTGAGCAGACGCAGAGAAGGCAGACGCTCCAGGGTGGCTGCAGCCAGATCCCCGGGCAGGGTTTCGCCGCTTGCAGTCAGTATGCGCAGGGAGGTGAGCCTGCCCTCCAGACCATTGGCAACGCGGTGCATCAGGGCCAGCAGCGAGGGCACAAGAACAAGGCGGGTGACTTTGTGCCTCTCCAGGGTCTGCAAAAACCAGGGGATATCAGCAGTCTTTCTGTCCGGCAGGCAGAGCAGGGGCACGCCGGCAAGCAACGGGCCCAGGGCTTCCCAGAGAAAGTCCACAAAGACAGGCGAGGTTTTCTGGCAGCAGACCTCGGCGCGCTGCATGGGAAACTGCTCCCACATCCAGTGCAGGCGGTTGGAGAGGGCAGCTGCGCTCAGGCGCACAGCCTTGGGCCTGCCTGTGGAGCCGGAGGTGTAGAGGATGCAGACGCAGGTCTCAGGAGCTGGTTCGGGAGGGGGCGGCAGAAGCTCTGCCGCAGGGGCACACAAGTCTGCATGGGCAGGAGCACCGGAATCTGCTGCCCTGCCTGCGTCCGGCTCAAGCAGCAGGGCAGGGTCTCCCTGCCAGTCCCTGCGCTGGCTGAGAACGCAGACAACCCTGGCATCCTCGCACAGCCAGCGGGCAAGACTAGCCGGATGGTCCGTGGCCAGGGTGGTGAAGACTGCGCCAAGGCGCCAGACTGCCAGAATGGCGGCAAGAAGCTCCGCCCCCGGGTCCAGACACAGCAGGACAACGTCACCCATCTGCACGCCTCTTGCATGCAGCTGTCTGCTCAGCTGTTCAGCCTTTTCCTGCAGCTGCCTGCGGGAAAAGCGTTCCAGCTGTTCTGTGCCGCCTGCAAAGCTGATGACGCGCAGGGCCTCGGCATCAGGATCGGCAGCGCACAGGCTGGCAAAGTCCTGCCAGGGAGAAAGCAGGGCATGGCGGCGTCTGCTGCCAAAGCTCAGGGAAAGGCGGCCTGCATCAAGGCCAAGGCTGTGCACAGGTCTGGCTGTACGGTCGCCCTGCTCGGCCTGCCTTGCAAGAGATGTGGCAAGTGCCCGGAAACTTTCGGCAAAGGCTGCAATGGTGGCAGGCTGGAACAGATCCGTGGCATAGAGGAACTGGCATGCCATGCCCTCGCGTCCCGGCCAGGCCAGCAGCTCCAGGTCCATGTGCGTGGTCAGTCCCTGCACAGGCAGGGCAGTGAGGCGCAGGCCGTCCTGATCTGTGGCAGTGTCCGTCAGAGTGTGCATGTTCTGATAGCTGAAGGCCAGCTGATAGACGGGATTGCGGCTCAGATCGCGCTCTCTGCCAAGGGCCTCGGTCAGCATCTGGAAGGGCAGGAGGGCATGCTCCATGGTGGCAAGGCTTTCTTCCTGCACCCTGTGCACCAGCTCATGCAGGGTCAGCTGCGGGTCAATGTGCATGCGTACGGTCAGGTTTTCCACAAAGAAGCCGGCCAGATCTTCGGTGGCAGGCAGGGTGCGCCCGGCAAAGGAAGAGCCTATGGCAAAGTCCTGCTGTGCTGCAAAGCGGGCTGCAGTCAGGGCAAAGAGTGTCAGCCACAGCGCATAGGGCGTGACCTGCTCGCGTGCTGCCAGCTCGTCCATGGCAGCAGTGATGTCAGCGTCGATGTGCAGGCTGTGCACAGCACCGTGGAAGGTCTGGGCAGCAGGCCTGGGAAAGTCCGTCTGCGGCTCAAAGTCCGGCAGGTTGGCCAGGTGTTCCTGCCACCAGGAAGCCTGCGCTGCCCTGTTTTTCTGCACAAGGGCTCTGTGCCAGGCAGCGTACTGGAAATAGCTGACAGCAGGCGGAGCAACGTCGGGGCAGACATTGTGGCAGCGGGCACTGTAAGCCCTGTTCAGATCGGCAAGGAAGATGCCGACGGACCAGCCGTCAAAGACAATGTGATGGGCTGTGAACACAAGCACGCAGCCTGCGTCTTCACAAAAGCACAGGCTGGCACGCAGCAGGGGATCCTTTTCCAGATGAAAGCCTGTGGCTGCCTCATGGTGCATGAGCCTTGCCAGGCCCTCCCGGGAGACATTGCGCTGCACCACCAGGGGAAAGTCTTCAGCAGGCCTGCAGCGCACCACGGCTGTGCCTGTGTCTGTGGCGGCAATGCTGATGCGCAGTCCTTCATGGCGCTGCACAACGTCCTGCCAGGCTGCGCACAAAGCCTTTTCCTGCACAGGACCCTCAAGGCGGAAGGCAAAGGGAATATTGTAGAAGGGGTTGCCAGGGACAAGTCTGTCCATGAACCACAGCCGCTCCTGGGCAAGGGAGAGGCAGGGCTCCTGCCCGGCAAAGGCGGCAATGTCCGGGATGTCCGGCTCAGCGTCTTGAGTGTGCGTGTGCTGTGCAAGCAATCCTGCCAGGGCGTCAATATCCAGCATGGCAAGGTCTGCAGGTGCTGCCTGCTGCCCCTGAGCAGAAGCAGCCTTGTCCCTGGCCGTCGCGGTCCCGGGGGCAGTGCTCTGCCCGGAAACTGCCTGCAGGGGTGCGTGTGTGTTCATGGTCAGCTCTCCTCTGGCTTTCCTTCGCGGTCTTTTGGCGGGCTTTCGGCTTCCCTTCAGCGCTCCTTCAGCGCTCCTTCGGGATCTTCTTCAGGATCTCCTTCAGGTTTCCCCCAGCTTCCCTTCAGTTCTCCCCGCACGCCCTGCTCGTGACGGCACTGATGCGGGCGATGATGGTCTGTGCCAGGCCTTCTACAGTGGGCGTGGCAAAGAAGGCTGCCAGGGACAGGGGAACGGGCAGTTTTTCCTTCAGTCTGGTGAGAATCTGCACAGCCTTGAGGGAGTCTCCGCCAAGGCGGAAGAAATTGGCCTGCACACCAGGGACAGGGCTGCCCAGCACTTCCTGCCACAGCTCGCAAAGCAGGCGCTCCAGCGGGGTCTGCGGTCCCTTGTCCGTGCTCTCCTGCACAACCAGGGACTGCCGGTGTGCAAGCTCTGCAGCAAGAGCCTTTCTGTCCACCTTGCCGTTGGCTGTCAGGGGCAGGGTATCCGTAAAGCACCAGAGCCTGGGAAGCATCTGCACGGGCAGATGTTCCTTGAGCCAGGCTGTCAGTTCGACTTCCAGCGCGTCAGCGTTCAGGACGCCGGCCTTCGGGGTGCCAGAGGTTGCTGCGTCCGCTTCCAGAGCGCCTGACCCCGGGGCAGCATGCTGCGGTGCAGGCAGGATGAAGACAGCAAGCACATGCCCGGAATGGCCGCTTCTCTGGCCTGCAGGCACCACAATGGCCCGCTCCACTGCCGGATGGCGCAGCAATGTGGTCTCGATTTCTGCAGGATCAAGGCGGTAGCCGCCGATATTGATTTGAAAATCCGTGCGGCCCAGGATTTCAATGAGCCCGTCGGGATGAAAGCGTCCCACATCCCCTGTGCGGTAGAGACGCTCACCTGTCTGCGGGTGTACCGCAAAGCGCTGCTCCGGCTTGTCGGAAAGAATATCCAGGCAGACATTGGCCCCTGCGCAGTACATTTCTCCTGTCACCCAGTCCGGGACCTCGCGCAGCTCATCGTCAAGCAGGTAATAGCTGTTGTTCTCCGTGGCAGCACCGTAGGGAATGACGCTCCAGCCCTGGGGAAGCTTGTCTTCCACCTTGTACATGATGTTCCACACCGTGGTTTCCGTGGGGCCGCCAATGGAATAGAAGGCAGCATCAGGGGCAATGGCGCGCAGACGGGCCGGCAGGGCTGCCTCCACCCAGTCACCTCCGGCAGTGAAGATGCGGACAGGCAGGCGCACCCCCTTCTCCTCGCAGCGCTGGGCAAGCAGCTTGAGAAAGGCCGGCACACTGTTCCAGAAGCTCACCCTGTGCCGCAACATGCATTCTATCCAGGTGTCCGGGTCCCTTGCCTGCTCCCCTGGCAGCAGCACCAGGCCTGCACCTGTGCTCAGGGCTGCAAAAATGTCATAGACACTGAGGTCATGATGCAGGGCAGTGACGGCAAGAATGCGGTCTTTGGCTGTCATGGCAAAGGTTGCATTGGTGGCAGTGCAGAGATTGAGCACATTGTCCTGGCTCACGACCACGGCCTTGGGCGTGCCGGTGGTGCCTGAGGTCAGCAGAATGTAGGCAGGATCCGTGCGTTTTGCTGCCGTTGCGGCAAGTTCTGCAGGCAGGCTTGCGGCAAAGCTGTCACAGTGCAGTGCAGCAGCAGGGCAGATCCTTTCAGCATGCAGATGCACAATGCCGTCCCTGGCCAGTGTTGCAGGATCAAGGCGCTGGCGGACATCTTCCTCGCTGATGACAGCACAAGCCCTGCCGCTGCGCAGCATATGGTGCAGGCGCGGACCAGGATTTGTGCAGTCAAGGGGCAGGTAGGCCAGGCCGGCAAGCTGTATGCCCAGGATGCAGACAATGCTCTTCCAGCCGCGTTCCATGAGCAGGGCAACCGAGAGCGGTGCCACGTCTCCATGTTCAGCGCCGGCAGTGCCAGCCGCAGCACTACTGGCAGCGCTGTGGCCCTGGCTGACACGGTGCGTGCTGATGCTGTCCAGCACAGCTCTGCGCACTGCCAGGGCATGTGTCAGCACCTGTCCGCAGCTCAGGCAGAGCTGGTCGTCATAGAGCAGAGGGGCATGCGGGTCTGCCATGGCCCTGCGCACAAAGCTCATGCATACGGTCTCATCAGGCAGGGCAAGGGGGCGGTTGTTGCGCAGCCTGCGCACCCTTGCCTGGTCCTCTGGCAGGGCAGCAAGATGCGGCACTGTCCAGGCTGCGGCATCTGTGGCTGCACAGCGCACAATGCGCACAAATTCGGCAAACATGGCATCAGTCATGCCTGGCGGGAAGGCAGAGAGCCTGGCGTCCCAGTAGAGGTGCAGGCAGTCATTGAACAGGGTGTACTGGCAGTCCAGGGTGGTCTGGGGTGTGGAGCCGTGGGTTGCCCGCACTGTGCCAAAGGCCCTGAGCACCTGTTCCACTCCCTTGTCCGAGCTTTTGCGGGCCGGCATGGCCGTGAAGATGACAGGCATGGCATCAGCGGCAAGGCCGCCTCTGCTGCGCGCAAGCTCGCGCAGCAGGCGCACACCTGAGACATCTGCATGCTCAAGGCAGTTCCACAGCGTCTTTTGCAGGGCTCTGGCCCGCTCCAGCAGGCAGTTGCCGTCACGCAGGTTCACGGGCACAAGGGTGAAGGTGGCAAACTCGCCCATGACGTGGTTGAGGCTGGCATGCCAGTGCAGATTGCGGTTGAAGCGGGGCATGTTCAGGGTGAAGGCCGGTGAGGCGCTCCACAGACCTGTGACCTCGCTGTAGAGGGCTGCCAGCAGGGCAGTCAGCGAGAGGCCGTGCCCTGCACAGTGGCGGACAAGAAAGTCCGTCTCCTCCCTGCTGATCACAGCTGTGTAGCGTTTGACGGCAGTGCCTGTGGTGCCGCCGTTATCCTGCACTGCGGGAAAGACAGGGGCTGGCGGCAGTGCGGGCAGTTCCTTCAGCCAGTAGCGCAGGCTGCGCTGAAACGCTGGCGAGGACTCATGGGCCTGCAGGGCCAGCATGTAGTCGCGAAAGGTCACGGGCAGGGGTGGGAGCTGCGCCTGCGGGTCAAGGTAGAGGGCTGCAAGGTCCTCATAGAGGATCTGAAAGCTGCGCCCGTCAGTGGCCCACATATCCCAGCGAAAATGCAGCACACCGCGGCACGTGCCGTCCTGGTTGCGCCCGAGCAGGAAGAAGTGCACTTCGGACTGCGGCCATCTGCTCAGATCGCTCACCCATGTTTCCATGCGGGCAGCATGCATGGCTATCTGCCGCTCCTGCTCCTCCGGGGCCAGTGCGGACAGATCCCTGATGGTGAGAGGAAAGTGGACCGGCAGGGGCAGCACGCGCTGCCTGCCATCCTCTGTGACCACTGCGTGCAGCATGTCATGGCGCTCGACAAGGGCAGTGAGCGCCTGCTCAAAGCGGCCGGTGTCCAGTGCCGGGCAGTCCAGTTCCACGCAGCTTTGCATGGCAACACCGCCACCCTGCAGATCTGCAGATCTGCCTATCCAGTAGGCCTGCTGCATGTCACTGAGCGGAAAGGGTTGATAGCGTTCGTCAGGTCGTGAAACAAGGAAGGGGCTGTCCTGTCTGTTCTTGCGGGCTGCAGCCCTGGCTGCCAGCGCCGCATGTCCGGGTGGTGGCTGAAGCATGGGGTGTCCTGTATCCTGAGTGTCCAGTATCCTGAGTGTCCTGTGACCTGGTGGTCTGTTGTGCTGAAGGCCTGATGTCTGTGTTCTGATGGGCTGTCCCGAAGGCCTGTGTTCTGATGGTCTGTCGTCCGGATGGTCCTGTCTCCTGACTGGCCCGCACTCCCTGCCGGGCTCCAGGCTGCTGTCCCTGCCGGTCTGCGCTCCTGCAGGGCAGGGAGACGCACTCCTGGTGCAGGCAAAAGACGCTGTGCTTCAAGGGGTGCGCTCTGTGTCCTGTGTCTGCTCGGCCATCCTGGTCAGCAGTGCGAGCAGCTGGGCAGGGGTGCGTATGCCTGAAAACTGGTTCATGGACACCCTGATGTCGAAGACGCTTTCCACATCAGCAAGGATCTGCACGGCAGTCATGGAACTGCCGCCCAGGGCGTAGAAGTCGGCATCCATGGCAAGGTCTTCCTGTTCAAAGGCTTCCCGCCAGATGGCCAGCACAACCTCATCAGGGCCTGGCTGCGGGCTGTCAGGTCCTGCATCGTGCGCAGCTTCCTGTGTGCAGGTGCAGGCCTGGGTGCTGGCAGTCTCTGCCTGTCCGTGCTGGCGCAGCGGCAGCCAGTACGAGGTGCGGGCAAAGGGATAGAGGGGAAGTTCCAGTCTGCGGGGCCTGCTGCCCGTGCTGCAGGCGCAGTGCGGAGCAAGGCCGCAGGCAAGCAGATGTGCCATGAGTGCTGTGCAGGGCAGGGGCTGTGCCGGGGAAAGGGCAAGATGCACTGCCCTGCAGGGCAGCCGGCTGTAGTCTTCGGGAAGGCAGCAGGCTTTGCGCAGGGCATCGGCTGCAACGAGCCGCACGCTCTCTTCGCCGGCCCCTGCCTGCTGCGGGCTCACATGCAAAAGTACAAGCTCCGTGCCTGGCAGAAGGGGCGGCAGGGCCAGGGGTGCCGGACGTTGCAGAGGGGCAGAGAGCAGTGTCTGCGGCAGCAGCGCCTGCAGGGTCTGCAGCAGCGTGTCCGTCAGCGTATGCGTCTCTGTGGCATCAGGCCCAGCAGCACCAGTTCCTGTGGCATCAGTTGCCGGGCTGTCCGTCTCTGAGGTGTCCGTTCCCGGGGCATCAGCCTTCAGTGTGGCGCAGGAAGACGGTGCAGCGCGCACCTGTTCCGTGTTCGTCACAAGGGCGCACAGGGGGCTGATGGCAGCTTTGGCAAGCACTGCGGCAAGTTGTGCCAGCTGCTGTGCGCCAGGGGGCTGTGCAACGAGACGCTGTTCTGCGATGTTCTGCGCAGCGTGGTTCTGTGCTGCAGGGCTTTGTGCAGCAAGGCTCTGCTCAACGACCAGGACAAGCAGCGGCCGCTGCGGGCAGTGGGCACACAGTATGCGTGTGCCGTCCGCGCCGGAGGCAGGGGCCATGGCTGTTCCCTGAGCAAGCAGTGCTCTGCCTGCACTGAGCAGGTTTGTGCAACTCAGCACGCAGCGCCAGGCAAAGAGGGTGCGGGTATGGCGCATATTCCAGGCCAGTTCCTGCAGAGGCAGGTCCGGGTTGGCCAGAAAGAACTCTCCCCAGGTTTTGAGGCAGCGCTGCAGCCCTTCCTGGTCCGGTGCGCTGATGACAAGGGCCGTGTCTGCCTCTTCGCAGGCAGCAGACTGCAGGGAGGAGGCGTGAGGCACACGTTCCCGGCACAAAGCAGGGGCTGCCATTGTGCGGGTGGGCGCCTCCTCGACAATGAGGTGGCAGTTGGTGCCGCCGAAGCCGAAGGAGCTGATGCCGGCACGGCGGGGAGCATTGGCAGGGGGCTTGTCCCAGGGCATGTTTTCTGCGGCAATGACAAAGCGCGCGCTGTCCAGGTTGAGGGCCGGGTTGAGCGTGCGGAAATTGATGGTGGGCGGAATGTGTTTGTGCCGCAGCATGAGGATGACCTTGAGCAGGGAGGCCATGCCTGCGGCATTGCCGAGGTGGCCGAGGTTGCCCTTGAGGGAACCTGTGGGGCAGGGTGCCGGGCGGGACTGAAAGACTTTGGAAAGCCCTGCAATTTCAATGGGATCTCCAAGGTAGGTGCCTGTGCCGTGGGCTTCCACATACCCTATGTCGCGGCTTTCCAGCCCTGCCATGCTCAGGGCCAGACTGATGGCCAGGGCCTGTCCGTCGGCACTGGGAGCTGCAAAGCCTGCCCTGCGGCTGCCGTCATTGCTGATGCCGTAGCCGCGGATCACGGCTTCAATGCGGTCCCCGTCCCGGAGCGCGTCCTCAAGGCGCCTGAGCACCACAGCTCCTGCGCCTTCACCAGGCAGGGTGCCCCCTGCTGCTGCGTCAAAGGGGCGGCAGTGTCCGTCAGGGGCAAGAATGCCGCCGGATTCGGCAACATAGCCCCAGCCCCTGGGGTTGATAACCGAGGCCGTGGCTGCCAGGGCAATGTCGCAGCTGAAATCCAGCAGGTGCTGGCAGGCAGCGGCAATGAGCACAAGGCCTGTGGAGCAGGCAGTCTGCAGGTTCAGGCTCGGGCCTGTGAAGCCGAATTTGTACGAGATCCAGGAGCTGAGAAAGTCCTGGCCGTTGACAATGGCAGCCCTGTGAAAGGCTGTGCCGGTATTATTGAAGGCATCCGGGCCCACGTTGCACAGCCAGTACGAGCTTGGTGCAGCTCCGGCAAAGACGCCGACCCTGGTGCTGTCATTTTCCACCTGCTGCGGGGCATAGCCTGCGTTTTCAAAGGCATGCCAGGATGTTTCCAGTATGAGGCGCAGCTGCGGGTCCATGTCCCTGGCCTCGCAGCTGCTCAGGCCGAAGAAGGCGGCATCGAACTTGTCCACGTCCTCCATCTGCGCGCAGACCGGCACAAAGGACGGATGCGAGGCATAGGCCTGCTGGCAGCCGTTTGCCGCAAGCTCCTGCGCACTGATGCGTCTGGCAGCCTCAACGCCCTCGCAGAGATTGTGCCAGAAGGCGTCAAGGTCAGGAGCAGCGCAGAATCGTCCGGCCATGCCGATGACGGCAACGGCATTGGGGCAGGTTTCGTCAGACCAGGGGTGCGACATGGATTTTCCTCTCCTGTTTGCGTGCAGTGCGCATGGCCCGTGCAGCAGCCTGCCTGGCCTGCATGTGTGCTGAAGAGCGGGTATCAGCCTGAGCATTGTGCCGGCTTTCTAGGGCAGTGAGGACAACCATGGTCAGCTCGTGCAGGCTCGGGTAGAGGAAGACACCGGCAACGCCGATGTCCACCTGAAAGGCAGAGGCAATGCGCTGCTGCATGAGGGGTGCCATGACGGAGGTTCCGCCAAGGTCAAAAAAACTGGCATTCGGGTCAGCATTCTCTGTCTGCAGAATGCTGTTCCAGATGGCGGCCATGGTCTGGGCAACGGCCTGCCCGCCAGCGTGTCCGCCTGCATGTTCGTCAGCCGGACGCTGCGTGCTGTGCGCTGTGGCAGTGCCGGCAGACTGCGCCTGTGGGCAGCCTGGCCCGTCGTGACGCTCAGAGGAGCCGGCCAGCATATGCAGGGGTCCTGTCTCGCAAAAGGCCGTGCGCAGGGGATAGGGCAGGGTCTGGGGTGAGACAGGCTGTGTGCACACAAGCTCGCAGCAGGGGTGCGGCGTGCGAAAATGCAGGCTTTTCCAGCCTATGTCCTCTGGTTCCAGGCCGATCAGCGCCATATCCCTGCCTGTTGCAAGGGCAGTGTGCAAGAGCTCGCCTGCACGCTGGAGCGTCAGCCCCTGGCCTGCAGTGCCTGCAGCACAGTTCCAGCAGGGCATGCCCAGCACCAGGGCCGTGTGCGGTGAGGCGGCATTGCAGG
Organism: uncultured Desulfovibrio sp.; assembly: GCA_949291675.1. GTDB lineage: Bacteria > Desulfobacterota > Desulfovibrionia > Desulfovibrionales > Desulfovibrionaceae > Desulfovibrio. The sequence continues at coordinate 21,061 of CASEWR010000112.1, read as the reverse complement.
TGCGGGCCAGGGCGCACAGGGAGGCAAAGAGCCCTGCCCTGCGGGCCGTGCTGATGCTGTCTGTACGGCTGGTGTCAAAGACGACCCAGCACAGGCAGGGGCAGCCCGGGGCAGAGGCGGGAAGAGCCTGGGGAACAGGGCCTTTTTCCGGGATAATCTGCACAGCGCTGTGCACGGGAGCGGCAGAGGAGGCCTGCCAGGGGGCAAGACGCGGGCTGTTCAGAAAGGAGCACAGCATGTCTGCGTTGTCGCCTGCCAGCAGGAAGCTGCCTGCACAGCTGTGCAGGAGCAGATGCAGGCAGAGGCTGTCCAGACTTGTGCCGGACAAATGCACAAGGCAGGGCTTGTCACTGGCAAAGAGGCAGGTATGCCCGGAGTACGGCCCGGCGTGTTGTCCTGTGCGCTGTCCTGTGTGCTGTCCTGGTGCGACTGGCAGGCCTGTCATGCTCCAGGGGCGCTCTGCCGGCACATGCAGCCAGTCTGCACTGCCTGCAGGCGAACCTGCAGACGATCTCTGGTCAGCTGTGCGCAGCCAGGCATGGGGTATGCCGCGCCGGACAAAGTCCTCGCTGTAGAAGGGAATATCCAGCAGGCTCTCCCGGCAGACAGTGCCGTCGCTGCGTCGCGGGACATGGTCCACAGGCATGACATGACGCGGGCGCAGGGCCTCGGGCAGCCTGGCAAGGTGTGCCTCGTCCAGGACAAAGCCTCTGCCTGTCCAGGCCACCAGCTCGCCGTCCGCATGGACAACGGAGCTCAGGGCCGAGGCATGGGCAGGGACAAGCAGTCCCAGGGCAAGGTCGGCCTCTTCGGGTGTCCGCACGCAGGCTGCCTGCATGGCCAGCTGATCCAGATGTACGGCATGGCCGTGGCGCCAGAGCAGGGGGCTTGTTCCCCCGGGCAGGGGCAGGGCAAAGCGCGCCCTGTCCCTGCCCGGCAGGCGCTGGGAGGAAAGCCGGGAAACGTCCGTGAAAGCGTTTTGGGAAGAGCTCAGGGGAGATGACTGGACAGATGACTGGGCAGATGACTGGGCAGATGACTGGGATGACTGGGAAAATGGCCGGCAAGATGGCCTGAATGCGGCAGGCTCCTGGCAGGCCAGGGCCTGTGCCTCATTTGCAGAGAGCAGCAGCGTGGCAGGCAGGGTGGTGTCCCTGTCCGAGGCAAGATCTGCGGCATCGGCAACAAGCACATCCCCGCGTACGGGATCCTGCACAAGGAAGCGGACCGAGGCTGCAAGAGCAGCTGCCTGAACAAGCTGCCCTGCCGGCGGCAGGTGATTGACGAGGAGCAGATGGTCCTGGGGCTGAACGTCAGTCTGCGGGGCAGACAGCGGGCCGGGCTGAGAACCAGACAGAGAACCAGACCGGGATTCAGGGCGAGATCCGGACTGTGCTTCAGGCGTGTGCCCGGCTGCAGTCTCATGTGTTGCAGGCCAGTGTGTCAGGATGCGCAGCACAGGCTGGCCGGGCTGTGCAGGGGCAGAGGAGCCGGTGCAGCAGGTGCAGCCGCTCAGAGTGCAGGCTGCAGTGAGCAGACTGTCCAGCACTGTTGGCTCTGCAAACAGGACAGTGGTGTTGCTGCCAAGGTTCAGGGCGCGGGCAAGACGTGCCTGAGCCGTGTCCTGCAGGCCAGTATCCGGGGAAACTGTGCCGGGGGAAGCCTGGTCCTGACAAGCTGTGTTCCGGCCTGCTGTGTCCGGCTGTACACTCTCCTGCTGCACTGTTTCCGGCTGGGCTGTGTCCTGTTGCACTGCGTCCTGGCCCCTTTGCCTGTCTGTCTCCTCAGCCTGTGCCTGTTCAAGTTCGCAGGCGCAGAGCTCGCGGATGCAGGTGGCAAATTCCGCAAGCAGGGCCTGCATGCGCTCCTCTTTGAAAAGGCCTGCGTCGTATTCCAGGTGGATGATGCAGCCCCTGTCACCGTAGTCCCAGACAAGGAAGGCCAGATCATAGGCAGAGATGGGCTCGACAGGCAGGCGGGCTGTGACGCAGCCTGTCTGGCCGCCGGCAAAGGCATTCTGCAGGGTCAGGAAGATCTGACTGAGGGGATGGCGCACATGCTGCCGTCTGACACGTGCTGCAGCGACAATGTCCTGGAAGGGCAGCATCTGATGCTCCATGGCTTCCATGAGGCAGGCCTGGCTCTGGCGTATGCTCTCTGCTGCAGGGGCAGCGGGATCAAGGGGTGCGACCAGGGGGAGCACGTTGACAAAGCAGCCGACCACGTCCTCAAGCCCGGCAAGCTGCCTGTTGGCAGCCACTGTGAGCACAGGGGCATGGGTCTGTCCGGCAGTGCGCCAGAGGAGCTGGCGCAGAGCTGTGTGCAGGGCGGCAAACAGGCTGCAGTCAAGTCTGGCAGCAGTCTTGTGCAGGCGCTGCAGGACCTCTGGCTCAAGCTGCAGTCTGCACAACGTCTGTCTGCCGTGCTGTGTGCCGCGCAGGTAATCTGTGCTGATTCTGTGGCGCTGGGGAACGCCATGCACTGTGTCGTTCCACCATGCAGTCTGGGCCTGGCGGATACGGGCAAGGCCAGTTTTGTCCAGCCAGGCTGCGTAGTCAGCGTAGGTCACTGCAGGAGGTGCAGCGGGCATGGTTCCCTCGGCCATGCAGACAAGAAGCCTGGCAAGGTCCCTGGCAAGAAGGCCCATGGACCAGCCGTCCATGATGATGTGATGCAGCCCCAGGACAAGAATGCCTGTGCAGCTGTCCGCAGCGGGAAAGAATGCTGCCTGCCACAAGGGCGCCCTGGTCAGGTCGCAGGCTCTGGCGCGAAACTCTTTTCTGCAGGCCTCCACAGCTGTTTCCCTGGCGTCTGCGGCTTTCCCGGCGTTCACTGCTTCCCCGCCTGTCCCGTCCTGCACATGGACAATGCGCAGCGGCAGGGGGCAGGAAGGCAGAATCTGCTGTCCTTCTCTGTCTCCGAGTGCTGTCACCTGCATCCTGAGCATGGGGTGGCGTTCCATGAGCGCCTGCAGGGCCCTGCGGACAAGATGGCCGTCCGGGTCCGGGCAGGGAAGGTGCACATCAAGGACAGCTGTCTGGTTGACAACGGCATGCTCGCCCTGTCTGGTGAGCAGGGCAAAGATCTCCTGCCAGGGGGTAAGCGGGCAGACAGCTGCACTTGTACGCTCGCGCTCAGCCCAGGCAGTCTGCACACTGTCGGCAGCACGGCGCCGTGCAAGGGTGCGCATGAGGGAGTACTTTCTTGTGCGCACAAGCAGGCGCTCGTCCTCGGACAGGGCATCAGGGGCAGCCTTGATCAGCAGTTTCCCGTCGCGCAGATCCAGCCTGGCGCCGCGTCTGGCACACAGGTCAAGCAGTGCGGCATCATTGAGGAATGCAGAATGCTCCATTGCTAGACCTCCTCCCAGGAGCAGATGTCGTTGTTGCACGGCATGCCGGCAGCTGCGCGGGCCTGCAGGCAGTCTGCCAGGTCCGCAAAGACCGGGTGCAGGAAGATGTCCTGTGCCTCGCAGGCCACAGGAAGCTGTGCCGCGGCAAGTGCGGCCAGGCGGACAGCCAGCAGGGAATGGCCGCCTTCAAGGAAGAAATGGCTGTCTGGCAGGGCAGGTTTGTGCAGCACAGTGCGCCACAGCCCTGCCAGTCTGCCTGTGAAGGTGTCCTGGCTCTCGTCCAGGGGAAGAGAAGCTGCCTGTGCACGCGCACATGTGTCTTGTTGAGACAGCGCCCTTGCACGGGCTCTGAGGGCTTCTGTGTCCACCTTGCCACTGGCAGTGGCGGGAAATTCCCGGCAGTGGAGGATCAGGGTGGGGAGGAAGGCCTGGGGCAGGCGGGCGGAAAGGTGTGCGCGTATTGCCTGGTCTGACGGGCGGGTTGTGCCGCTGATGCAGGCACAGAGAATGTCCTCGCCATATTCGCACGGCTTGTCCTTCCCGCCAGTTCCGTCCTGTCCGCCCAGCCCGTCCTGTCCGTCCCGGACACGGATGGTGAACACGACAGCAGCCTCAATGTCCGCCATGCTTTCCAGCGCCAGCTCCACTTCCCTGGGAGCCAGGCGCTGGCCGCGAATCTTGAGCTGTCTGTCCCTGCGGCCAAGACCCAGGAGCAGCCCGTCAGAGGTGCGGCAGCCGAGGTCGCCGGTGGCCAGTTCCCTGACAGGGCCTGTGGCAAAGTCGCGCACGCTCCCGTCTGCAGCAAGATAGCCAAGGGCCAGGGCTGCTCCCTGCACATACAGTTCTCCGGGGATGCCCCAGGGCAGAATGCGTCCCTGCGTGTCGCGGACATGCACAGTTGTGCCTGCCAGGGGCCGCCCCAGGGGGACTGCGGCATGGTGTGCATCCTCCCTGGTGGTACTGTGCCAGGCAGCCTCGCCGGTCATTTCCGTGCTGCCGTAGAAATTGCAGATGCGGGCATTGGGGAAGGCCTGCTGAAGCTCCTGAAGAAGGGGCCCGTACAACGGTTCTCCGCTGGAAATGAGGACACGAATCCCTGCAAGAGGCCGCTTTTTCAGGTTGGCCAGGGCTGCCAGGGTACGCAGAGCGCCAGGTACTGCCACAAGTCTGGTAATGTCTGCAGCATGCAACAGTGCAAAGAGGCGATCGAGATGCACAATGTCCTCGTCAGGCAGCACATGTACAGGAATACCGTGCAGCAACGGCCCGAAGAGCTCTGTTGTGGCATCAATAAAGCCTATGTCTGCCCTGGCGCAGGCACGCTCATCTGCGGCATAGGGCAGGACTTCTCCAGCCCACTGCAGTCTGTTCACAAGCGCTCTGCTGCCAATAACCACGCCCTTGGGGGTCCCTGTGGAGCCGGAGGTAAACAGCATCAGCGCGGCTGCGTCATCCGTCCCTGCCCCCTGCTGCAGACCTGCCGCAGCCTGCATCTCGTCCGGCAGGCCCTCCTGCAGATTGTCCTGCAGCTCGTTCTGCAGATTGCCCCGCGGCTTGTCCTGTCTCTCGTCCGAAAGCCCGTGCTGCAGCTCGTCCAGAACAAGCACAGGGCAGAGAGAACTGTCCATGCTGCCAAGGAGAGCTGCTGCCTGCTCTGTGCTGTCCGTGACCAGCAGGCCCGGAGCAGCCATGGTCAGCATCTGTCTGTTGCGCAGCACAGGCTGCAGCCTGCTCAGGGGCAGGACGCAGCGGCCATTGCGCCAGGCTGCAAGCATGGCAGCCACAAGTGCGGGACCGCGCGCAAGAAAGAGGGCAATGCAGCCCTGGGCTGCTGCCCGTTCCATGTGCGCTGCAAGCTGTCCTGCCCTGTCGATCAGTTCGGCATAGGTGCATTCCTCTCTGCCGAACAGGCAGATGGTATGCGGCTTTGCCGCGGCAATGGCAGTACAGCGCTCCCACAGGGAGGGCCAGAGCCCGGGCAGTGGGGCTGTGGTGGAACTGGCCGCAAGCGCTGCTTTTTCTGTGTCTGTGCACAGGCTGATGTCTGCCAGGGGCAGGTCAGGCTTGTGCAGAATCTGTTCCAGCACGAAGGAAAGCCGCTGCACAAAGGCCTGCAGGGCCTCCTCTGTCCACAGTCTGCCATCTGCCACTGCCTCAAAGGCAGGGTGTTCGCCGCTGCGCATGGCCACTTCAAGGCTCATGGCAGTGCCGTGACGTCCGCCGGGGAGAAGCTCAAGCTGCATGCCTGCAGCGCTGATGACAGCGTCCCCGGTATTGTCCTGACTGAAGGCAAGTTCAAAGAGAGGATGCCTGCCAGGCCTGCGCTCTGGTGCCACTTCCCTGACCAGGCGATCAAAGGGCAGGACTGCGCACTCAGCTGCCTCAATGACAGCCGTGCGGCACAGGCTGAGGATGTCGGCTGTACTGCTGGCACTGCCTGCGGGCACAATCAGGGGGACAGGGTTGACCAGCAGGCCTGCTATGGTTTCAAACTCCGGTCTGCTGCGCAGGGCTGCATAGGTGCCGAGCAGCAGGTTCTCCTCGCCGCTGATGCGCGAGACCAGAATGGTGAAGGCTGCAAGGCCGAAGATGAAGGGGGTGATTCCTGCCGAGGCTGCACGCGCCTGCAGAAGCTGTGCGCAGGCAGGAGAGAGCGTCAGCTCGCAAAAGAGCGTGGCCTCGCACGTCTCTGATGTGCGGGACAGGGCCTTCCAGTCGGGAAGCTGCGGGGCCTGCACCCTGGCAAGGGCTTTTGTGAGCGTGCGCAGGCGCTTTGCGCAGGCCTTTTGCACTGCTGCGGACTGTTCCCACTCGCCAAGGTCCGCATAGTCAGGCGTTTTGCGGGCAGCAGGGGCGGCAGCGTGTGTGCATGCCTTGTCCTGCACCATGTGTTGGGAAGCGCCCTGGGCACCCTGAGCGTTCTGTGGGGTTTTCTGGGCATGCTGCAGTGCTTCCTGCAGGCTGCGCAGAACAATCTGCATGGACCAGCCGTCGAAGATGGCATGGTGGAAGACAAGGATGAGCTCTGCCTCGCTGGCAGCAAGAAGCACAAGGCCAGCCCGCAGCAGCGGTGCCTGCTCAAGGTCAAAGGGGACAGTGGCAAGTTCGCGGAAGAAGGCATCGGCCTGTTGTCCTGCCTGGTCTGAGCCGCGCAGATCCCGTTTCTGCAGGACAAGGCGGCAGTCCCTGTGCACCTTCTGGACAATGTGCAGCCCGGCACTGTCCGGCTGGCCTTCTGCTGCAGGCCTGGGGCAGCCGTGCACTGTGGTGCGCAGGGCCTCGTGTCTGAGCAGCACGGCATTGAGGGCCTGCTCAAGCAGCAGCGGATCAATGCTGCCGCTGACCCTGAATCTGAAGGGCAGAATGTAGGCAGCATCGGGCCGTGTGCGTGCCTCAAGCCACAGTCTGGCCTGGGCACTGGTGGCAGGGACAGTCAGTGTGCCGTCAGCAGAGGGGCTGTTTCTGCCTGCGCAGGGGCGCAGGGGCGGAAGGTCTGCCTCGTCTGCGGCACTGCCCTGCACACGTTGCGCAAGCGTAGCCGGGGTGGGATATCTGAAGATATCCATGACCGAGAGGGAGGAGGATCCCCGGGCATGCAGGAGGTTCAAAAGCCGTATGGCAGACAGGGAGTCGCCGCCTGCCTCAAAGAAATTGCTGTGCACAGAGGCGGGAGCATGGCCGAGGACTTCCTTCCAGGCAGCGCAGACACTGCGCTCTGCCGCAGTCTGCGGGCTGCAGACAGCAGCTTTCTGCACTGCCGGCCAGCCGGCAATGGTGCGTCTGTCCAGCTTGCCGTTGGCAGTCAGGGGAAAGGCCTGGCAGAAGCCGAAGAAGGCAGGGACCATGTAGGATGGCAGTCTGTCTGCCGCAAAGCTGCGCAGCTCCTGCTCCGGCAGGACAACGCCCGACGCTGTCTGAATCCAGGCACACAGTCTGCTGCTCTCGTGGAGGCAGACAACAGCCTCATGGACATGCGTGTGGCAGCGCAGCACATGCTCGATTTCGCTCAGCTCGATGCGGTAGCCGTGAATCTTGACCTGGGTGTCCTTTCTGCCCAGAAATTCAATGACTCCGTCCTCGCGCATGCGGCCCATGTCGCCTGTGTGATAGAGACGTCTGCCGTCCTGCGTGACTGTGAAGGCCCTGCGGGTGCGCTCGGCATCGCCAAGGTAGCCTGGCGACATGAACGCTCCTGTGCAGCACAATTCTCCAGCCACGCCCCTGGGGCAGAGCTGTCCGAGGGCATTGCGCACCTCATAGCCTGTATTGGGGAAGGGTCTGCCATAGGGAATGGAGGTCCAGGCAGGGTCAATGGCTGTGACAGGGAAGCAGATATTGGCCAGGGAAATTTCCGTGGGCCCGCCGATGCTGTACACCCTTGCCCGGGGAGCACGGGCAAGGAGGGCAGCAACTGTGGCCAGAGGCAGCCAGTCGCCTCCGAGGGTCACAAGGCGCAGGCTGGTCAGGGGGCTGCTGTCGTGGGCAGCCATGTATTCCATGAGCATGGTCATCATGGCAGGAACGCTGTTCCAGAAGCCGACAGCATGTCTGGTGATGAGTTCAAGCCAGTGCTGCGGATCCTTGCGCCTTACATGCTCAGGATAGACCAGGGGAATGCCCAGCAGCAGATTGCCCATGTAGTCCGGCATGGCCATGTCGTGATGGAAGGGAGACAGGGCAAGGGCAGGTGTGTCCTGGCCGAGGTCAGCCATGCGCCTGAAGCCTTCCATGGCATTGACAACGCCCCTGCAGGGCACCATGACGGCCTTGGGCGTGCCTGTGCTGCCAGAGGTATGGATCAGGGCAAACAGCTCCTCTTCGCAGACAGGGTCTGCGGGACGCAGGGCCGGCATGTCCCTGAACTCAGCGGACAGAAAGGCAGCGGGCAGATGGCAGGCCGGCAGGTCCAGGACAGTGCTCAGGCCGGCAAGATCGCTGCCGTCCGTGAGCACAAGACCTGCACCGCAGCTGTGCAGCATGCTGCGCAGCCGGCTTTCGGGCGCATCCGCATCCAGGGGGACAAGGATGCCGCCTGCAGCATGCACGGCAAAGGAGGCCAGTGCCTGCCAGCGTCCCTTGTGCAGCAGCAGGCCCACGCGCGAGCCCCTGCCGCAGCCTGCGCTGTGCAGGGCATTGCAAAGACTGCGCACCACCGCAAGGCTTTCCTGCCAGGTCAGGGAGCCTGCGCTGTCTGTCAGGGCAGTTTCATGGCCGCGGGTGCTGGCACGTGCTGCCAGAATGTCCAGGCAGCCTTCCTCGCGCAGGGGAAGGACCGGGCCGTTTTCCACACTGTAGCTGCAGCCTGTTGTGACAGCGGTGCAGAGAGGGTGCGGCTGCTGCCAGGGGGCGTCATCTGCTGCCATGGCCCGGATGAGGCGCACGCAGGCGGCAAACATGCACTCGGGAAGCGAGGCTGCAAAGACGCCCTCCAGCACATCCCAGGACAGGTGCAGTCTGTCTCTGATTCTGCCGTACTGGGCATCGAGCCAGACTTGCGGAGTTGTGGTCAGGGTCCGGCACACTGTGCCCATCTGCTCCAGGGCGGCAATCCAGGAGGAGTCCCTGCCCCTGCCGCCGCTTTCGGGCTCGCTTGTGAAGACAAAGGGCATGCCAGTCTGTGTGCCGGCGCCTGTCTGCTGCCTCCAGGCCCGCAGGACTGTGACGCCGGAGACATGATCGTGCTCAAGATCCTCCCAGACCTGCTTCTGCACAGCCTTGCACCTGGCAAGGAAGGTCTGCTGCGGATCGGAAAGGTCCATGGCTGTCAGGGAAAAGCTGGCAAATTCCCCTGCGCATGCGTCAATGTCCTTGTGCAGCGGCAGTCTGTTGCTGCGGGGCACATTGATGGTGAAACGCGGCTCGCTGCTCCAGTGGCCCAGTACTTCCGCATAGCAGGTGAGCAAAAAGGCCGAGAGCGTGAGATCGTGCGAGCGCAGGCGGCTGACAAGGGCTGCAAACGCGTCAGCGGCAACAACGTCTTCAAGGCGCCGGAAAACGGGTCTGGCAGACAATGCATCAGGTCTGTGCGAGGCCTGTCTGCCAGGCAGCACAGGGGCAGGAGGCAGGGTTTGCAGTTTTCTGTGCCAGTAGGCAAGGCTCTGCTGCCACAGCCTGCTTGTGCGAAACGAGGTGAGGGCCAGGACATAGTCGCGGAAGGTGCAGGCAGGTGCAGGAGGCAGTTCCTCGCCCCTGTACAGGGCAGCAAGTTCGCGCATGAGGATCTGCAGACTGTGTCCGTCCAGGCACCAGCAGTCGATGCTGGCCATGAGCCTTGTTTTGCCGTCTGGCAGCACAAAGGCCTGAAAGCTTGTCTGCGGCCAGTGCTCAAGAGCGTAGCAGGTATGGGAAAGCCTGTCGGCATGCACGGCAAGCAGGCTGTTCTGCTCAGTTTGAGAAAGTCCGCGCAGGTCCGTGACGGCAAGGTGAAAGGCTGGCACACTGGCCAGCACCTGCTGTGTGCCATCCGGCAGCACCCTGGCCCGCAGCATGTCATGACGCCTGAGAAGGCAGTTCCAGGCATCCTCGAAGCGCTGTCTGGAAAAGTCCTGCAGCTCGATCTCAAAGAAGACATGGATGCCGACATTGCCGAAGGCCATGGAGGTGTCACGGCCGAGCCAGTAGGCCTGCTGGTTCTCGGTCAGGGGAAAGGGGGCAAAGCGCTGCTCAGGGTCCGCAACAAGCTGCGGCAGATCGCTTGCGCGCTGTTCCTGTGCGAGCAGGGCCATGATGGCGCTCTTGCGGCTGCGAAGCCTTGCCAGCACCTCCTTTGTCAGAGCCTGCGCATTGCCTCTGCAGACCAGGTCCTCGCCTTCTGCGCACAGGACAACGCCCTTTTTGCGCAGGGCCAGCAGGAAGGAGAGGTCGTCGTAATCCTGAAGGGTGGGAGAAGTCATCAGATCCTCGCCGTGATGATGTCAGGTGCAGAAGTGTCTGAATGCTGCTGCTGTGCCAGTCTGGCATTTTCGATGTACAGACTGGCTCTGGCGGCAGTGTGCGGCTCCAGAATCAGGGAGAAGGGGACGGCAATGCCCGAGTGCTCGCGCAGGGCGGCAATGAGTCTGGCAGCCATGATGGAGCTGCCGCCGGCCTCAAGAAAGGAGTCCGTCTGCTCGAAGGAGGGATTCTCCAGCACTGTGCGGAAGATATGCAGCACAGGATCGTGCGTGGCAGGGGCGGCTTCCTGCAGTTTGGGCAGGCCTGGCAGACGAGCTTTGTCAATTTTGCCGCTGGAGGTGAGGGGAAGCTCGTCCAGAAAGAAAAAGTGGCGCGGGACCATGTAGTCCGGCAGCTGAGAGTGCAGGAAGGTGCGCAGATGAGCTTCCAGCGCACTGGTGTCAGCCTGGGTGTCGGCAGGCACAACATAGGCTGCAAGGTGCGTCTGCTGTCCGCGCAGCACGCCGATATGGGCCATGCGGACGCCTTCGGCCCTCTGCAGAGCTGCGCAGACTTCGCCGGGCTCGATGCGGCAGCCGGAAATCTTGATCTGATCGTCTTTGCGGCCAAGGACGTACAGCGTGCCGTCCTCCTGCAGGCAGGCAAGATCGCCGCTTTTGTAGGCTCTGGTCCCGTCGGCAAGGGTGAGGAAGGCCTTGTTCTTCTCTTCTTCCTGCACATACCCCAGGGCCACGCAGGGACCGCAGATGAGCAGTTCTCCTTCCTCACCGCAGGCAAGCGGCGCAGTGTTGTCATCAACAATGAGAAAGTGTCCTGCCCCCACAGCCCTGCCGGCAGGGATATGTCTCTCCTGCAGCATCCGGGGTGTCAGCGTTGCTGCCGCCACAAAGACGCTGCATTCCGTGGGGCCGTAGCAGTTGTGCAGGTGCAGATTGGGGCAGGCCTGCAGCACTGCGGCAATGGCAGCCCTGCCTGGCATTTCCCCGCCAAAGCACAGATGGTGGAGGGAGCGGAAGACAGCGGGGTCCTGTGAGGCAACGGCATGGAAGACACTTGTGGGCAGAAGCAGCAGGCCAATGCTGTGTGCGACAAGAAAGTTTTCAAGTGCGCGTGCATCAAGCAGGGTTTCGGGAGTGCTGATGCAGAGGGTGCAGCCGTTGAGCAGGCCGCCCCACAGCTCCATGATGGACATGTCGAAGGTCATGGAGGCGGCATGGACCATGCGCTGACCTGGGACATAGCCGAGGTGAGAGACTGCCGAGAAAATGGAGTGTATGCCTGCATGATGCACACGCACGCCCTTGGGCTCTCCGGTGGAGCCTGATGTGTGCATGATGTAGAGAATTGTGTCTGCACAAGGGCTGCAGTCCGGCTTCTGCGCCATGGTGCAGGCAAGAAAGTCAGCAGGGTCAAGCAGGGGCAGGTCCCCTGCCCAGGTGCAGTGTGCAGCATCAGCCTTTGCAACACATACGGCTGCAAGGCCGCAGCGTTCGGCAATGCGCCGGCAGCGGGCAGCAGGCCAGTCGAGCCCCATGGGCACGTAGGCGACACCTGCCCTGGCTGCAGCGACGGCAGCCACGACGCTGGCAGCACTGCGGGTCATGTACAGGCCCACAACACTGATGTGACGCCTGAGCAGCTCCCCGGCCAGGGCATTTGCTGCAGCCTCAAGGCGGGCAAAGGTCAGCGTGTGCTCGTTGTCAATCACGGCAACAGCATCCGCATGCGCTGCAAAAAGAGCATCCATGCGCCTGATCAATGGTGATTGTGCAGGGGCAGTGGCATTCATGATGTGCTGACCTCCCGGAAGTTGCGGTGATAGTCGGATGCGGAAAAATCAAACCAGTGCAGAGAGGACTGCATGTTTTGTCTGCGGGTCAGGATGCATGTGCACAGCACAAGGGCGGGGCTGGTAACTTCAAGGATATGTGCAGAGAGTTTGCGCTGGTTGAGAAGGATCTCCTGGCCGAAAGTACGTATCTCAAGCAGAGGAAAGCCGCGGGGAAGACCGCAGCCCAGTGCCTTGCAGACAGCTTCCCTGTGTGTCCACAGGCGAAGAAAGAACACTTCCTGTGCAGAAGAGGAGAAGAGATGTGCGCATTCTCCGGGGTGAAAGGCCATGCGGGCCAGTCCCTGCCAGTCTGCAGGCGTCCGGGCAGCTTCAATGTCCGTTCCGCAGTGACCGCACCTGGTCAGGGCAAGGGCAATGTATGGCCAGGAGTGCGAGAGACTGAAATAGCAGGGAAGACGCATGCGCTGCTGCAGATGCGGGCGAAGAAGCGGTCTGCCGCAGCGGTTTGTGACAAACTGCCAGTCTGCAGGCAGGCACACTGGAAAGAAATGGCTCAGACTCAGACGCAGGAGGGCATGTGCTGCTGCATAGAGAAGACTGTCCCTGGCATGATGAAAGCGCTCCGCCTTTTCCTGTTCCTCGGCAGACAGGCAGGGGAGGAGCCTTACAAAGAGCCCGCCAGGGCTGCTGGGGCTTTGTGACGCATGCGGGGAAAAGGCGGAAATGTGCTGTCTGCGCAGGGAAGCCATCTCATGTTCCCTGCCTGCAAGTGCCTTTTCCACGTCTGCAAGAAAGAGAAAGACATGATTGTCATGCATGTCTCTCAGGCATTGATATGGGAAATTCTGAAGTCAAAATCGCACTCAGGCGAGGAAAGAACATCATACTGGAGATGATGGACAACGTTATTCTCTTTGTCGAAGGTCAGTACCTGCGGCTGCACGGTGTAGAGTTCCCTGCGATCTGCAAGGTACTCGGAAGCGCAGATAATCATTTCATCACCGGGCTGGCAGCAGCGGGCAGCAGCTCCGTTGAGCACGCAGCATCGTGACCCCGGTGTGCCGTACAGGACGTAGGTGGCAAGGCGCTGACCGTTGTTTTTGTTCCAGATGTACACGAACTCCAGTGGGTAAATCCGAGCCTGACGGCAGATCAGCGGGTCAAGGGTGACAGAGCCATGATACTCCAGCTCGCATCCTGTCACGTGGATGCCGTGAAGCTTGGCCCGAACAACTTCCATCATTGTCTTTGCTCCTTCGTGCCTGCCGCGACACAGGCTGCAGGCAGTCACATCATTTCCGGGAGAACCGTGCGGCGCGCTGGCCAGACTGGGACACCATGCAGTGCTCCCTGAAGCATACTTAGTCACTCTGGAATGATGTCGTTGCCCGCAGGAGAAGTTTAAGTACACAAAAGTTGAAAACTGTTTTCAATTTTTGTGTTCCAGCGTGCCAGGGCTGACTCTTCTATCCGGTACCTGCGCCATGGCGGCAAAAGAAAAGCCAGGCAGGAGCTTTCTGGCAGCACACCCCCTGTCTCCCCGGGTCTGCCCGCTGCTGTATTGCAGGTAGCAAATCTGCAAAAAGCATGATCCGGTGCAGCGTTTTCTCTGCGGCGGATCAACATGGTAACTCTGCATGAATACACAGCTTTTCCAGTGCTATCGGCCTGAAATTGCCTGTCTTGATCCGGACAAAATTGAAAACGAATTTCAAATAACGGCATAAATGCTGCTATGCAGAGGATATTTCCCGCACAAGAAGAAGTATCAGGGATCAGACGTATCAGAGTCAGCACAAGACCTGTCTGGCTGCGGCGGATGTTTGGGGAAACCAGGGGTTTTGCCACCGCAAGCCTGCGCCGCAGAACAGTGCAGCCCATTTCAGAAAGGTATGTCTGCCGGCAGCTTCGAGCTGCCCCGGGACCACAGCAGGATGTCCCTGCACAGCACTTGCAGCACTGCATGAAGGAGAAACAATGCCGCCTCGCACACTGAAAAGGAAAAGCCGCGCTACGAAGAGGAGCGTTTCCAGGCTCAAAACAGGCGTTCTTGTCTGCGCACTTTCCCTGCTGCTTGCCGCACCGGCCACAGCAGAAGAAGGAACTGCGTCCGACGACGTCTATCAGCTGCCCACAGTGACTGTGACAGCTGAGAAGAGAGAGACCGATGTCCAGAAGACACCGACGTCCATCACGGTCATGAACAGGACCAAACTTGAGGATGCCAGCATAGACACCATCGAGAAGGTGTTGCAGCGCGTTCCCAACCTGAACTTCAGTCCTGGTTTCGGCGGTGTGAACTACATGTCCCTGCGCGGCATGACTACCTCGGCAGGCACATCAACCAGCCCCATTATCATGTATATAGACGGCGTGCCTGTGGATACCTTCTTCAACCTGGATGCCCCGCTCATGGACGTGGAGCGCGTGGAAGTGCTGCGCGGCCCCCAGAGTGCCATTTACGGCAAGAACGCCATGGGTGGTGTTATCAATATCATTTCCCGCAAGCCTACCAATGAGTGGCACGGCACCTTGCAGGCAGAGTACGGCTCCTTCAATACTCAGCGTTATGGCGCTGCCATCAGCGGTCCCCTTATTGAAGATAAACTCTATCTTGCGCTGTCAGGATCTCACTATTCCAGCACAGGCTACATGAATCACGATGACGTCTGGCATGGAAATATCGAGCGCACAGAGCGCTTCAAGGGACAGTTGCGTTTCACGCCCACAGAAGACATTGATATCAGCTTCCATCTGAACTACACCGCGCGCAGAGATGGTTTTTCAAGTCTGATCTGGGGCGATGATGATCCGACTCTGGATTCCTCAGCCAATAAAGATGACTATCTGCATTCCGACATCTGGAACATGGCCCTGCACATGGCATTTTCCTTTGATGCAGCAACCTTTGAGTCCATCACTACCTATCGCACTGAGAATCTGGACTATGGAATAGACATGCAGGCAGCCTATGCAGCAGCATATCCCATAATGAGTATTGATTATGCTGATACCGGCCGCAGCAATACCCGCAAGGAATTTACCCAGGAATTCCGTCTGCGTTCTCCGGACAGTAAGAAGGATGGCGTGCAGTGGCTGCTTGGTGTCTTTGGCGGCTATACGGACATGAACATCCTGGAATCCTATTCGGATGTGGCCAGTTCAATGAGTGGGTATTCGCAGCGAATTATGTGGACGGATCAGCCGAGTCGCGAATATACCGAGGATTATGCAGCCTTTGGCGAAATCACCGTTCCTCTGTTTGAAAAGCTGAAGGTGACCCTTGGCCTGCGTGCCCAGCAGACGCACAAGAAGATCGATGTGAACTACACAGGCAATATGATGGGCGTACCCATAGCTCCGGATATGAGTCGCACAAGGTCAGACAGCTGGTTTGAGCTGCTGCCCAAGTTCAATGTCAGCTATGAGATCACGGATGATGTCATGGTCTACGGCGGCGTGAACCGCAGCTTCATTCCCGGTGGCTTCAATAATGCCACACAGACAGGCGTCAATATGACCTATGATCCTCAGACTGCCTGGAACTATGAAATCGGTGCCAAGACAGAATGGTTTGACAAGCGTCTGCTCCTGAACCTGGCCCTCTTCCACTCCTCTGTCCAGGACCTGCAGGTCATCAAATTTGATATGTCTACAGGCGGCTACGTCAGTGATAATGCCGGCTCTGCCAGAATCTATGGCGCAGAACTTGATGCTGTGGCCCGCCTTCTACCCGGTCTTGATGCGGAGTTCAGCTTCGGCTACCTGTGGACCAGGCTGGATGACTATACCCACCAGGGCAATGACTATGCAGGCAACAAGATACCCTATACGCCGGACTATACAGCCAGCTTTGCCCTGCAGTACCGCCATGAAAAAGGCTTCTTTGCCAGGGGTGAAGTGCTGCATTACGGTCAGATGTACTGGACTGAAGACAATGACTCCAAGAGGGATCCTGTGACATTGCTCAATGCCCGTGTCGGCTATGAGTTCGAGCCCTTTGCTGTCTATGTCTATGGCAACAACCTGACAGACACCAAGTACCTCAACTATTACACTCCCAGCACAAAATACGGTATGATGGCCCGCCCGCGTGAAATCGGCGTGCAGCTCAAGTATACCTTCTGATGCAACATACGTCCCCGCAGGCAGTACTGC
This sequence comes from uncultured Desulfovibrio sp., assembly GCA_949291675.1. Lineage (GTDB taxonomy): Bacteria > Desulfobacterota > Desulfovibrionia > Desulfovibrionales > Desulfovibrionaceae > Desulfovibrio. The sequence continues at coordinate 4,865 of CASEWR010000112.1, read as the reverse complement.
AGGCAAAAAGCCCTGTCATGCTGTCCTGCGGGGACACTTTGCAGAGGGCACATCATGGATACACAGGTCACTGTCATCCGGGTTACACCACTGGTCAGACTGCTGCTGGCCAGTGCTCTTGTTTTTGGTGCAGTGGCGACACTGCTTCTTCCCGTTCCCTGCCTAGTTGCCTGGCTCATGCTTGAGCAATTGAGCGGAAATCCCCTCTGGCCCCAGTCTCTGCTTGCCGGGCCTGAACAGCTGTGCCTGTGGGCCCTGCTTGCCGTACTGGCACGCTGGCTGGCCTCCTTTATCGCAACGGCCCTCTCCCATCTGGCTGCCATGGTTGTTGCCACAGATGTGCGCACCAGGGTGCTGGAACACCTGGGCAGGCTGCCCATGTCCTGGCATGCCAGCCAGACCACTGGCGGCCTCAAGAAGGTCTTCACAAGCGACATAGGACAGATTGAGGGCTTTTTGGCGCATCATATCCCGGATGCCGTTTCTGCCCTGCTTCTGCCTGTGGCTTCCCTGATCTGCCTTGTGCTGGTCAACGGCTATCTCGGAGCCTGCTTTGTGCTGCTCTTTGTCCTCTGCCTTGTGGTGCAGCTGTCAAGCTACGCACGCATGCTCAAGGGCAGTGTTCTCGAGCGCTACAATGCGGCCCTGGAAGAACTGAACTCGGCAGTGGTAGAGTTCACCCACGGCATGCCTGTCATCAAGCTCTTCAACAGAGGCCTGAATTCCTTCTCCAAAATGCAGCACTGCGTGGAGGTGTTCAGAGACATACAGATCCAGGGCTATCGAACCTTTGCACCTCGCTGGGCCCTGTTCTCCACCCTGACGCTGCTGCCCTTCACCGTGGCTGCTGTGGCGGGAGCCCCTCTGTATCTTGCAGGGTATGCCACCCTCTCGGAAGTGACGCTCTTCCTCATGCTTGGCTGCGTCTGCCTCTCTCCGCTGACACGGCTGGTGCGCCTGGCTGGCATTGCCTCGGAGCTCACCCAGAGCATAGCCAGACTCAGGAGCATCCTGGCAGCCCCTGTGGAGGAGACAGGCTCCTTCACAGCCTCGGTGGTGCGCAAGGCAAGGATGCAGGTGTGCAATCTCCGCGTGTGCTATGGTGAGAAGACTGCGCTCAACAATATCTCCTTTACGGCTGAGCCGGGCACCACCACAGCCATTGTGGGTGCTTCCGGCTCAGGCAAGAGCACCCTGGCCTGCGCGATCACAGGCCTTGAACGCATCAGCTCCGGCACAGTCAGCATTGACGGCTATCCCATCTCTGCCTTCCCGGAACACGAATTTGCCAGCCTGATCACCACTGTCTTTCAGTCTCCGCACATCTTTTCCGGCACCATTGCTGAAAACATCGCCCTGGGCGTGCAGGACCCGGACATCAGGGCAGTGGAAGAAGCTGCCAGAAGGGCGCACTGCAGCCAGTTCATCGAGGCTCTGCCCAATGGCTATGCCTCGCGCATCGGGGAAGGCGGCGAGGTGCATTTGAGCGGCGGCCAGAAGCAGCGCATTGCCCTGGCCAGGATGGCCTACAGGGCAACCCCCATTGTAGTGCTGGATGAAGCCACCTCCTTTGCCGATGCTGAGAGCGAGGCAGAGATACAGGCAGCCCTGTCCGGTCTTTTGCGCGATCGCACGGTCATCGTGGTGGCCCACAGGCTGCACACCATAGCAAGGGCAGACCAGATTCTGGTGCTGCAGGAAGGGGAACTGGTGGAGCAGGGCAGTCATGAGCACCTGCTGGAAAAAGGAGGTGTCTATGCTTCGCTGTGGCAGGCCCATCACAAGGCCAGGTCCTGGAGCATACGGACACGGGAGGCCTGCTCATGCTGAAGATGCTTCTTGCCCTTGCCGGTGACAGCGCAGCAGCCCTGCGCCGCACCTTTGTGCTCAACCTCTGCTTTTTGGGCGCACAGCAGCTCTCCTATATTGCTGCCTTCTTCCTCTTGCAGACCCTCTTCCTCCAGACAGAAGGAGGAACTTGGGACTGGCTTGTCTGGGTCATAGTGCTCGTCATTCTGGCCCTGGCCTTTGCCTTCTTCAATCTGCGCTACCTTATCAGCGCCTACACAGGCTGCTATGCCATCGCTGCCGGCCTGCGGCTCAGACTGTGCGATCATGTACGCAAACTCTCCCTGGCCTTTTTCCGCAAAAAAGATGCCGGGGCTGTCTCCGGGGCCCTCATTGATGACATCAGGAGCATGGAAGGGCTCTATGGCATGTATCTTTTTGACATGTCAGCATGCCTTGTCTTTCCTGTGCTGCTCTGCCTTGTCATGCTCTTTGTCAGCTGGCAGGTGACAGGGATACTGATACTGGCAACGCTTCTGGCCCTGCCCCTGGTCTTCTGGGCCTGCCGCGTCACTGCTGCCCTCGGGCCTGAGTATCGCGAGGCCAGGGATGCCTCCTATGCCAGTCTCATGGAGTATGTGGGCGGCATCAGGGAGCTGAAGGCCGTGAACCTCACTGGCCTGCGCTATACGCCCCTCATCACAAGCTGGCAGCGCTACGGGAAGCTGAGCGTGAAGATGGAAGGGAAGTACGGTCTGCTCACGCTGGCGTATTCCGCAGTGCTGGATGCAGGCTTTCTGGCAACCCTCATGCTGGGCCTGTCCATGGTGGAGAACAAGAGTGTGGGCCTGGCCAGCTTCATGTTCTTTCTCATTGTGGGCAGCCGCTTTGTGGAGCCAGTGCGGGACTTCGGCATGGTGCTGCCTGAAATGCGCAACTGCCTTGCTGCCGCAGACAAGCTTTCCGGCATGCTGGCAGAACCGGTGCCGCAGACCCTGCCGGCAGAGCCTGTGACAGGGCATGCCGTGTGCTTTGAAAACGTGAGCTTTGCCTATGAAGACGGCAGGGACATTCTCCACGCAGTCTCCTTTACCATGCCTGAAGGCAGTGTCACTGCCCTGGTAGGCCCATCAGGCGCTGGCAAGAGCACCATAGCCCATTTGCTTTTGCGCTTTCAGGATGTGCGCGAAGGCAGGATTACCCTTGGAGGTGCAGACATACGTTCCTTCTCCCAGGAGGATCTGTACAGACAGTTCAGCGTTGTCTTCCAGGATGTCTGGCTCTTTGACGACACTATCTTCAACAATATCCACATGGCCCGACCTGATGCCACAGCAGAGGAAGTCCGTGAGGCTGCCCGCCTGGCCCGCTGCCAGGACTTCATAGACAAGCTTGAGCAGGGCTATGAGACCAGAGTGGGCGAGGGCGGAGCCAGGCTCTCAGGGGGCGAGAAGCAGCGTTTGTCCATAGCCAGGGCCATTTTGAAGGATGCCCCCATCATCATTCTCGATGAGGCCACAGCCTCTCTGGACCCGGAAAACGAGCTCAGTATCCAGGAGGGCCTCAATGCCCTTCTGTCCGGCAGGACCCTGCTGGTCATAGCCCACAGGCTGGAGACCATCAGGTATGCGGACTCCATCCTGGTGCTGGAGAAGGGCCGCATCACAGAGCAGGGCAGCCATGAGGAGCTGCTGGCAGGTAAGGGCACCTATGCCCGCCTCTGGGAGCTGCAGAACACCATCAAATCCTGGCAGCTCGGCTGATGTGTAAAGCCGGGCTTGCTGACAGCAGGCGAGGCTCCAGCCTGCAGGGGCGCATCGGGTGAACAGTTGCCTGGTGCGCCCCTTTGTGCCGGCTGCAGCCCGCAACACACATGACGACAGAACCGGGCTCCTGCTGTCCCTGACTGGTCTGTTGTCCTGGGGTGATGTGATCGAAGTTTTGCTGACAAGAGTATGAGAGCCAATCACACATGTAACAACCTCAGTTCTGCACAGCACAGGACTGTCAGAGGCCTTCCGGCTACCAGAAAGTCAGTTCACATGTGCTCTGCTTTGTCCCCTCAAGCAGACGAGACGCCCTCTGCTGCACGGCTTCTTCAAGGAAAGTCAGACGCTTCGGGGCAAGATTGTAGCGGGGATGCCTTTTCAGCCGGATGTTCAGCAGGCGGCGCAGCCCCTCGCGATGTCGGGGTTTTATGCATGCTCGCGCCGCAGAGAAGAAATCGTTGTGGCACGCAGGAAACTGCGCATCGGCAAAGGCAAAAAAAGCCTGTCTGTTCGCGAGCTCCAGGGGCGAGGCATAGTTGAACAGCGCATTTCCGTGGTCGAAAAGGGGTGCCGGTCCTGCCAGGGTATTGCTTCTGGCATCCACAAGAAAACCAAAGTTGCCCAGATGGCGATCGGTATTGGCAATGACAGCATCGAAAACAAACATGTCCTCAAGCATGTCTCGATAGACTGCCCCAAGACCTGCGTAATAGTTGATGACAGCCTGCATCCCGCCACTCCTCACCACCTGACCAACAGGAACGAAGGAACGTTCCTTGCTGGTGAAGAGCTCACAGACAGAGCACAGCCTCGATTTCCAGCGGTTGAGAGTATAGGGAATGGCCTTCACGCCAAGCACTTCGGCAATTTGCCAGGCATAGAACTCTGAATATGGCTCATTGCCCGTATTGGAAGCGCCCTCGGTACCGCCCTTGTACAAACAAATTCGTCCAGACTGCCGTCTCCAGCACTTTGGCAACATACCATTGGTTGTGAATTCCGGACTTGAGAGCAAAGATCTGCGTACAATGCTGCCATTGCCGGTAAAAGCAAGAGAGGCCAGCACTGTACTGAACCTGTTTTCAAAGAGGTTACACTGGTCAAAGTTCTTCTCAAAGCCTTTTGGGACTACCCAGTAGCAATCAGCAAGGGAGAGTCCTGTGCAGAGTTCTATGATGGCCATAGTACTATTTGCAGACAAACCGAACTTTGCCAGGAGCGAGTGGATATTGGCCCTGTTTTGAGGAAGTTTCCTGTGGCGCAGCCAGCAGGCAAGACCTTCGTTCGATACCTCCATGCCCAGAGGCA
>CASEWR010000111.1 GCA_949291675.1 uncultured Desulfovibrio sp. | reverse complement strand
CCCTGTGGCTGGCAGTGTGTCTGACACAAGTGTCTGACAGAACGAACAGGCAAACCCTAGAAGGTGTAGGCGAAGATGAGCTGTGCCTTCCAGGCATCCTGCTTTGACCAGGTATTGCCCAGCATCCCGCCCCGGGACTTTTCCCAGGTGCTCTGGTCCAGGAAGTTCACAAGGTAGCTGAGTTCCAGGTTGATCTGCAGGTTCTCATAGAGCTGCAGGGCATTGACCAGGTTGAATTCCAGGATGCCGTCATTGGTGGTCAGGTAGTGTTCGAGATCGCCATGGGAAGCCTCATCGACGCTTGAGCCCCAGCCCCAGGGATGTTGCGCGTACTTTGCCATGGCAGGGGAGTTGGTGCCGCCCCAGTACACAGCCCTGAAGGTGTGTTTCAAATCCTCAACAAAGCTCATATCCCTGATTTGCAGGCCTATGCCCCAGGTGCCGGCATAGGAGAGATTGCGGTCGTACAACTCGGTGGAGCTTGCCCAGGCAAGGTTGCCGTCCCCCAGGAAGGAGGTGAAGTTGCCTGCAGCCGAGACAGTGGGCAGGCGCTCGGAGCCGTTGCCGGGATTGCCGTCATCACCTGAGGCATACCAGCCAAGGATGCCCGGGGTACCCCAGTCCAGCTGATATTCCACCAGCGCCTTGGCAAGCCAGCCCTCACGTCTGGTGTCATAGCGCTTCCAGTTTTCATTGTTCAGCATCCAGCCGCGTCCCATGCTCTGCACATAGCCGTAGTTGATGTCGAACTCGATGTTCCACGGCTCCCAGAGGGTCAGTTTCACGGGCAGTCCGGCCCAGAAGGCTGAGGTGGTGGCGCGTTCGCGATCAAAGGTGGTGCTGTTCCAGCGTCCGTTGTCCGGCTCATAGCCGCTCATGGTGAACCAGCGGCGGACATTGTCGTTTCCCCGGAAGGTATTCTGGCCAATGGTGCCGTACATGACCCAGGGCGTTGCCTCAATGCCCTCGAAGGTCAGGGGCACAGCCAGGGCAATGAGATCCATGTTGTCCAGATAGTTGCTTTTGTTATTTGCGGACGCATCTCCTGTCACGGCAGTATAGTTGTCATTGTAGGGCCGTGCCCAGGTCAGGGTCACACCGACATGCTCATGGAACTGCCAGTTGGCCACAACACCGGCTACGTCATCGTTGAGGATGGCAGAGCCGCCGGCAGCAAAGGGCAGCGGAAGCCCCTGCAGGCCCATGCGCACCTTGAGCTGAGTGCCAGGCACTGCCCAGTCCAGGTAGGCGCGCTTGAGCTTGATGATGTTGGTGCTGTCTGCGCCAAGGGCTCCGCCAGTGGCGCTTTGCCCCCAGACTGTGTCGCCGATTTCAAAGAAGACAGTCCCGGACAGCGTTTCCGAGGCAATGGCATCCAGCTGCAGGCGCAGGCGCTGACCGGCAGAGAAGATATCGTTGTTGTCCGCTTTTGCCCGCCTTCCCTGAAGGCGCTTGTGGCTGACCAGGCTGCCTTCTGCAGCATTGAAGCCCATGAGCCATTCACCGCTTGCCCTGAATTCAACAGCCTGCGCAGGTGCGGCAGTACAGGCAAGAGCGGCAGCCAGCAGCAGAGTGACAAGTCGTTTCATAGTTCCTCCCGTGGTTTGTCCCTGACATGTGTCCCCGTTGCTGCCCTCGCTGCTGTCTGCTGTCGGGCATCAGGCAGCGCAGTCCGGCAGCCGGCAGAATGGCAGGCAGAATGGCCGGCAGAATGGCGAGTCGCACTGTGTGTCAGGGCGCGGTTGGTGGAACAGGACAGCGTACACAGCCGTCCTGTCAGCAGAGCAGTGTGTGTTTCTGTGTCGGGCAGCCCCCGGCCATCTGCTCTGCTGTCGTTAAAGCGCTTTGTGCAGTCTGTTCCGCCATGCCCCCGAAGACAGTGCACGGGCAGGACAGGGCATGGGACACAGGGAGCAGTGCTGCCTGACTTCTTGCTGGGCAACACTGCCTGCAGTGCAGCGTGTCTTGTCCATGGCTTCCTCCTCGATATCTGGCTCCGATACCCGGCTTCGGTAATGGCTTTGGTGACTGACAGATGATGCCCGCAGAAATGCACGGGCTATGCCAGATGCTGCACCTGCCCTGATTCAAAAATGATTCTTTTTTTCACAAGCAGCTGTGCTCGCAATGCGTGCAGGCAAGTGCTCCTTTCTGGAACAGACACTGCTGCCGATATGTTCGCAAAGAGAACAGTGCGCCTTGCGCACGCAACAGCCTTTGCGGCAGGCTTGTCTCTTCCTGTGCCTGGCTGTATGGTCTGGCAGCAGCAACATCCCGGGTCTCGTGCTGGCAAAGCCCTGCCTGCCGCAGGGCCATGCCCAGCAGTTCACAGACCGACAGGAAACCGGAGAAATCTGATGAGTCTTCCTACCTTCATTGTCTGGCTTTTGATCGTCATCATCGGGGATATCGGCTTGTTCATGGAAGTCGCTGACTGGGTACAGACAGGCGATCCCATCAACTTCAACTATCTCTTCATTGAAGGAGAAAGCACGGCCATCCGTGTCTTCGGCATTGTCGCACTCATTGTCGGCAATATTGTTGTGCTGTACTACTCCTTTAAAATATGGAATGAAGGACGAAAAAGAAAGCAGGAACAAAGGAAGAAAGAACTGCAACTGCAGGAGCAGTTGCAGAAAATCAAGAAAATAAAGAGATAACTGGAATACCTGGGAACACGCCCCGCAAAATCAGGCCAGGTTGCCGGCTGCCTGAGCTTTGGCAACACGAACGTGCCCCGATCTGCCCAATCCAGCTCAGATCAGTTCAGTTCAGCTCAGCTCGGATCAGGGCTGGCTGTCCTGACTGTCCTGACTGTCCTGGCGCTTGCCCTGTGCAAGCTCGCGACGCAGGGCCTCATTGTGGCGTCTGGCGCTGGCAGCACCAATACCTGCCACAGCACCGATGGCAGAGCCTGCGGCAATGGAGGGCAGCATTCTGCCTGCAGTGGCATCCATGGAGGCCTTGCCCTGCTGTATGGCTGCCTCGGCATGGAAGTCTCCGAGGCTTGCCACAAGCTGGCCTGCCCAGCGGATAATGCGGTCAGGCACCATGGTGATGAGGGTGAAGAGCTTCCAGGTGGCAATGCCTGTGACAAAGCCCACCAGAAGGACGGTGGTGATACTGGCAGTCACGCCCCAGCCGCTGGTGCCAAAACCGCCCACAGCAAAGGCACCGCCCTGGGCATCAAAGAAGGGAATGAGCAGGGCACCCATGAAGCTGCCTGAGACAGACATGATGGCCATGCACATGAAGAAGGAGAGCACGAGCAGAAGCGGGCGCAGCAGGACACTCAGAAAGAGGGCATAGCCTGCTCTGGCACTGGCGCCGGCAAAGCCGTCCCCGTCAGGCATGCAGTGGGCAATGAGCCACAAAGGACAGGCTGCAATGGCCTCCAGACAGAGCACAAGCCAGCCGATGATGGCCGTAAACCAGGCAATGAAGGGCAGCATCGGCAGCATGTAGGCATAGAACCAGGCCACAAGCCACAAAGGGGCGGCAATGGCCAGGGCAATTTTGCCCACCAGGTCCAGAATGTCCTCTGCTGCCGAGACCACCACGCCGGTCACGGGATTTTTGCTGAAGAAGGAGAAGCTGTGGCCAAAGAGCTTGAGGGACATGTAGGTCACCACCGCATTCTCACAGACATTCATGAGGGTGCGTGAGGCCTTGACCACGTTGAAAACGAGGTCATGGCCCTCAATGACAGAGATGACCCCGCCTGCCAGGGCAGTGTCGTCCAGGGCAAATTCGGAAATGGCATGGGCTGCGCCTGAGAAAAAGCCTGTCAGCCCGGCCAGCACAGAGGTATTGGCCAGATCGCTGGCCTGTTCGGCTTCCCGTGCCTGGCCATTCACCAGGGCTGCTCCTGTCAGGGGATTGCTTGTGCCGTCGCCTTCTGTGGCAATGACCAGAGCCTGGCGCGAGAGCTCCCTGGCCAGCTGTATGCTGCGCTCAAGGTCAGGGTTCATGAACTCGGACAAGGCCTCCAGGTTCACAGGTCTGGCAGTGGTTCTGTCCTGCATGACCTCCACAGCATCTGCAGCCATCCTGGCCAGTGTCCAGTAGTAGGAGCCTGCAAGCCACCAGCCACCTGTGGCAGCCTGTGCGGTAAAGTCCTCAAGCATGGCGGCCCTGCGCTCCTCCACACGGGCTGCAGCCTGCTTTAAGGCTGCAGCAACAGTCTGCTGGTAGGAGCGGGCAAGCGCGCTGATGCCTGCAGCAGCATAGCGGTCCTCGTCGCTGGCAGCGAGGGCTGCGTTCACGGCAGCCTGTGTCTGTTTGTAGAGCGAGCCTGAAGGGGCAAGAACTTCGGCAAGAGCCTGCGAGGCCTCCTGAATGGGGGTGGAGACAGTGATCTGCCCGAAGTCTCCGAAGTCCAGGGCAGGGTTGAGGGTGACACCAAAGCCGTCATCGCCGCGCAGGTTGGGGCAGTTCATGAGATACGGCAGCTCAAAGCTCACCACATAGCGGTTGAGGGACCAGTCCTCGCTGCGCTTTCTGCCGGCTGTGGCCACAGCACACATTTCTGTCTTTTCAAAGTAGCTGCGCAGCACATGGTGCTCGATGAGCACAGGCAGGACCTGGGAGGCAGAGCCTGCCACAGCTGGTTCTGCCCTGGCCGCCACAGAGCCTGTCTTACCCAGGTGCTCAAGGCCAGTTTCCCACATGGTGTCTGCAAACTGCACTGAGAGCGAGATGCAGGAGAGCATGATGATCTGCATGGCATTGAGCCCGGAAAAGACCGGGGTGATGGCGCCCATGGCAAAGGAGTAGCGCAAGGGAATCCAGGCATTGGAGTAACGCAGGCCGGCAATGCCCCTGCCATCCTGGGCTGCACCCAGGGTGGCTGCCAGGGTGGTCAGAATGAAGAGCCAGGCCACCACAATGGCGCAGCAGCAGTTGAGGACATTGAAGAGGGTGAAGAGCAGGTCCCCGAGCACAGCGCCGCTGCCACTGGCAGCCAGGGAGGAGAGATCATGCCAGCCCTCGCCAAAGAGAGAGGAGAGCACCTGAACACTGATGTCCGTACTCTTCAGCCCGGCAAGGTCCGGGAAGGTGTCAGCCATAGGCACACTCCGGCTGTTGTCTTGTTGTCTGGTTGTCTGATGCTGCCAGGGCACTGTCAGGATGCTGTCAGGGTACTGCCCGCCGCTGCCGGTCGCTGCCGGTCGCTGCCGGATGCAGCTGTGCTGCATTGTGTGTCCCTGTCCGCTTCCAGTTCGTTTCCGGGCCCCTGCCTGCCTGTGCCCTGATTTGCCCTGTCCGGTTCTTATGCAGTCCGCTGCAGGCCGCCTGTCCGGCCTGCTGTCTGATTGTGCCTGCGGCAGTGCCAGACAAATTTTTCTGTCGGCAAAATCAGCAGGGTACGTGGCCGGGGGACTTGTTTTCCGGGCCTGAGTGTTCTACACGTGAGCCCATGGTTACCAGTAAAATTTCCACGCTCCATCCCATTGAACGCCAGGATGTCTTTCAGAAGGTTCTTGCCAGCCTTGATGCGCTGGTGTCAGACCCTGTCTACAAACCGGGCGATCGCCTGCCCCCGGAGCGCGAGCTCGCCGGGCGTCTTGGCGTGAGCAGAACCCTGGTGCGCCAGGCCCTGAAGCTCCTTGAGGCTGCAGGCAAGGTTGTCAGCCGCATGGGCAGTGGTACCTATGTGGCGGACATGACACACAGTGGCAATCCCTGTCTGCTCTCCTGCACTGTGCCCAAGACAGTGGACAGAGAGTTTTTGCGCAAGCTGGTGGACTTGCGCTCCCTCATCGAGGAAAAAATCTTCCTGGAGTTCTGCAGCACCTGTACGGATGCCCAGCTCGACGAGCTCAACACCCTTGTGCAGGAGAACATGCGCGAGGACCTGCCGGGCAGTGAACTCATGGGGCTGGACATGAGCTTTGAGGAGAAGGTGGGAGAATTTGTGGGCAATGACCTTCTGTACTGTGTGCAGAGCCAGCTGCATCAGGCCTGGATCATGGCCTGGACAAATTACGGCTATGTGCCCGAGAGCCAGGAAGTACTGCACAAGGAGCATGTCGGTCTGCTGCAGGCCCTGCACGACCGTGACCAGAAGGAAGTCTCCAGGCGCATTGTCCAGCACGTCAAGCGTGCACACGAAGAAAGCACGGACAATACTGCGCAGTAAACTTGTGCTTATTGCAACGAGTTTGCCTGCACACGTGGTTTCTGGCAGCCAGGCGCAGACTGGTGTGAGCCGGGGCTCAGCGCAGCTGCGCCCAACTGTCAGGCGTGTCAGCCTGCTGCCAGCCTGCTGCCAGGCAGGGCATGCCTGTTTTGCAGGACATGCCTGCCTGACAGCCTGGCACGCGTGCACAGAAGATGACGCAGAGGATGACGTTCAGGGTCACGCTCAGGGTGACGTCTTGTACGGGCTCTTCAGAGAGCTCTCCTGTGGGCTCTCCTGCGGGCGCTCGGAAGGGGATCTGGCACAGGGCCTGGAGCTGGTTTTGGAACAGCTCCCGGACGGGCTTATTGGCGGGCTTTTTGACGGGCTATGGGGCGGGCTGTTTGACGGGCTTGTCGCAGCCTGCTTCCAGGGCAGGAAGCTCTGGGCAAGCCAGTGCACAAAGGGCACAAAATGCTGCTGTGTACACACACGCACCCGCCAGCAGGCTGCCAGACACATGAGCGCCGAGGCTGCCACAAAGCTTGTGCAGGCAAGGCCTGCCAGGATGCGCACAATGGCAACCCTGGCCGGGAAGAGCAGGCTTGCGTAGCAGGCAGCAAGGCCTGTCAGGGTGAGCAGGCCAAGGATGCAGGCCTCCCGTCTCTTGCTGCGCACATAGAGGGCCAGGTTGCGTGCTGTTTCCTCATCGCCTGCAGGCGAGCTGATGCCCCAGACCCTGAGCACAGTGGCAAAGGGTGCTGCAGTCAGCTCTTCTTCCCTGCACAGATTGTCCGCAAGGCGGCTGCGGATGTCGGCAAGTCTGTCCAGAGGATGATGCCTGCCAAGGTGCCTCGCAAAGTCCATGCCTGTGGAAAAGCCTGTGGCAGCCCCCAGTCTGGCGCGCAGTGTGTGCATACGCGAAGTCCTGGCCGAAGCCCCGTCTTTGCTGCCATTGCCGGCTACCATGCCGGCTCTCCGTTCAAATCCTCCCAGTAGTGCGGCGTTTTGGGGGTGTGCTGCGCAGAGGCAAAGCAGGCAAAGGTCTTTTTGCCCCTGCGCGCGCCGCTCTGCACCACAAAGTGCACCAGGGGTGCTCCGCACTCTGGGCAGGTGAACCTGGTCTTCTTCCAGTTGCCGCCCCCGGGCCTGCCCTCCTCATCAAAGAAGATGGTCTGGCCACCCTTGTGCTTTGCGGCCTCAAAGCAGGCGCAGTAGGGTCTGCCGTTTCTGCCGTAGCCCTTGCGCAGGCCCTGATGGCATTCCGGGCAGCTCAGCAGCACCAGTCTGTCTGTGGAGTCTCCATTGGCATCGCGCTCAAAGGACCACCTGCCGCGGCAGCCGTCCTCCCTGTAGCGCGAGCAGCCGTAGAAGAGGATCACATCGTCGCGCAGCACAGGCTCCATGGGAGCATTGCAGCGGGGGCAGGGCGGGACATTGCCGGCATCACACGTGTGGGCAATGGCCCGTGCGCTCTTTTCCTGCGTGTCTCCCCTGCTGCTTTCTGTCGTGTTGCTTCCTGTCATGTCCCTGCCTGTGGCAGCAGCGGACTGCAGTGTTTTGTCTGACATAGGTCTTCCTTTTCAACTGTTGCACATTTCAATTTTTTTGTTCCAGCGTTCTGACTGGGCCGGGCAGCTGCCGGCAGCAGGTCAGCAGCAGGTCTTGAGCATGGCTTGTCTTCCCCTGCCGAGCCTCTGACTATCGATTGACTATCGATCATCTGACCATCTGCCTGGCCACCCGAATGTTCAGCCCCGTGATCATCTGTGTGATCACCCGGGGCTTACTGCCGGGTCACAACCTACGTCAGCACGGTTTTGTTGTCAAGAAAAAAAATGACATACCAAAATATCTTGACAGTGTTTGCCATTTTGGCTACACAGAGACCCGACGCATGCGTGCAACGTTCTGACTGCTCCCGGACTGATCTCAGACTGATCTCAGACTGACCCCGGACTGATTCATGAGTACTGCCCGCAGCTGTCCTGCCTGACGCAAGACGCTGGCATGTCGCGAGGCGACAATGCACAAAGGCAGCTGGCAGGTCACAGGACAGATGTTGTGCCAGCATTCTGGTCAGCTTTCTGATCCGTTTTCGGGCCGGACAATGGCAAAGCAGCAGGGAGTCTGGCGCAGGATGCAACCAGGGACGCAACAGGACAGAGGGTTGTGGTATGCCATGTCACAGAGAACAGGATGCAGACAAAGACAGGGAAGGCAGCAGAAGCAGAACTATGAGGACACAGGACGAACATCAGTTGCAGCAGGCAGCAATGCAGAACAGGAAGCAGGGCATGAAACTGGATATGACGCAGGATATGAGACAGGACACAAGGCAACAGACGACGCAGGACATGAGACACAGCACAACATACAAGATGACACAGAACACGATGCAGAACACACAACACCAGACGATGCAGAACACGACGCAGCACACACAGCATCATACCGCATGCAGGCAGGGGGCAGCAGCCTGCAGATATGTAGTGCAGACGACACAGCATGCCAGCCTCTGTCTGTGCCTGCTCTGCTGCCTTGTGCTGGCAGGACTGTGCACGCTTCTGCCAGGCGCAGCCAAGGCCTCAGTCTGTGCTGCCACTGGCAGCAGGGAGGTAACGCCTGCAGATGTGCATGAGGCACGCATGACAGCCAAAGCAGCAGACGGAGCCTTTGACTTTTCCTCAGGCTCCCTGGATGCGGCAAAGGAATGTGCGGACCTCATCAACCGCATCTCCTCCATCAGCCTCTCCAATGTGGCAGTGCCGGGCATGGAGGAAGTGCTGGATGCT
>CASEWR010000110.1 GCA_949291675.1 uncultured Desulfovibrio sp. | reverse complement strand
TGCTGCTCGGACGCGTGCTTGCCGAGTGCGCCGGCAACCACGCGGAAGCCGCCAGACGCCTTGGCATCAGTCGCACGACCCTCTGGCGCAAACTGAAGAAGAAGGCCTGAGCCGGCTGCACTCCTCCTGCAACCTGGCTTTCCCGTGACGCTGCCAGTACACACTCGACCCCCAAATAAAAATTTAGTATATGCAAATATTTTGCATATGCTGATTTTACAGACTGCTGTCTTTGCAACGCTTCCCGGAGCACAGCACCGGGCAGCCCCGAAACAGCCTGAACCAGGGCCCTGCCTCCACTTTGTCACAATTCCTGTGACTGTACTTTGCAGGAGCCTGGGTGAGAATGCAGGCTGCATTTCTTGTCTTGCCTGGGCTTTGCCTGTATTGTTGCGCTGCACAGAAAACGTGCTGCTGTATCTGCTGCAGAATGCTCTGTGCAGGAGAATGGAACACAAACGAGATCGGGGACAAACAACTGCCAGCTGCTCCGCCCTGAAGGGCGAGTCTTGAACAAAGCCTGCTTTGATCTGCCTCAGCCTTCCGAAAAGGAACCTGCGTTGCGTGGATGTGCATGGCAGAAACGGTGCGGCACACACAAAACCCCTTTCAGCACTGGCGAGGGCGTACAACTGGCCTTCGGGCTAGGGGAGCAAAACATGAAACTTCTGCTCACACTGTGTCTTTTGCTCGGTCTGTGTCTGCCTCCCTGCGCAGACGCAGCAGTCTTTACAGAAAAAATGCATCTGTCCTACCTGCAGCAATCTCCGGCATACAGAGATGCTGACAGGCAACTCAATGCAGCCTGGAAGCTGCTCAAAAGCGTGTCTACTCCTGAACAAATGAAATATGAGCTTGCAGAGCAGAGGGCATGGCTCAAGGCACGTGGAGAGCTCATGGAACGCATGGTTCAGCAAAACGAATCTGATGTGGAAACTGCAACGCTTCTGCTGCTCCGGCGTCTTGCTGTGCTCAACTACAAGATCGCGCTCAAAAAGCACGATCATGTACGCTTCTCCATCGCCTATGATCAGCCGAGGTTGCTTGATAACGGCAATGTTGTCACCTGGGATGTGCTCATCATGCCCTCAAAACCTGTGGTCACAAACTGGTATTGCACTTCAATCAGCAAGCGGGCACGTAACGAGGCCATCAATCAGTTCCTGCGCGATAAGGCTGCAGCGCGCTATCGCTTTGTTATGCAGCACCAGTATGACAGCACTGCCGGTGCAGGGGATGCTGCGCTGATTGATGAGGACATCACCTTAGATTTCAAAGAGATGGATGGTGTTACCCTCACCCCTGAAGCCAGCATCTATCTGCCTCTCCAGTTTGCCGCCATCACCGAATACAGCGTAGATTTCGAGAGCAGGACGCTCGCTGCCATCAGTTCCTCCAGCAACACCAATCTCAGCATGGCACGCTCCTACACCTTCAGAGGAGAGACCATTTTCCTTGGTCTGCGTCATGGGGAACGGCTGGCTTTTGAGGATCTCTTTGAGGAACCGGATCAGGCCATTGCGCTGCTGCGGACACAGGTCTTTGAACAGATGCAGGCCGCTGTGCGTCAGTACGACAGGGTACACGGCACATTCTCGCAGGGCAAGCTTGAGAATCTGCACGATCTGGTGGCACAGTATGACGTGCGCTATGTCCGCTTTGACGGACGCAACTTCATTCTGCCCTTTGAAGAATGGGAGCTCGATCTCAACAGCTGCGACAGGACTTACCTTGCCAATCCTGTGCTCGTGCCCTTGCGGGCTCTGGAGAGTGCGCAACCAAGGAAAGAGTACTTTGCCAGATAGTCCTGCCAGGGAGTTCACCTGCCAGACGCCGTCCCCCGGGCTGGCCCCAAATGTACAAGCTATAAAAGCGATATTTGCAAAGCATCTGCAAATATCGCTTTTTTTATTGCATTCCTTCGGCACAGGGGCCCGTTCCTGCGCCCTGCTCTGAACACTGATGCAGCCCGCGGCCCCCGGCTTGCTACTCCACGCGTCGGAACAGGTAGACGGCCCGCTGCGGCTTAGTCAGCACAAAGCAGGTGGAGCGCAGCAGGGCAAAGCCATGACGAATGGCAATGGCGCTGAGCTCTTCCCTGTCGAGGCGGATGGTGTACTCCGAGGGTCTGCGCTGCTCCACAGGGAGCTTGCCGTCATCAGAGTGCCACTGATTGCCAGGCACCCTGTCGTAGTGGCGTGTCACCATATCGCAGGCAAGGTAGCCGCCGATCTTCAGGGCCGGACGATAGCGCTCCAGAAAGTCACTGAAGCTTGCACCACGGATGTGGTAAAGCCAGTTCACCGACAGGATGCCGTCCAGGTCCTCCGGCAGCCTGGAGGGATTGGTGCTGTCGTCTTCCCACAGTTCAAGGGGGAGCGAGAGCACGGCTGCCAGCTCCTTTCCCAGCACAAGGGCAGTGGGGTCGATGTCTGAGCCATAGAGCCTTGTGATGCCCCTCTGGCCAAACCAGAACAGGTTGGCGCCACTGCCGCAGCCGGGTTCAAAGACCGAGGCCTCTCTGGGCAGCACATCATTGAGCCAGCGGCAGGCTGTGCAGGCATGCCGTCGCCACTTTCTGTCCATAATGGCAAATTCGTGCCACTTCTGGGTGCCGGTCTGCTTCATGAGCTCGGCCAGTTTCTCCCTGGAAATTCCCTCCAGGGAATTTCCGAACGGTAGTCTGTCTGCGATGTAACTGAGAACCGGGATATACATTATACTCCCCTGAAATATGTGTAAAAATTTCTCCGTTAGCTTTTCCGCAGGCTGCAGCTTGCACCTTAAGAGCGAGTGATGCGTGCACACAGACCCATCAGCCCCAAAAGAGCTGTCCTTCATGGCAGCACTTCTTCAGTCTGCGGATGGGGAACGGTACAGTGCGCCTTGTGCTGTGTCAATCTGGACGAAAATTTTCAGCTGGAAAACAAACAGTTACACTTCTGAAACCCCTTTGCATTCCTCACTTTGTCAAGCGACTGACATCAGGGCACGGACAGGTGTGCGTCCTGTGAATAGCAGCTCACGCATGACAGAGACCTTTCTTTAAGAGAGCAGTTCCCGAAAGCTTTTTGCAGCCACAGGCTCCTGCGACACAGCATACGACACAGCAAGGCAGCTGCCCTGTGCACAGTGCCGGAAGATGTGCTGCTGCGTATTGCCCTGCCGTGCCCCCGGGCGCCAGAGTGGGGGCTTTTTTTGTGCTCTGCAAAAAGAGATCTGCAATACCAGCAGGATAGCAGTCCAGATGGACAAAATGTTGCACTGCCTGCCTTGACAAAATCCGAGGCAGGTCTATGTTATGCGCAATTGAGCAAAACACAGTGCATACAGCATTGCGCACAGCAACGGACAAAAAAGCCATGCCAAGACCCAGACTTTGCCGCCACGTGGAGCAGGCCCCCAATGCCTGTTACTTCAAGCCCTGCGGCATTCCCTTTCGCTTTCTGGACGAGGTCAGGCTCAGCGTCGAAGGCCTGGAAGCCCTGCGTCTCTCGGACATTGAGGGGCTGACTGCCAGCGAAGCTGCAGCAAGGGTCAGAGTCTCCCGCCATTCCTACGGGCGCACCCTGGCTGCTGCACGGAAAGCCGTTGCCGAGGCCCTGGTGCACGGCAAGGCCCTGCGCATTGAGGGCGGTTCCTATGTTCTGCTCCAGAATGGACACAGCTGCTTTCGCAAGAGGAGGCTTGATTCTATGACTATCGTTGCCATTTCCAGTGAGGGCCCCACCCTGGAAGATATGGTGGATTCCCGCTACGGCCGCGCCGGCGGCTTTGTGCTGGCCAGCTTTGCAGACAATGATCTGACAAAGGAGCCCGAGCTCACCTATCTTGATAATGGTGATGCCCAGATCATGGCCCAGGGTGCCGGTATCGCCACCACCGAGCATCTGTGCAATGCGGGTGTGACGGCAGTGCTCAGCGGCTATGTCGGTCCCAAGGCCTTCGAGGCCCTGGAAGCTGCCGGCATCGCTGTCTACCAGGACATGGACAATATGACTGTGGGCCAGGCCCTGGCAAAGTTCTGCAAAGGCGAATGCACAAAGGCCGAAGCCGCCAATCACGAGAGCGGCATGCCCGCCTGAACAGCGTGCGCAACAGATTCCCCATTGCAAACAGCAGACACACCAGCGAGCACACCATGCGTATTGCCATAGCCAGTGGTAAGGGCGGAGCAGGAAAGACCTCAGTGGCAGCCTCTCTCGACAGGGTCTGGCCGACTGCCCACATCATGGCTGACACGGATGTGGAGGCCCCGAACCTGCACATCTTCCTGAAGCCAGACATTGCGGCCAGTACAACCATTGCCCTGCCCATCCCCGTGCAGTTCGATGCGTCCTGTACAGGCTGCTCCAGCTGCCACGATATCTGCCACTACGGGGCCATTGCCAAATTCGGCACCAAACTCAAGATTTTTCCGGACATGTGCCATGCCTGCGGCGGCTGCTTTGCCGTCTGCGAGACAGATTCGCTTGTGCAGGGCGAGCGCGAAATCGGCCAGCTGCACAGCGGTACCCTGGATGCGGCAACACCCTGGCTCTCCGGCGCAACCCGCATTGGCGAAGTCATGACCCCGCCCCTGATAAGGGCCCTGTTCAAGCGCCTCAGCGTCCTTGAAGAGGAGATGGCCGCACAGACAGGCCAGAAGCCTGAAGTGCTGCTGGATTCCCCGCCAGGGGTCAGCTGTCCTGCAGTCACTGTGGGCAGCCATGCGGATGCCATCATCATGGTCGTGGACTCCTCCCCCTTTGGCCTGCACGACTTCAGACTGGCCCACCAGGCCTTTGGCAGGCTCAACCGCCCCTTAGCCTGCGTGCTGAACAGGGCCGGCATCCCCGGCAATGCCCAAGGCGACGAGACGGTGCGCAGCTACTGTACGAAGCACAACCTGCCCCTGCTCGCAGAGCTGCCCTTTGAGCTTGAGGCAGCTGCCGCCTACTCCACAGGCAAACTTCTTGCTGACATTTCCCCTGCCTGGAAGGAGCGCTTCACCAAGCTGGCAGAGGACATCAGAGAGCTGTTCGGGAGGCAGGCATGCGCGAGATAGTCATCATCAGCGGCAAGGGCGGTACAGGCAAGTCCAGCCTGTGTGCGGCATTTGCTGCTCTGGCAGACAATGCCGTCCTCTGCGACCTTGATGTCGATGTGCCTGACCTGCACATTGTGCTGGACCCGAAGGACACAGAAAGCCATGTCTTCATGGGCGGCAACAAGGCCGTTGTGCGCAGCGCTGACTGCATTGGCTGCGGCCGCTGTGAGAAGCTCTGCCAGTTTGACGCAGTCACCATGACCGATGGCATTGCCTGGGTCAGCGAGCTCAACTGCGAGGGCTGCGGCGTCTGTGCTGCCCTGTGCCCGGCAAAGGCCATTGATTTTCCCGAAGCCCGCTGCGGCGACTGGTATGTGGGCGACACCCGCTTCGGCCCCTTCCTGCACGCAATGCTTGTGCCTGGCCAGGAAAACTCCGGCAAGCTGGTCACCCTGCTCAAGCGAGAGGCCAGGAACCTGGCCAAAGCTCAGGGCCGCGAGACCATTCTCTGTGACGGCTCCCCGGGCACAGGCTGTCCTGTCATCAGTTCCCTGTCCGGCGCAACCCTGGCAGTGGCCGTGGTGGAGCCAAGCCTCTCCGGCAGACATGACTTTGAACGCGTTGCCCAGGTCTGCGCCCACTTCCGGGTGCCTGTAGGCGTCATTGTCAACAAGGCGGATCTGAACCAGCAGGAAACCTCCGCCATCATGGCCTGGTGCGAGCAGGAAGGCCACACAGTGCTTGGCACAGTGCCCTTCAGCGCAGACATCACCACAGCCACCATCCAGGGCAAGGCTGTGACTGAGACCGATTCCGAACTTGCCTCTCTTCTTCGCGACATCTGGAACAGAATCGACACCCTGGCCACAGCAAAGGCCAGTGAGAAGCTGCAGCTGCGCAGCTTCAGGGCAGAACTGTAATCCTGCCCCGTCAGGGCTCGTTCAGCCCTGTTTAGCGCAGTTCAAGGCTGTTTCGCTCTGTTCCCTGCCATAATATTTCCGGCTGCTGGCCCACGTGCCAGCCTTTCCCCTAACCTCAAAGTACCTCAGGAGGTCCGTGCTCCAGTCCTCTGCTCACGGAAACACATTATGACCACACTTCTTGCTGTTCCTTCCAATATGCCTGGCGGTCTCGAAGCCGGTATGGGTATGCACTTCGGCCATTGCGACATCTACACCATCGTGGAAATCGAGGATGGAGCCATCAAAAATGTCTCCACGCTTGAGAATGTGCCCCATCAGCAGGGCGGCTGCCTTGCTCCTGTGCAGCACCTCGCAAGCCACGGTGTGAAGGCTCTGCTTGCCGGCGGTATGGGGTTCCGTCCGCTCATGGGCTTCAAACAGGTGGGCATTGATGTCTACTTCGCAGGCCAGTATGCAACCGTGGGTGACGCAGTCAACGCCTTCCTCGCAGGCCAGCTCCCCGCCTTCTCCGAGCAGTTCACCTGCCACGGCGGTGGCGGCCACCACTAGGTCGTGCAACCGTTCCCGGCCCCGGGCTCCCCGGGGCCTTTTGCGCACCATGCAGGGACGCGAGCCTTGCCACGCACATTCTTGTCAGCAAAACTTCTCTCACAGCAACTCTTCCGTACCAGAGTCTTTTGCCCTGTGCCCGGGGCTCGGGGACCCGAACCACGAAAGTCACATCAGGGAGTCTGAAGGTGGAACTCTACTATATTGGTACCATGCAGGACAAATGCCAGCCTGCCCTGGATGTCTTTGCCGCCCGCGGCTTTGCCATCCGCTCCTTTGCAAGCCTTGAGGCTGCCTGCACTGCCATGCAGCAGGCAGAGCACAAGCCTGAGGCAGTCCTGCTCGACGAGAGCGAGGGGCGTGACGACATGGCTGTCATGCGCGCTGCTGTCATGGCCATTCTCAGCATCAATGCCTTTGTCTACGCCTTTGCCATGACCGGCAGGGACGCAGAAGTCTATCACGATGCCATGGAAGGCCTTGGCATGCTCTCAGCCCTGCCCTGCCCGGCCACAAAGGAAGATGGCGAGCGTCTTGTGGCAGAGCTTGGCAACTTCATCACCGTTGCCTGAGGCCATGCGCGGCACACCGCCGCCCTGAGCCCCGAAATGTCCCGGCGTCCCGAGACCCGGACGCCCGGAGACATTGAAGACCGCCTGTGCACACTGTGCGCAGGCGGTCTTGTACTGTGGGAGACACTGTTCCCGGGCTTACTTTCTGGCGAGATTCTTCATGAGCTTTTTCTGATACAGCTCAATCTTGCTGAGACTCGGTCCTGTCACACGCAGGGGGCCCGGGTCCTGGGCAAGCCAGCGCTTGAGCGTGACTCTGCTGATGCGCATCAGATAGCTCACCTCCTCTTCAGTTCTGCCGGAAAGCGTAACCAGGGCCCGCAGGCCTTCCGAGGTGGGATGCTTGCTGTCAAAGGGCGGCTGTACGGAGGACGGTTGCACAGAGACCGCAGTCCCTGTCCTGGCAGCCGCAACCGGCCCGGACTCGCTCGTCTGTGTCTTCTCCGCGGATGCCGCGGATGCCACAGTGGCTGCAGGCACTGCCTGGCCGGCATGGGGCACAGCAGCAGCCTGGACAGCGACAGCAGCCTGAGCCGCTGGCCGGGCTGCTGCAGGCTCAGTACTGGCAGTCCGGGCCGCACGGGTGCTGCGGGTGCTGCGGGCTGTCTCTTCTGTGCGCGCTGCAGGCTCAGTACTGGCAGTCCGGGCCGCACGGGTGCTGCGGGCCGCAGTCTTAGTCTGCTCATCACTGGCTGGACGCGCTGTCCGGGTGGCACGGGTTGTCCTGGTGGTACGCGCCGCAGCCTGTGTCTTCGTGGTACGGGCTGCACGGCCTGTGCTTTCCGTCTTTGCAGGACGTGCAGGACTCTCGCTGCGCTCTGCAGCCTCTGTTTTGGCAGCCTCTGTTTTGGCTTTTGCGGCCCTGGTCTTCCTTGCACTCGTCCTGGTACTCGTTCCGGCACTCGTCCCGGAGCTTGTTCCGGCAGGCTCACTGTCCGCCTGTTTGCTGGTTTCCCCGGCACTCGCCTTCTTCCTGCGCTGCGGCTTCTTTGCCGTTTCCCCGTCAGCCGGCCGGGCAGTGGCTGCAGCTGTGGCCGGTGCGGGTTCGGCAGGCACACCCAGGGCTGCTGCCTGATCCTCTGCCCCCATGTCACCAAGATCAATGCCGAACAGGGCACTGAGATCCTCGCCTCCGGAGAGACTTTCCTCCGTGTGTTCCGCTGTGAGATCAAGCTGGGCAGGCGTGCACAGAAGTTCCGGATCCAGACCGCGCAAGGTGAAGAGCACACCCGGATCCGTGTCCAGACGCCTGCCTATGCCGTACAACACAGCCGCAATATGCTTGCAGAGTCCGGCGCTGTCCGGGCAGCTGCAGGTGAAATGAATTTCCTTCGGGAAGGGAATGATGCCGTTCTTCGGGTCCCCGACAAGCTCCTTGACATCCCTGGGAATCTTGCCCTGCAGCATGTCCAGCAGTGAAGAGATCCTGCCCTGCAGCAGCTCCTGCAGCTGCTTTGTGCGCTCCTCAGAGAGCTTGTCGATGGTAATCCGCACCTTGTAGAGGCTTGAGCCGTTCACAAGGGCTGTGACCTGGCCTTCATTGATGCGCAAATCACAGACGCAGCCGTGGCGCACATACTGCCTGCCCCTGGGCAGACGGTTCTCGTAGTCCGAGTAGCTCTGCATGTTGTCGCACCAGCTCCTGCCCCAGAAGGAGTGGGCAATCAGCCTGTCCGAGAAGGCAGGGATGGGCATGATGTCCTTGTCCTTCTTGCGCAGCTCGCTGACCTTCTTCTCGGCTGATCTGCGCTTCTCACCCACACTGACGTACTCACCAAAATAGCCGTAGCCGTATCCTCTGCCCCAGCTCATGCCTGATCCTCCACTGCCCGCTTGAGATCAAGCCGGACAAGGTCAAGAAATTCCGCATCACTCATGGAGGTGATGCTCTCCTCCACAGAGCCCAGAACGCTTTCAGACAAAGCCCCTTTGCGCTGCAGGATCTGGTCTATGTGTTCTTCTATGGTTCCCCTGGTAATGCACTTGTGCACCAGGACATTGTTCTTCTGGCCTATGCGGAAGGCTCTGTCCGTTGCCTGATTCTCCACAGCAGGGTTCCACCAGCGGTCAAAGTGAATGACATGGGAGGCCCTGGTCAGGTTGAGCCCTGTGCCGCCGGCCTTCAACGAGAGAATGAAGAAGGGCGGACCGTCTTCACGCTGAAAGTCACGGACAAGCTCACCGCGCTTTTTCACAGCCACACTGCCATGCAGGCTCAGCCCCGGCCTGCCGAAGATGCCGGCAAGATAGTCTGACAAGGGCTCGATGATCTCCTTGAACTGGGTGAAGATGAGCACTCGTTCCTGGCGGGAGGCAATCTCCGTGCACAGTTCGCCTATGCGCTTGAACTTGCCGGAACGCTCTGGAGCATAGTTGCTGCCGGACTCGGCAATGATGCCTGCCTGGGCAGGATGGTTGCACAGCTGCTTGAGCAGGGTGATGTACTGCAGCATGCGCAGTTCTCTGCCACTGCCACCTTCCTCCATGCCCTTCTCTATCTTTTTGACCAGCTGCTGATAGATCCTGGCCTGCTCTTTCGTGAGAGAGCAGATGAGATTGGTTTCAATCTTGTCAGGCAGCGAATCAATGATGCGCTTGTCTGTCTTGAGCCTGCGCAGAATGTAGGGTGCTGTCACCCGGCGCAGGGGTGCAAGGCCCTGCCTGCTCTTTTCCATGGCAGCCACATCCTCGCCAAAGGATTTTGCAGAGCCAAGCAGGCCGGGATTGAGAAAGTCAAAGAGCGCCCACAGGTCAGCAAGACTGTTTTCAATGGGCGTTCCGGTCATGGCAATGCGGCATGTGCCGGAAAGTGCCCGCACAGCCTTGCTCTGCCCTGTTCCGGCATTCTTGATGGCCTGTGCCTCATCCAGGATGATGCGCCGCCAGGAGACTTCCTTGAGCCAGGTTAAGCGCGAGCAGAAGGAATAGGTCGTGATGACCAGATCAAGTTCATCCAGGCCCTTCTGCTCCATGGCCTTGAGCGTGCGCGGCACAGCCTGTTCTGAAGGATGCACAATGAAAAAGCGCAGGCTCGGGGCAAAGCGGGCTGCCTCAGCCTTCCAGTTGGCAAGCAGCGAGGCAGGCACAATGAGCAGGCTCGGCGGCAGGTCCTTTTCCCGCTCCTTTTCGCTCAGCAACAGGGCCAGCACCTGCACAGTCTTGCCAAGGCCCATGTCATCAGCAAGGCAGGCGCCCATGCCGAGGCGGCCGAGCAGACGCATCCAGCTGACGCCATAGACCTGATAGGGACGCAGCACAGCCTCAAGCCCGGGGATGTTGCCCTCATCCGTGGCTATCTCGCCTCTGGCAGCCTGGAAAAGCTCCCTGAAGCCTGCACCGGCCTCAAGGAGGGACCACTGCTGTATGTCCTCCTGCTCCTCTGCACTCATGTCTGCAGCATCGCTGCCAAAGCCTGCGAGCATGCGCAGACCCTGCAGACAGGAGACACCATCTGCAGAGGCCTGGACCTGTTCCCAGTAGCTGAGCACCTGCTGCAGCTTTTCCCTGTCCACTTCGACCCACTGGCCCTTGAAGAAGGTCAGGCCGCATTCTGCTGCCAGAAGCTCCTGCAGCTCTTCTTCTGTCAGTGTCTCGTCTCCCAGGGCCAGGCTGATGTCAAAGGAGGCCATGGCCTGGGTGAGCGACTTCTGCTTTGTGCCGGTGTTTGAGATGCTGACCTTCACCCTGGGACGGGCCCGCTTCTTCCACCAGTCCGGAAGGCGCACGCCTATGCCGTCCTCTTCCATCACCGGAACAGAGGTGAGGAAGGTATAGGCCTGTGCCGGAAGCCAGGCACGGGGAGCAAACAGTGCCTTGCTTTCCACCATGGCGCTGACCCAGGGCAGATGCTCTGCTGTGCACATCACAGGCTGCAGCAGATGCTTCAGGGCTGTCACATTGTTCTCGGCCCCGTAGTACTGCAGGGCCCTGGAAAGCGGCGTGTGTTTGAGCTGCCCTGAGGCATTGAAGCCTGTGGTGTAGGTTGCCAGAAAGACAAAGGGGCGCTCGGTATTGAGCTTGTTCTCTGCCAGGTGGAAGAAGACCCTGCCTACCTGCTGCCATTTGGGAGCGTATGCCTGCAAAAAGGGCGTGAGTCCCCGGTATGCTGTCACCTGGCTGGCACACCATGCCAGCAGCTCCTCCCAGATGTGCTGGACAACGCTCTCGGAAAGATACTCGCCGCCAGGCATGGGCGGCGCCATGGCCAGCCAGGAGCCCGGCACCTCAGGCAGGGGAATGGCCTGCAGGGCATCTGCTTCCAGCGGAGACGGTGCCTCGGGATTTGCCGCGTGGCACAGCTCCCTGATACAGGCTGCTGCCAGTCTGCCCCAGAACTGCTGCACTGGCCCTGCAGTACTGTCTCTGGCTGCACCAAGCAAAAACAATCCTTCCTGCCAGACACAGTCAGACAGCTCAGACCCGTCAGAACCTGCTGCAAAACGCAGTGTCCCGAAGGGTGTGAGCGTCAGAGAAATATCTGTGAAGGACCTGTTCAGTCTGGACATGCGGGACTCCGTCTGTGCTTCCATGTGTTGCTGTGTGCTTCCCTGCGATTCAGTGCAGCGCACTACCTGGCACTCTGTATGGCCTGCTCTGTGGCTCTATGCACACAAACCGGCATCAGTATGGGTGCAGCCGGAAAAATGACAGGCACTGCCATACTGCGTCACTGCACAATGACATATTTCCACAACTTTTGGAAATTTTTTCTCAGAGGCAGTGTACACAGAACACAGCCTTACTACAGTACCTCACGTCTCTATAACCTGGTTTCAAAATACTTTATACAGAAATTCAGCCTGTTTCTTTGCTGAAATTTCATGTATTACACTTTCTGACAACTGCATATACTGTCAGAGCATCTTCACTTTGCAAAAAAAAGACCTTGCCTGCCCTGCACAACACAAAAGGAACTGCGGCGCAACAGGAAGAGCTGTCAGCACAATACGCCTGCACTGTGCTCTCCTGTGCGCCGCAAAAATTTTGCGCAAGCCCTGCGAGGCCGCTTTTTTTCGGGTTTCGTGTCCTGTGCGGCAAGTCATGCGACCTGCTTCAAACCTGCTTCAGACAGGGCTTCAGGCAGGGCACAGCGCTGGTGTACGACCGGCGCCAGACACGCTTCAGACATTCTTCAGACATTCTTCAGACACGCTCAGACAAAGTCCGACTGGAAGAAGAGCGTGGACGCAAGAAGCCGTTTCAGGGCTGGCGGGGCCTGCGTGCCCATGGTGCTGGCACTGACTGGAGGCGAGAGCACGCCCTTGTGCAGTACACAGATGCTGTCGCACACAAGTGCCGCCAGCTGCACGTCATGGGTGATGAACAGCCAGGTTCTCTCTCCCCGCAGCGTCTGCAAAAGCTCTACGATCTCTGCCTGCACCGAGACATCCAGGGCGCTGACAGCCTCATCCAGGATGATGAACTGCGCGTCTGTGGCAAGTGCCCTGGCTAGGCAGACGCGCTGCCGCTGGCCGCCGGACAGCTCAAGCACGGAACGCGGGCGCAGAGACGGCGAGAGGCCGACCTGCACAAGCAAGTCGTCCAGACGGTCGTCCAGACGCGCTCCCAGACGTGCTTTTGGACATTCTGCCGGACGCGCAGGGGCACCCTCGCCAGAACCCTCGCCGGAACGTTTTCCTGCCCGGGCCTTCTTCAGCCCTGCCCTGCGCATGCCGGCTGCAAACAGGCCCTCAGCCAGACACTGTTCCACAGAAGAGAGGGGATTGAGCGAGGTGGCATAGTCCTGGAAGACCACAGCGCACCTGCCGGGATGGGCGGAAAGCCACTGTGACGGCGCCTCGCCCTCCAGGAGAATACTGCCCTGATCCGGCTTTTCCAGGCCCAGCAGCAGACGGGCCAGGGTACTCTTGCCGGAGCCGCTCTCCCCGAGCAGGCCGAGCACTGTCCCTTTGCGAAGCTCAAGGCAGACATCCTGCAGAATGGGCCGCATCAGGGGCCTGAACAGGCCTGATGCCTGCCTGCCCGGATAGGACTTCCAGACATGCTGTATGCGCAGAAAGGGGGCCGCCTGAGCCGCCAGTTCTGCCTGGGCCGCCTGAACTGGCTGAGCTGGCTGAGCCGCCTGACCGGGCAGGGCAGGCTGGCCTGCGTCCTGCCCTGTGTCCTGGCCGATGCCCTGACCGATGCTCTGGCCGATCCCCTGGCCGGCAGTGCGATCTGTGTTCCTGTCAGTTCCTGCCTGCATAGCTGTCTCCGAAAAACTGTGCCGCGGCCTTTGTCAGCGCCAGGCGGGTGCGCACAAGGTGGCGGGTGTGTTCATGCTGTGGTGCATAAAAGACCCTGGCTGCAGGGCCCTGCTCCACGCACTGCCCCTTGTGCATGACCAGCACCTCGTCAGCCAGCATCTGCACAGCTGCAAGATCATGGGACACGATCACCAGGCTGGTCTGATAGTGCCTGCGCATATGCGCAAAGTGCAGCAGCACGTCCTTCTGGTTGGCAGCGTCCAGTGCTGTGGTAGGCTCATCTGCCACAATGAGTCTGGACTCCAGGGCCATGGCCAGGGCAATGGTGCAGCGCTGCAGCATGCCGCCTGAGAGCTGATGCGGGTAGCAGGCACAGACAGAAGCCGGCAGATTGACAATATCCAGATGCATCAGCACACGCTCGGCTGCTGCTGCCCTGCTCACTCCCAGCCTGTCCTGGACAATGGCTGTGAGCTGACTGCCCACTGTGAACAAAGGATCCAGGGCTGAGGCAGACTGCTGCAGAATGACGCCCATGCCCCTGCCGCGCAGGCTGCGGGCCTTTTCAGCTGAAAGGCACAGCATGTCCTGCCCCTCAAAGAAGAAGCGTCCCCTGGCAGTAAGGCCTGCAGGCAGAAGGCCCATGAGGGAGCGGCACAGCAGGGTCTTGCCTGAGCCGCTCTCCCCCACAATGCCAAGGCAGGTACCCTTTGCCAGGCTGAAACTCACATCCGAGACCAGCACCCTGCCTGTCCTGGCCTCACAGACACTGACATGGTCTGCCTGCAGGACAAGGTCTGTCTGTGCCTGTACCTGGCTGGCAGCCTCTGCTGCAGGGGCAGCTGCCGGGCCTGCCTCCGGGCCAGATGTTGTGGCAGCTGCCGGGCCGGCCGCTGTACCACCTGCCGGGCCAGTCTCCTGGCCAGCATCAGGGCCAGCATCAGGGCCAGCGCGACCCTCCTGGGAAGGCGCTGGGGCAGGCGCTGTGGCAGGTGCAGGCGCGCCTGCAGAGGACGGCTGCGCTTGCTTTCTGCGCAGGCCAGGACTGAGGCATTCTGTCAGGCTGCGCACACAGCTGCGGCACAGCCCCGGCAGGGAGCGGGGTCGTTGCAGGCCTGCGCCCTGTCTGTGCCAGGGGTCCAGGGCATCGCGCAGGGCATCGCCAAGGAAGTTGAAGGCCGCCACCACCAGCAGTATGGCCAGGCCCGGAGCCAGCATGTGCTGCGGATAGAGGGCCATGCTGTTGCGGGCCTCAGCAAGCATCATGCCCCATTCCGGTGCCGGGGGCTGCACACCAAGTCCCAGAAAGGAGAGTGCTGAGATGAGCAGGACCACTGCGCCGGTGTCCAGGGTGGCCAGCACCAGGATCTCGCCCAGGGCGCAGGGCAGGATGTGGCGGCGCAGGATGGTTGCTGTGGAAAAGCCTGTCACCCTGGCGGACAGGACATAGTTCATGCCCGCATACTGCTGCACAATGGTGCGTATCATGCGGGTGTACCAGGGCCACTTGGCAAGGACGCAGGCAAAGACCACATGCCCGATGCCCGGCCCCAGCATGCCCACCACAGCCAGAATGAGCACCTCGCCGGGAAAGGCCATGACCACATCGCACAGGCGCATGAGCACAGTGTCTGTCCTGCCCCGCAGATAGCCTGCCAGCATGCCGAGCAGCGTGCCAATGCTGACTGTGAGAAACATGGTCAGCACTGCGAAGCCTAAGGTGGTGCGTATGCCGTACAACAGGCGCGAGAGCACATCGCGCCCCAGGTGATCCGTGCCAAGCCAGTGCGCTGCACTAAAGGTCTGCAGCTTCCTGGTCACATCCAGGGCCAGGGGATCGCAGGGAGCAAGCAGCGGGGCAAGGATGCCTGCTGCCCCGACAAGACAGAGCACAGCAAGGGCTATGCAGCCTGTTCTGTCCTGCCTGAGTGCTGTCCAGCATCTTGCCAGCAGTGTTGTCCCTGCCTGCATTACTGTCCGCTCCTTTCCCTGCGCCGCGGGTCCACAATGGCAGCAAGGATCTCCATGGCCAGGTTGCAGAGGACAAAGAAGGCGCCCATGAGCAGAATCCAGGCCTGCAGCACAGGCAGATCCCTGTTGAAGATGGCCTGCACGCACAGGCGGCCAAGCCCTGGCCAGGCAAAGATGCACTCCACCACAAAGGAGCCGGCAATGAGCTTGGGCAGACTCATGCCCAGGGCCGTGAGAGTGGACTGCAGGGAATTGCGGAAGATGTGCAGGGCGATGCGCGAAGGTCTGCAGCCAAGCGCCCTGTAATAGAGCACAAAGGTCTGCTCCCTGGCCTGAAGCATGCTGTTGCGCAAAAGGCGCGTGTAGGTGGAGAGATAGGGCAGACTCAAGGTCAGGGCAGGCAGGACCCAGGTGACGGGGCCTGCCATGCCCCCGGTGGGAAAGACATGCAGGTGCACAGAAAAAAGCCAGATCAGCAGAAGGCCTGCCCAGAAGACAGGCAGGGACGTGCCCAGAAAGACCATGCCCCGCAAGACAGTGTCTGCGAAGCGCCCCTCACGAAAGCAGCCTGCCAGGGCTGCCGGGATGCTGATGAGAACGATAATGAGGGCAGCACAGCCTGCCAGCAGCAGCGAGGCCGGGAAGGCCCGTGCTATCTCCCCTGCCACGGACTTGCCGTCGGAATAGCGCGTGCCGAAGTCCCCCTGCAGGGCATTGCCAAGCCAGGTCAGGTAGCGCTCGAAAAAGGGCTTGTCCAGGCCGAGCTCCACACGTGTGGCCTCAATGACCTCCGGGGTGACTTTAATGCGGTTGACGCGGACTGCAATCTCTGCCGGGTCTCCGGGGCTGAGCTGGATAATCACAAAGGAAACAAAGGAGATGGCCAGCAGCAGGGGGAGAACGCCCAGCAGCCGCAGAAGGATGTAGCTGCGCAGACTGTTCATACGTGGTTCGTGGTGCCTGGTTGTGATGGCTGGTTTGGCTGATTTGGGCTTGCTTCGGGGCCTTGCTGGCTGTCCTTCAGGTCCTGCCCTGTCCTTCAGTGCCGGGCCTGTCCGGGTCCTGCGTTCCGGCCTGCTGTTTCAGCCGGCATGTCCTGACAGACAGCGTGTCAGTCAGCGTGCCTGCCAGATTAGAAGTACATGGTCTCGAAGGGGATTTCGTACTGGGAGAGGCCGAAGGTCACGCCCTTGAGCTCGCGGACATGGACAACCTTGGTCCTGGAGTAGGAGAGAGGAATATAGACAGCTTCGTCGTGGATATAGGTCAGCAGCTCCCTGTACTTTGCCTTGCGTATTTCCTCGTCAGGCTCGGTCATGAGCTTTGTGATCTCGCTGTCGAGCCAGTCCTTGCGTGCAAGCCCCACCTGGGCCTGGTAGTCGCCATGGGCAGGGAGGCGCCAGGAAGAGAGATAGGACTGCGGGTCATAGGGCGTGCCCCAGGACAGGGAGTACTGCAACTCGAAGTCGCCGGTCTTCTGGCGGTCCAGAAAGGCCTGCTTTTCCTCACCTATGATGGCCATATCAATGCCCACTGCCTTGAAGTCTGCCTGCAAAAACTCGCTGATGGTACGCTCCTGGGCATTATTGGCATTGTAGTACAGGCGCACAGAAGCTTTTTCGCCGTTCTTCCAGCGCCAGCCGTCCTCTTTCAGCACCCAGCCTGCAGCGTCAAGCAGTGCTGCTGCCTTTGCAGGGTCACAGGCTCTTTTTTCTAAGGCGACATCGCAGTACTGCACAGTTGAGGCCAGCAGGATGTCCGCAACTTCCTCTGTCCCATTGAGGATACCACTGGCAATGGCCTGCTTGTTGACAGCATACTGCAATGCCCTGCGCACATCACGCTCACGTGTCACAGGCTGATGGGCGTTCAGGAGAATGGCTCGGGAGGCAATGGGCTGGCTGAGTTCGGCAACATACTTGCCTTCTTTGCGCAGAGCCTCGAAGACATCCATGTTCAGCATGTCACCGTCAGCACCAAAGATGAGGTCAATTTCTCCTGTCTGCAGGGCCATGATGATGGCCTGATGGTCAGGCATGACCTTCCAGCGCACGGATGCAAGCTTCGGCTTTGTGCCCCAGTAGTTTGCATTGGCCGTGAAGACGGCATACTGATTGTCCTTGTGCTCGCTCAAAATCCAGGGACCAGTGCCTGCAAGGCCCTTGAGGCCGTTCTTACTCTCGCCGTCAATCAGGCATTTGGGCGAGACAAAGCGGAAGGGGCGCAGCAGGCCGAGCTCAATGAGGGTGGGATAATAGGGATGCTTCAAGACCAGACGGTAGGTATGGCTGTCCACCACTTCGTCATGGTCAATCTCGCGAATCAGATCGAGCCAGGCATGGCGGATGCGGTTGGAGAGCACGGCCTTCATATTGAGCTGCACAGCCTGCGCATCAAAGGGTGTGCCGTCCGTGAAGAAGACATTCTTTCTGAGATGGAAGGTGTAGACTCTGCCATCTTCAGAGATTTCCCAGCTCTCTGCCAGGCAGGGTTTGATACCTTCCTTTGTATTGCTGACCAGAGGCTCGAAGACCATGGCCTGGGCAGCCATCTCGCCCTGATAGAGATGGGGATTGATGTTGCGAATATCCTTGGTACTGGCATAGACAAGCTCAGTGCGTGCTGCTGGTGCTGCCTGCCGGCTGACTGTTGTCTCTTCTTCCTGACAGGCAGCAAGAAGAAGCATGAGTGTGCACAAAGCAAGTGAGAGAAGAGCGCGCATGGGCCTGCCTCCATGTGTTCCGCAGGCAGGCAGCCATTGGAGCAGCTGCCCGCTGGTAACACTATTTGAATTTTTGTGTTACGAGGCTTCTAACACAGCACGCGCAGGATATCCAGCCCCCAGCAGCACGTGTGCCCTGATGTGAGAGTTTTGGCAAAGATTTCGGCAGAAATATGCGTGACAGAAGCAGCGGGAACGTGTATTTCCTGAGTAACACGTTTTTCAAACACGTGTTACTATCAGCCGGACAACAGCGCAGGCAAAAGCCCTGTACCCGGCAAGCCATGCCCAAGGAGCGCTTTCCCATGAACTGCAAGGCATACGATCTTTCCAGCACCCCTGCCCCCTCAGCCACCCTGGAGCGCATACGCTCCTACTGGGACAGGCGCGCTGCAGGCTACTCGGCAAAGACCCGCCAGGATCTTGCCGAGGCAGACGCCTGGTATGCCAGGCTGCAGCCCTGGCTGACATCCCCCGGGAACACAACGCGCATGAAGATTCTGGACATAGGCTGCGGACCGGGCTTCTTCTCCCTGCTGCTGGCAGGCCTGGGCCACGATCTCACGGCCTTTGACTATTCTCCTGACATGCTGGCCGAAGCCGCTGCCAATGCCAGGCGCTACCATCTTTCCCTGACCCTGCAGCAGGGCGATGCCCAGGACCTGCCCTTTGCGGACGAGAGCTTTGACCTGGTGGTCTCCCGCAACCTGACCTGGAACATCCCGCATCCCCATCAGGCCTATGCCGAGTGGCTGCGTGTGCTCAAAAAGGGCGCCCATCTCGTCAACTTTGACGCAAATCACTATCGCTATCTGTACAATGATATCTACACAGAGGAGCAGCAGCGCCTCAATGCCATCAGCCATACCCCGCAGATGATGCAGGGCGTAGACCCCTCCTGCATGGAAGACATTGCCAGAAACCTGCCCTTAAGCCGCATGGACAGACCTGCCTGGGATACAGAGACCCTGGCCCTGCTCGGTGCCGCAGACATCACTGTGACGGAAGAAAAATGCTCCACCACCTTCCAGGGGCGCACTGTTGACTTTGTTACCAGCTTCTGCATTGCAGCCACCAGGGTGTAGCAGCAGGACAGCAGAACAGAACCAGCAGCACAGCCCGTACGGGAGCTGCCGGGCACACTGCAAGGGCAGCCAGCAGCAGGACAGATCGCTGCAGCAGAAAGACCAGCGGCTCAGTAAAACCAGCGGCTCAGTAAGACCAGCGGCTCAGTGAGACGCCAGAGGGCAGGGATGACTCCCTGCCCTCTGCTGATCTGGAACCTGATCTGTGAAATGATCTGCGAACGTGTCTGCGCACCAGTCTGTGAACTGGCCTGTGAACTGGTCTGTGAACGTGTCTGGACACCGGCGTGTGCCCTGGCTGCTGGCAGCCAGGGCTCCCTACAGGGTCTCCTGCTTCAGCTTCTCCACATAGGCGTCAATGCGGCGCAGCTCAGCGGGGATGTCAATGCGCTGCGGACAATGGGGAACGCACTGTCTGCAGCCTGTGCAGTGGCTTGCCTGGCGCAGGCGCGGCACACTGCGGTCATAGCCCACCAGATAGGCCCTTCTGGCCTCGGCATAGGCAGGGTCAAGTCTGCTCTTCAGCACCATGTCCTCATTGAGGCACTTGTTGTAGTGCGTGATGATGCCAGGGATATCAAGACCATAGGGACAGGGCATGCAGTAGTCGCAGGCATTGCAGGGAATGGTGGGGTAGCGCATCATCTGCTCTGCAATCTCGTGCAGAAAGTCCCGCTCCTCGTCACTGAGGGGCTTCAGGGGGCTGTACGTCTGCAGATTGTCCTGCAGATGTTTAAAGCGCGACATGCCGGAGAGCACAGTCAGCACCCTGGGGAAGCTTGCTGCATAGCGGAAGGCCCAGGAGGCAATGCTGGCTTCAGGATCGCGCTGTCTGAGGCGTGCAGCAATGTTGTTTGGCAGTGTGGCCAGGCGTCCGCCAAGCAATGGCTCCATGACCACCACCGGGATGCCGCGCTTGTCCAGCTCCTCGTACAGATAGGAGGCATTGGTGTTGATGGCATTGACAGTACTGGCATGGTGCCAGTCCACATAGTTGAGCTGTATCTGCACAAAGTCCCACTGATACCTGTCATGCTCGGCAAGGAGCCTGTCAAAGACAGTGACATCACCATGATAGGAAAAGCCCAGGTTGCGCACATGGCCCTTCTCCCGCTCCCTGAGCAAATAGTCGAGCACGCCGTTGCGCACAAAGCGCTCCTCGTAGTCCGGCCAGCCATTGCCCATGCCAATGCCGTGCAACAGCAGGTAGTCGAGATGGTCTGTCTGAAAGACCTGCAGGGAGTTTTTGTAGATGGCTATGGCCCCCTCCCTGGTCCTGGTGGCAGGCGCAAAGTTGGAGAGCTTGGTGGCAATATAGTACTGTGAGCGGGGATGGCGCAGCAGCGCTGCAGCCGTGGCAGCCTCGGACTTGCCCTTGCAGTACATGGGGGCCGTATCAAAGTAGTTGACCCCGTGCTCCATGGCAGTGTCCACCATGGTGTTGACCATTTCCTGGTCAATGGGCTCATTGCCTTCCCTGGCGCTGCGCCCGCCAGTTGAGGGCAGACGCATCATGCCAAAGCCAAGCACCGAGACCTGATCGCCGGTCCTGGGATTGGTGCGCATGGTCATGGAGCCTGTGGCTTTCCTTGTCCCTGTCCCCTGGTTCTCACCGGAGCAGGCAGCAAGACCTGCACCTGCCACGCCAAGGCCTGCCAGTTGCAGAAATCTGCGTCTGGACAGTCCTGCGTCCCCTGCTGTCTGCCCCTGCTGACAGGAGGCACTGTTCTCTTGTTCAAGATATCTTGTTTTTGTCATATCTGAAAATCCTGATTCTTTGCTATATCTGTCATGCTGAAGGGATAGCACCGCTGCTGCAGCTGCAGACGTGCGTTCAGATCGCTGCATGCACCTGTATGCCTTCCACGTGTATGGCACTCAGGGGTCTGGCAGGACAAAGGTATTCACAGGCACCACAGCCTGTGCAGCGGGCATCATTAATGGCGGGGATTCTGATGGCGGGTGTTCTGGTGGATGCGGGGTCAGCTGCAGCAAGGGGCACCATGGTGATGGCCTGCGTGGGACAGTGCTGTGCGCAGTTGTCACAGCTGTGACCTTTGGAGATGGCAATGCACAGCTCCTTTGTCCACACAGCTCTGCCAATCTGCAGCCCTGCCTTCTCTGCCCTTGTCACAGGCAGAATGGCGCCTGCAGGACAGACTTCACCGCAGCGCGTGCACTCCGGGCGACAGTAGCCGCGCTCATAGCCCATCTCCGGCTGCATGAGGGTCACAAGGCCTGTGGCAGCGCGCAGGACATGGTTCGGACAGACTGCCACACAGAGCTGACAGCCTGTGCAGTGCCTGGCAAAGTGGCGCAGACTCTGTGCGCCTGGCGGCACCAGGGCTGTGGCACGCTGCGGGTTTACCTTGTCCACAATGGCAGCAAGGCCGCCATCCACCAGCTTGTCTGCCTCTGCAGCAGGGGCTGCCACAGCAGCAAGACTTGTGGTCCTGAGAAAGTCGCGTCTGGAGAGAGGGGCTCTGCCATGTATCCCGCCCCGCCCCCTGTCATGTTCACTGCCATGCTCCCTGGAAGAGGTTGCAGCGCCTGTGCTTTGCGCAGAAGCTGGCCCTTCCCCGGCACCTGTCAGACCTGCAGTGCTGCCGGCTGCGGCAGGCTGTCCTGACGCAGGCCCTGCCCTGTCAGGCCGGCCATAGGCCAGTGCCCCGGTGGGACAGGATGCGACACAGTTCAGACAGACCACGCAGCGACTCAGGTCAATGTCCCTGTGGTCCAGATCCAGACAGGAAGACTTGCAGCTGTGCTCGCAGCGCCTGCAGCCACGGCATGCTGCGGACGTGAAATGGGGACGGAAGACGGCAGCACGGGAGAGCAGGCCAAGCAGCGTGCCCACAGGACAGATGGCATTGCAGTAGAGCCTGCCATGGCGCACGGCAAGGACAGTCACAACAGTCAGAAGGAAGAGGGCAATGCCAAGCAGAGGCACACTGACAAGCCAGACCTCCACAGGTGCAAAGGCATAGCTGTCCAGGTGTTCGGCAAGCAGGGAGAGGGCGTTGTTGGCATGCATGACAAGGGGCTGCACAAGGGCTGTGGTCATGCGCCCGAAGGTGGCATAGGGGTCCAGCAGGGCAGTCAGTGAGCCTGCACCACAGACAATGGCCAGCACAAAGAGTCCCGGAAAGATGCAGCGCAGCAGTCTGTGGGGCTTTGCAAAGGCATGACGGGACGTTTTCCTCTGTGCTTTTCCTGTCAGCCTGCGAGCCAGTGCGGCAACTGCATCCTGAAAGATGCCCAATGGACAGAGCACAGAGCAGTACACGCGCCCGAAGAGCAGGGTGAGAAGCACAAGAAAGACAAGCACTGCCAGATTGAGGGCAAGCAGGGCCGGCACAAACTGCAGTTTTGCCAGAAAGCCTGCAAAGGGATGGACTGTGGCAGTGAAATCAAGAAATAAGGCTGTCATGAGCACAATGGAGATGACAGCCAGGAAGATGCGGCATGTTTTCAGCATACTGTCCCCATGGGAGTACGGGCCAGGAGTACGGGCCAAAGGATGGCAGGCCGGAGGAAGGAAAGGCGGGCAGGACACGTCAGGCGGCGAGGCCCGAAAGAAACGAGCCTCGAAAGAAGCGAGCCCATAAAGAAACGATCACGTGCAGAGAGCTGCTGCAGAAGCTGCCCTGGAAACTTCTCCCGGTCTTCTTCAAGTCATGCTTCAAGTCATGCGTCAAGTACTGCTGCAGGGGCTGCATGTTCACGGCATGGCAGCCGGCGCCAGCGTACAGTCCCTGCAGCAGAACAGGGGGAAGCCTGTTGGCAGTTCTCAGGCTCTTTGCCTTCTCTATCCTGCTGCAAGCCCCCGGACCATGCCCATTTCGCGCTCTTTTTTGCCAATTTGTCCTGTTCCGGCCAGTGGTCCTGCCCGGCTCTCCTGCACAAGGGGGTGTTGACACAAGGGGCGTCTGCGCAATGGTGCGCTGCTGTCCTGTGCAGCGCTGCTGTCCTGCCCGGCTCTCCTGATTCCTTGTCGCAAACAGCGCCAAAAAAAGTATCCGGCCTTCTGCTTCTTGTTCGTGCAGAAGACCGGATGGGCTGGGGTCCGAAACAGGGTGTGGCAGTCTTTGGTATGACGCAGGAAAAAGACCTCCTGTTTCGGACCACAGAGTTCAGGGCCGATGGCCAGGCTGTTATTCTATGTGTGCAGGCCTTCGCGCAGCCTGGCATCGACCTTGCAAAAGAGGCGGAGCGCGTGTTCCGGGGCCACACCTTGCTTAAGGTGTTCAGGGCCGGCAGTGCTCTCTGTCTTCTCTACCCTGCTGCAAGCCCAGGGACCATAGCCATTTCGCGCGTTTTCTTGCCAATTTGTTCAGGCCAGGCCGGCTGGTTTTTCAGTGTGCGCCTGCCCTGGGCAGACCGGCATCGACCTCGCGAAAGACGTAGGTACGCAATTCCTGCTCGCAGGCCAGAAATTCCTCAATGAGTTCAGGGTTGAAGGTGCCGCACTCTCCGGCTGTAATCATGCGCACGGCTTCATCCGGCGGCAGGGCGTCCTTGTAGACGCGTTTGGAGAGCAGGGCATCATAGACGTCTGCCAGACCCACAATCTGCGCTTCCAGGGAGCATGCATTCCCGACAAGACCGTCCGGATAGCCCCTGCCATCCCAGCGCTCGTGATGATGCAGGGCAATGTCGCGGGCATAGGGGAAGGCGTGGTTGGAGCGCAGCTGGGGGATTTTCTCCAGCAGTTCCGCACCCTGGCTGGTATGGGTCTTCATGACCTCGTACTCTTCCTTTGTGAGGCGGCCGGGCTTGTTCAGAATGGCATCGGGAATGGCTATCTTGCCCACATCGTGCATAATGGACGCCATGGCAATGTACATGACCTCGTCTTCCGAGTAGCACGCATGGTATTTGGTGTGGGTGAGCATGTACCAGGTGACATCATGGATGCGCCTGACATGTTCCCCGGACTCACCATTGCGGAATTCAATGGCAGTGGCCAGGGTGGCAATGAGGCCGTTATTGAGTTCGATGATCTGCCGTGCCTGGTGCAGCAGTTCCTGCTGCTGTTCATAGACCTTGTCGGCAAGGCGCTTTCGCATGAGAAAGAGTTCCACCACGCTCTGCACGCGGCGGGCAATGATGTAGGGCACCACAGGCTTGCCGATAACGTCCATGACACCCAGGTCATAGGCTTCGCGCAGGACGTCATTGTTGGTCTCCACAGTGATGAGGAAGATGGCAATGGTGCTGGTCAGCCCCTGCTTGTTCAGTTCGCGCAACACCTCAAGGCCGCTCATGCGGGGCATGATCACATCCAGCAGCAGCAGGGTATAGTGCCCTGGGTCCTGAAGAATCTTTTCCAGCCCTTCCCTGCCGTCTTCGGCCTCTTCAATCTCGTACTGGCCTGAAAAAATGTTCTTCAGCAGTTCTCTGCTGATGTCACTGTCATCAACGATGAGCGCTGTGGGCTTTGCTTCCTGTGCCATTGGTACTCCCCGATACTCCCTGTGCGACTTCCCTGCGCTGCGCCATTTTTCTCAAAGACGCCCCTGCGGCCCGGCAGGCGCTCGTCAGACGCCTTCAGACGCTCATCAGGTGCTCCTCAGACACCATCAGACACCTGCAGACGCCTTCACACACTCCCTGGAAACGCCGCTGCTGCACACCGGCCCTATCTCCCGCACCTTGCCATACGGGACAGGCCGACAGCAGAAAGTTATGCAATTGCTGTGCCTTGTTGCATCCAAACTCTGTATCTGTCAACCATGCATCCCTGACGCCGGCTGGCCTGTTCAGGCGCCAGAGTCAGTGCCAGGGCCAGTGCCAAAGCCAGCGTGGAGGCCGGTGCCGGGCCCCGGGACTGGCTCAAATCCGGCCAGGCCCGGCCCTACCTCGCAACCTTGACAAAGTGGCCACAGGACACATTTTTCCTGGTGTCTGCCCTGCCCGGCAGGACAGCTGACAGAGGTGGTCTGGCAGTGGCTGGCCGCAGGACAGTGTCGCAAGCCAGTGTCCCTGTGCTCAGTCACAGTGTGCAGCAGACTGGCCGCATGTGTCCAGAGGGAAAAACTTTCTTTCTTCGGAACACAGGAAAGTACAGTACTGCACTTTGTGTACCACATACAGTCTGTTTCCTGCATCTGTCTGCAAGACATGCCATACTGCAGCATGTTTTTACCAAAACTGCATATATATTTTCTGCACAGTACAGCTACTGACAGAGATGTTTTCTCTTTGTGATACGAGATTACAGGACAACTTGCAGGCAAGAGCATGGTCGCGTTGACATATGCGCTTTTTCGTGGCTATAGTGTCGGCAATTTCACGTGTGCACCTTCTCCGGTTTCTCCGTGATTTTCCTGCATATCTGACGTCTGCCAGCGTGCTTTTTCTGTAAACGTTTGTCCGGCAGGCTGTCTTCTGCCGAAGCCTGTTCTCTCAAGCTTCTGACACTTTTCGCAGAGCAATCACCCCCTGCAGTCGAGTATTCCTCGCGGAGGTTTCAATACATTGAATCAGTTTTCACGCAATCTGCTGGTCTGGGCCGTCATCGTGCTGGGTATGATGATGGTCTTCAACATGTTCCAGCAGCCGCAGCAGTCCTCCCAGAGTGTTGCCTACAGTGATTTTCTTGAACGTGTCCGGTCCGGGAGCATTGCCCGGGTGACCATACAGGGACAGGATCTGACTGCCACCACCATGGACGGTCAGAAGTTCTATGTCTTTGTCCCCAGAGATGACAATCTTGTGCCCACCCTGCTGCAGAACAAGGTGGACGTGAAGGCCGAGCCTGTGGAAGGCCAGCCCTGGTATGTCACCCTGCTCATCTCCTGGCTGCCCATCCTGCTGCTCGTCGGCCTGTGGTTCTTCTTCATGCGGCAGATGGGCGGTGGTTCCGGCAGCAAGACGTTGTCCTTTGGCAAGTCCAGGGCAAGGCTGCTCAATCAGAACGAGAAGCAGCGCGTGACCTTTGCCGATGTGGCAGGTGTGGACGAGGCCAAGGAAGAGCTTGTGGAAGTGGTGGAGTTCCTCTCCAAACCCAAGAAGTTCACCCGCCTTGGCGGCCGCATTCCCAAGGGTGTGCTCCTGGTCGGCCCTCCTGGAACAGGCAAGACCCTGCTTTCCAGAGCCGTTGCCGGTGAGGCTGGTGTGCCCTTCTTCTCCATCTCCGGCTCGGACTTTGTGGAAATGTTTGTGGGCGTGGGCGCCTCCCGCGTGCGCGACCTCTTCGAGCAGGGCAAGAAGAATGCCCCCTGCATCATCTTCATTGACGAAATCGACGCTGTGGGCCGGCACAGAGGTGCCGGTCTCGGCGGTGGCAATGACGAGCGCGAGCAGACCCTGAACCAGCTGCTGGTGGAAATGGACGGCTTTGAGTCCAATGAGGGCGTCATCCTCATTGCTGCCACCAACCGTCCCGACGTGCTCGACCCTGCCCTGCTTCGCCCAGGCCGCTTTGACAGGCAGGTGGTGGTCCCCACCCCTGACCGCCCGGGCAGAAAGCATATCCTCACCATTCATTCCAAGAAGACCCCGCTGGCAAAGGACGTGAACCTGGACATCATTGCCGCAGGCACGCCCGGCTTCTCAGGCGCAGACCTCGAGAACCTGGTCAATGAGGCCGCCCTGCAGGCAGCCCGCACCGGCCGGGACCTCGTGGACATGAAGGACTTTGAGTACGCCAAGGACAAGATCATCATGGGCCGCGAGCGCCGCAGCCTCATCCTTTCCGAGGAAGAGCAGCGTATCACTGCCTACCATGAGGGCGGCCATGCCCTGTGTGCCTGCCTGCTGCCAGGCTCTGACCCTGTGCACAAGGTGAGCATCATTCCCAGAGGCCAGGCCCTGGGTGTGACCATGCAGCTGCCTGAAGAGGACAGACATGGCTACAACAGGGACTTTCTGCGCAACAACATGGTGATCATGCTCGGCGGCCGAGTGGCCGAGGAAATCATCTTCAAGGATGTGACCACTGGTGCCTCCAATGACATTGAGCGCATGACCCAGATTGCCCGCAAGATGGTCTGTGAATGGGGCATGAGCCCTGTCATCGGCACCATCACCGTGGGCGAGACAGGCCAGGAGGTCTTCATCGGCCGTGAGTGGGTGCAGAACAAGAACTACAGCGAGGAAACAGCCCAGCTGGTGGATGAGGAAGTCAAGAAGCTCATCGACGAAGCCTATGCCCGCTGTCACGCACTGCTCACAGAGCACATTGACGCCCTGCACCGCATAGCAAAGGCCCTGCTTGAGCGCGAGACCATCTCCGGCGAGGACGTGCAGCTGCTCATTGAGGGCAGGGAACTGCCCCCTGTGCAGCAGGACGGCGCAGGTCAGGCAAAGGCCGCTGCCGGCACTGCTGCCACTCCCGACAGTGCTGCCTCTGACGCGCCTGCTGACGCTGCACAGGACGCTGCCCCTGACGCTGCACAGGACGCTGTGAAGGATGACCAGACAGCCCAGGCCCCTGGCGACACTGCTGAGGCTGCGTCTGGCAAAAGCGCTGACACGCCAGCAGCCGAGGGTACGCCCGCCCAGTCCGCCGAGCCTGCCAGGACTTCTGACAAGCCTGCTGACACTGTGGATGCTGACTTCACCTTCGAGCCTGCAGAGCCTGCTGACAAGAATGCCGGCGACAACAAGACCGGCCTGGATGCCGGCCAGAATGCCGACAACGCCGCAGCACGGCCTGAGGCGTCTTCTGATGCACCTTCTGACGAGACGTCACAGAACCAGCAGCAGACTCAGCAGCACAAGTAGCAATGCACGACATGCCCTGACTGCCCTGCTCTCCACCGAGCAGGGTGTGTCAGGGTATCTCTGCATACAGGGGACAGGAACAGTATGACCACGCATGCAGGACAAGACATCCTCTGGACCACGGCAAAGGGTCCTGTGCCCCGCTCCCATGCCTTTGGCATCATGGGCATTGTCAATCTGACCACGGACAGCTTTCATGCCCAAAGCCGCTATCCTGACACAATGGCTGCCCTTGCCCGCTGCAAAGAGCTTGTGGCAGATGGCGCAGATGTGCTGGACCTTGGTGCAGAGTCCTCGCGCCCCGGAGCCAGGCCTGTCAGTGCCAGCGAGGAGATTGCCCGCCTTGTGCCCCTTATTACGGAACTGAAGGCCGGCAATGCGGATGTCTGCATCTCTGTGGACACCTATCATGCAGCCACTGCTGCGGCAGTCCTGGAACACGGCGCAGACATCATCAATGACATCTCAGCCTGCTCCTTTGACCCTGCCATGCTCGATGTCCTTGTGCAGTACAAGCCAGGCTATGTGCTCATGCACTGCCAGGGCACGCCAATGACCATGCAGGACAATCCTGTCTACACAGATGTCTGTGCTGAGGTGGCAGCCTTCTTTGCCGCCAAACTTGCCATGCTGGTGGCAGCAGGCCTGCCCGAAGAGCGCATCATCCTTGACCCTGGCATAGGCTTTGGCAAGACCATGGAGCACAATCTTGCTCTCATGCGCTCTGCAGCCCCCTGGAAGGAGCTCGGGCGCCCCAGCCTCATGGCCTGCTCCATGAAGAGTGTCTTCGGGGATCTGCTGGCGCTGCCCGTTGACAGGCGGGGTACTGCCACCTGTGTCGCTTCTGCCCTGACCCTGGGTGGCGGCTATACCTGGCACAGAGTGCATGATGCCGCTGCCACCCTGCAGAGCCTGACCCTTGCCAGGGCTCTGATGTTGTGAGGCCCGCGATGTTTGAAATCTTCGATCACTTCTACCTGGACTGGAGAGACATTGTCGATATTGCCCTGGTCAGCTTCCTGCTCTACCAGGTCATTCAGCTTCTGCGCGGCTCACGTGCCCTTGCCATTCTGACAGGCTTCTTCTTTCTGGGCATCATCTTCATTTTGAGCCGGGAATTCGGCTTCTATACCCTGACCTGGCTTTTAGACCACGTCTTCTCCTCCCTCTTCTTAGTCATTGTGGTCATCTTCCAGCAGGATATACGCCATGCCCTGGGCGAGATGGGGGCCACCTCCTTTTTCAAGGGCAAATCCCTCAAGCTCTCGAGCATAGAGGAAGTGGTCTGCGCCTGCGAGGACATGGCAAAGGCCCGCATAGGCGCGCTCATTGTCATTGAGGGCAAGATGCGCCTTGATGACATGATCAAGCGCGAAGGCATTGCTGTAGATGCCAGACTCTCGCGCCAGCTGCTCAAGAACATCTT
Source organism: uncultured Desulfovibrio sp. (assembly GCA_949291675.1). Taxonomy (GTDB): domain Bacteria; phylum Desulfobacterota; class Desulfovibrionia; order Desulfovibrionales; family Desulfovibrionaceae; genus Desulfovibrio. The sequence goes on along the minus strand of CASEWR010000110.1, from coordinate 20,318 downwards.
CTATCCCAAGGCTCCCCTGCATGACGGGGCTGTGATCATCAGCCATTCGCGCATCACGGCTGCTGCCTGCATTCTGCCCCTGGCAGAGGTCAAGGGCACAGCCTTCGGCACAAGACACAGGGCAGCCCTGGGCATCACTGAGGAGAGCGACGCCACAGTGCTGGTCGTCAGCGAGGAAAGGGGCGAAATCTCCATTGCACGCAAGGGCATCCTGACGCGCAATCTCAATTCCAATCAGCTGAGGAGTGCACTCAATGAGCTTCTCTAGCAGAAAGAACTCCATACTGCCCCATATCATCTCCCTGCTGGTCTCTGTGATCATAGCCACGGCCATGTGGTACACGGTCAGCGTGCGTGACCGCATAGAGGCCCAGTTCGAGGTCACCATCAACTATGTGGGCATTCCCAAAAACCTCATTGTCACAGACGGTCTCATCAACAAGGTGACAGTGCGCATGCGCGGGCCCCAGACCCTGCTGCGCGGGGTGGAGAACCAGCGCCTCAACCAGAAGATAGACCTCTCCATGATCAAGAAGGGCGTCACCATTGTGCCCCTCAGTACCGAGCGTCTGGCAGCCTACTACCGGGCCTTTGAAGTCCTGGACGTGCAGCCGCCGCGCATTGTGGTCAATGCAGACCTGGTGGTTGAGCGCAGCGTGCCTGTGCAGCCTGTGATTACCTCTTCGCTGCGCAGCGGCGTTCTCACTGTGGAAAACGTGGTGGTCACCCCGCCGCAGGTCATTCTCACAGGCCCTGAAAGCGTGGTCTCGGAGATCTCGTCCTTACGTCTGCCAGTCATTGTGGACCCCAAGGCAGCAGGCATGAGCGTGGACCAGACCCTGCCCCTGGACTCCCCGGGCCTTGTGAGCGTCAATCCGCGCACTGTGCGCGTTACCTACACCATCACCAGTGGCAGAGTCGAGGTGACACGCAACTACAAGGTGCAGATCACCTCGGAAAGGCCAAGTCGCTACACTGTTGAGCCTGCGGAGATCCCGCTCACCGTGGAAGTGCCCGAGGCCCTTGTCAAAAGCACCTCCTATCTCACCAGCCTCAAGGTCAATGCCAGTCCGCCGGTGGACCTTGAGCCCGGCGTGCCTGCGGAAGTGGAACTGCACTACATGATTCCGGACGGCATGATTGTGCGCAACCGCCCCAAGACCGTGCTCATGACCCTCAAGCCGGACAAGAACGCAGTCAAGGCGCACAAGGAAAGCGGGAAGACGCACAAGAAGGACAGCGGCAGGGACAGCAGCAAGGACGGCAGCAGGGAAGACCGGCACGCAAAGCCCTGACATGCCCCGGCCTGCCCTGACAGACTCCCCCAAGATCACAAAGACCTCCTCTGAACCTGTGGTTCAGGGGAGGTCTTGTTGTATCTTTCTGGCCTGCGAGACGCCGGCCCTGCGCAGCCGCCCTGTGCAGGGCTATGCGGGCCTATGCACTCTTGGCACCCTTGTAGATCATCTTCGGCCCATCCTTTGCAGAGATGACGTCAGGGGTAATGATGCACTCTTCCACATTGCTCATGGACGGCAGGTTGTACATGAGGTCCAGCATGGTGTGCTCAAGCACATTGCGCAGGCCGCGGGCGCCTGTCTTGCGCTCCAGGGCCTTTCTGGCCACCATGCGCAGGGCCTCGGGCTCAAAGGAGAGCTTCACATGATCCATGGCAAAGAGCTTCTGATACTGGCGCACCAGGGCGTTTTTGGGCTCTGTGAGGATGCGCACCAGGCTTTCCTCGTCCAGCTCTTCCACATGGGTCAGCACCGGGATACGGCCCACAAATTCGGGGATAAGGCCGAACTTGACCAGGTCCTGGGGCTGAATCTGCTCCAGAAGCTCTGAGAGGGGCATTTCCTTTGTGGTACGCACTCTGGCACCAAAGCCCATGGCTGAGCCGGTCATGCGTGCCTCCACAATCTTGTCCAGGCCAATGAAGGCACCACCCACAATGAAGAGGATATTGGTGGTATCCATGCGCAGGAACTCCTGCTGGGGGTGCTTGCGGCCGCCCTTGGGGGGAATGTTGGCCAGCGTGCCTTCCACGATCTTCAGCAAGGCCTGCTGCACGCCTTCACCGGACACGTCGCGGGTGATGGATGTGCTCTCGCTCTTGCGGGAGATCTTGTCGATTTCGTCGATATAGATGATGCCGCGCTGGGCTGCCTCAATGTCGTAGTCGGCATTCTGCAGCAGCTGAACCAGGACGTTTTCCACGTCTTCGCCCACGTAGCCGGCCTCAGTGAGGGTGGTTGCGTCAGCAATGGCAAAGGGCACGTTCAGAACCCTGGCCAGGGTTCTGGCAAGCAGGGTCTTGCCAGAGCCGGAGGGGCCAACCAGCAGGATGTTGCTCTTCTCAAGCTCCACATCCTCGCTGTCCTGGCCACTGGCGGCAGTGGCAGCTGCATAGTTAATGCGCTTGTAGTGATTGTGCACAGCAACGGAGAGAATCTTCTTGGCCTCTTCCTGGCCAATGACGTACTCATCGAGCCTGGCCTTGATTTCCTGGGGCGTGAGCAGGTCCTTGTCGCTGACTGCAGGCTTGCCCGCGCTCTGGGAGGCATAGAACTCACGCATCATGGCATCGCAGGCACGCACACAGAAATTGCAGATGCGCACACCGTCCTGTTCAATGAGGTGATCCACTTCCATGGCGGAGCGCCCGCAGAAGGAACACCTCCGTGATTTTTGCTGGGTTTGCATGGTGCTGTCCTTACTCGGCCGCAGGAGCAATGTCCTTGCGGGAGGTCAGAATTTTGTCCACCAGACCGAAGTCAATGGCTTCCCTGGGGGTGAGGAAGTTGTCGCGCTCGCAGGCTTTGGTGACTTCCTTGATGCTGCGGCCTGTGTTCTCGGCCATGATGTTGTTGAGCATGGACTTGATGCGCTGCATTTCCCTGGCATGGATCTCCACATCCGTGGCCTGGCCGCGGAAGCCGCCCAGGGGCTGGTGAATCATCACTGTGCTGTGGGGCAGGCAGTAGCGCATGCCCTTTGTGCCTGCAGCAAGCAGAAAGGCGCCCATGCTGGCAGCCATGCCCATGCACAAGGTGGACACAGGAGCTGTGATGTAGCGCATGGTGTCATAGATGGCGAGGCCGGCAGTGACAGAGCCGCCAGGAGAGTTGATGTACAGGTAGATTTCCTTTTCCGGGTCCTGACTTTCCAGAAAGAGCAGCTGGGCGCAGACCAGGGAGGCAATGGTGTCATCAATCTCCGTGCCCAGAAGAACAATGCGGTCCTTCAGAAGTCTGGAGTAAATATCGTAGGAGCGCTCGACGCGTCCTGTGTTTTCTATGACAATCGGGACTGTATATGGCATGGAAAGGAGCTCCTTCTTCGTGCACTGTACACCCTGCAGGCCGGCAGCTGCAAAAGCCCGGGCTTTGCAGGCAGGAAGTTTGCAGGCAGGATTTGTGCAGGATGCGCACGGTCAGCAACAGGCATCTGCATATATCTGCACATCTTCTGCATGACGCTCCCCTGCTGCAGGCAGTCTGCCTCCGGGATACAGGCCGTGAAGGGCAGACAAAAGCGCAGCCAGAGAGAGTGCAGACAGAGAATGCAGACAGACAGGAGACACAGGGTATCCTGTAAAAATGCGTCAAGGGTAGGAAGAGGAACACTGCCCCTCTCCCTGCCCTTGAAGAGAATATGTCCTGCAAAAGCCCTGGCCGGCAAAGGACGGGCGTACGGCTTGCGGGAGCACTGTGGGAATCTGATGCGTGCGAACTACTCGGCCTTGTCAGCAGCTTCTTCAGTCTTCTCTGCAGCGGCTTCGGCGGGAGCAGAAGCGCAGCCTGCGCAGGCAGCGTTGTCCTTGCCGCAGGCGGAGCAGGCGTCAGCGGCAGGAGCCTCGCCCTCTTCGGTCATGTGCACATTGGCCTTGGCATAGATGGCATCCACGGCCTTGTTGATGAGCAGCTGATCACGCACTGTGTAGAGTATGCCGTTCTCGGCATAGTACTTGTACAGCGCCTTGGGATCGACTGGCTGACCGGCGCCGGACATGCTCTGGGCCAGACGGGCCACTTCCAGCTGCAGTTCGCGCTCAGTGGTCTGGAGATTCTCGTTGTCGGCAACCTTGCGCAGCAGGACGTAGGACTTCACCTGCTTTTGGGCCTTCTCCAGGTTCTTCTCGCGGATCTCCTTGATCTGCTCGTCGGAGAGGGTCTTGCCGACCTGCATGGCACGCTGGCTCTCGCGCTGCACAAAGGCATCGAGCTCGCCTTCAATCAGTGCCTCGGGCAGGGGGAAGTCCACCATGCCCAGAAGCTTTTCCAGCAGTCTGGTCTGGGCTTCGGATCTGGCAAGGGTGTTCTTCTGCTGCACCAGGATGCTGGTGGCTTCGGCACGCAGTTCGTCAATGCTCTGCATCTTGAACATGGTCACCAGCTCTTCATCGGTGGGCTTGCTCTGCCTCTTGATGGCATAGACATGGGCCTTCATGGTGCCGGTCTTGCCGCGCACGCTTGCAAGCACGAAGTCCTCGGGGAAGGTCACTTCCTTTTCTGCATCTTCGTTGACGCGGAGGGTACGGACAAAGGCATCCAGGTCAGCAAAGGCGCCTTCCTGCCCCACTGCGTAGTCAATACCCTTGGAAGAGGTGGCTTCCTCGCCGTCCACGATCACGGCAAAGTCCATGTTCACAAGGTCGCCGTCCTGGGCAGGGCCGTCACCGTCCACAGGCACCAGGCGGCTGTTCTTGGCACGCAGGTTTTCCAGGAAGCGGTTCACCTCCTCGGGGGAGATGGTGACAAAGCGGGACTGCTCCACTTCCAGACCGTCATAGACGGGCAGGTCGAAGACAGGCATGTGCTCGAATTCCACGGTGTATTCCACCGGAGTGTCACGCTCGATGACAATGGGGGTGGGAGTGACGTTGAGGCCGGTGACCGGAGTCAGCTTCAGCTCGTCGAGAATCTTGTTGAGATGGACGTTGGTCAGATCGTTGGCAGCATCGCGGTAGATCTGGGTCTTGAAGCGCTTTTCAATGACGCCCGCAGGCACATGGCCCTTGCGGAAACCGTGCAGGGAAATGCCCTTCTGCTGCATGGCAACACCAGCAGAGATGGCGGCATTGATCTCTTCAGCCTCCACAGTCACGGCCACCTTGACCTTGGTGGGGGAAAGCTCTTCCTTGGTATACTTCACGGTAGGAATCTCCTTGAGTCACTTGTTCAGATGCAGCCTTCGGGCGAGCCCTGGCTGCACAGCCACCCCGGGCTGGTGCGAAAGGGGGGATTTGAACCCCCACGCACAATGGCGCTGGATTCTAAGTCCAGTGCGTCTACCAGTTCCGCCACTTTCGCATGAAATGAAAATGTCTGCAGAATGAAATTATTCTGGGGAAGTTCTATACTGTTTGCCCCTGTGAGGCAAGAAAACGAAACGTCAGAACACAATCTGACACGTCCTGACACGAGCCTTGCACGCCCTGGCACAGACTCTCGTCCCGGCAGGACCGGTCCAGAGGAGAGATAGGGCAGGCTTTGCCGCTGTCAAGGGCCATGCCCCGGTCCTGACACATTTCAGACACAGGCAGGCACTGAACAGAGGGCTGACCAGGCACAGGCCAGGCACAGCACAGGGACAGGAGCGGGTAGAAAAAAGGGAAGGATTGCTCATCCCTCCCTTTTGTAAATCTGGATCAGGGCCTGAACTTCTGGCCTTGATATCCGTACGTCCTTATTCGGCAGCAGGAGCCTCGGCAGCGGCAGGAGCCGGTGCAGGTGCAGCTGCAGCAGCGGGCTTCACGAACTCGATGACGGCCATGGGGGCGTTGTCGCCCTTGCGGGGCATGGCCAGCTTGAGCACGCGGGTGTAGCCGCCGGGCACGCCGGCGTACACAGGACCGATGACGTCAAACAGACGCTTCACGAGCTTGAGATCGTTGAGCACACGGTAGGCCTTACGGCGGGCAGCAAGGTCGTTGGCCTTGGTCAGGGTGACCAGGGGTTCAACCACGCGGCGCAATTCCTTGGCCTTCATTTCCGTAGTGGTGATTCTGCCGTGGGTAATCAGCGCCTTGGCAAGGTTGCGCATCAGCGCCTTGCGGTGTGAGGGCGTCCGCGAAAGTTTGCGGCCGGAATTGCTATGCCTCATTTTGCTGTTCCTTCTCTTTCAGGTAATCCTGATACTTTTTATCAAAATTGTCGATCTTCATGCCAAAATCAAGGCCCATGGACAGAAGATGCTGCTTGATCTCGTCAAGAGACTTGCGTCCGAAGTTCTTTGTCTTGAGCATGTCGTTCTCAGTGCGCTGCACAAGCTCGCCGACAGTGGAAATGCTGGCGGAGCGCAGGCAGTTGGTGGCACGGACCGAAAGCTCGAGCTCGTCAATGGACTTGAAGAGGTTCTCGTTCAGATCGGTGACACCGGAGGCACCGCTGCCGAAGTCTGCGCCGGAGTTCTCGTCAAAATTGATGAAGACGGAGATCTGATCCTTGATGATCTTGGCGGCATAGGCAATGGCATCTTCGGGTCTGACAGAACCGTCGGTGCTCACCTCAAGGATGAGACGGTCATAGTTGGTCATCTGGCCAACGCGGGCGGACTCGACAGTGTAGCTCACGCGCCTGATGGGGGAGAAACTGGAGTCGAGCTTGATGAGACCGATCTCGTCGTCAAGGCCCTCGTGCATGTCATGGGGCACATAGCCCTTGCCCATGCGGACCTCGAGTTCCATGTCAAGTTCCACATCCTCGGTAAGCGTGGCAATGTGCAGCTCGGGATTGAGGATCATCACATGATGTGTGCCCTCAATCATGGCAGCAGTCACTTCGCCCTTCTTGTCCGTGTGAAGTCTGAGCTTCTGGGGGGCGTCAGTGTCCATGGCCATGCGCACCTGCTTGAGGTTCAGGATGATGTCCGTGACGTCCTCAAGCACACCGTGGATAGTGGTGAATTCGTGCTGAACCGGAGTGATCTTGACGGAAACAAAGGCAGCACCCTGCAGCGAGGAGAGCAGGACACGCCGCAGGGCGTTACCGATGGTCGTTCCGAATCCGCGCTCCAGGGGCTCGCAGACAAAACGTCCATGCATACCATCCGACTCTTCGTCGTCGCGGACAAGCTTGCCGGGCTGGACCAGCTCCGACCAGTTGCGCGCATTGATGAGGCGATCGCCCTGTTTGATAAGCATGTTTCCTCCAGACTACTTGCTGTAGAGTTCGACGATGAGCTGTTCGTTGACGTCCATGCGGATGTCGTCACGCTGGGGCAGAGCCTTCACTGTGCCCTTGAAGGCAGCGTAGTCGGCTTCCAGCCAGTTGGGAGTTCCGCGGCGGCCCACAGTCTCGGCTGCATCAGCAAAAGCCTTGATCTTGCGGCGCTTTTCGGGAATCTCGATGATGTCACCCACCTTCACCAGCAGGGAGGGGATGTTGACCTTGTGGCCGTTGAGGGTGAACAGGCCGTGGCGCACGAACTGACGGGCCTGGCTGCGGCTGTTGGCAAAGCCGAGACGGTAGACAACGTTGTCCAGGCGGCTTTCCAGCATGACGAGCAGGTTGGTACCGGTGACGCCCTTCTGCCTGTCGGCCTTCACGAAATAGTTGTGGAACTGGCGTTCAAGCAGACCGTAGGTACGACGGGTCTTCTGCTTTTCACGCATCTGCAGTGCGTATTCGCTCACCTTCTTGCGTGCGCGGCCATGCTGACCGGGGGCAACGGCGCGGGTGGGACGATCCATGGCACACTTGGGAGAGAAGCAACGGTCTCCCTTGAGGAAGAGTTTGGCCCCTTCACGGCGGCAGATGCGGCATTTGGCTTCGGTATATCTGGCCATTGATACGTATCCTTCTGGGTATTGCCTAGTTAATGCCTAGACGCGACGGCGCTTGGGAGGACGGCAGCCGTTATGGGGAATGGGGGTAACGTCACGGATGAAGGCAATGCGCATGCCGGCATTGGCAACAGCGCGCATGGCCTGCTCACGGCCGGAGCCGGGGCCCTTGACGTAGATACCCACGGTGCGCATGCCGTTTTCCTGAGCCTTGTGAGCTGCAGTCTCGGCAGCAACCTGAGCTGCAAAGGGGGTGGACTTGCGGGAGCCCTTGAAACCGGACTGACCGGCGGAAGCCCAGCTGATGGTATTGCCGTGCGTGTCCGTGAAGGTGACGATCGTGTTGTTGAAGGTAGCGTTGATGTGGACAAGGCCCACAGCGATATTCTTGCGCTCCTTCTTGCGAGTGACCTTGGATGATCTGGCCATCTTGTCTCCAAATAGAAATTTCGCGAGCAAGCTGAGCACAAGGTCTAATCATTTTGTTCCTTCAGCCGCAGAAATGGAACAAAAACCCGGGCTCAATAACGCTTCAGACGCTCAAAAATGTTTTACTTCTTCTTGCCAACCAGACCACGGCGCGGACCCTTGCGGGTGCGGGCATTGGTATGGGTGCGCTGGCCGTGCACAGGAAGGCCGCGACGGTGACGCAGACCACGATAGCAGCCGATGTCCATGAGGCGCTTGATGCTGCTCGTCACTTCACGGCGCAGATCGCCTTCGACCTTGTGGTTGCTTTCGAGTTCCTTACGGATTTCGTTCACTTCGTCTGCGGACAGGTCATCAATGTTGCGCTCCCAGTTGATACCCACGGTATCACAGATCTGGAGTGCAGTTGTCCGGCCAATGCCATAAATATACGTCAGAGCTATGTCGACGCGTTTGCCGCGGGGAAGCTCAACGCCTGCAATTCTTGCCACTGTCTGTTCTCCTGCCTATCCCTGGCGTTGCTTATGTCTGGGGTTTTCGCAGATTACCCGAAGAACACCCTTGCGCCGGATGACCTTGCACTTTGGGCATATTTTCTTGACGGAAGGTCTGACTTTCATATGTATTCTCCAAGAAAAGGAATTTGATCCTACAAGCCATCCGGGCAGGCACCGAGTGAGTGCCGCAACGCGCCCGGTACAATCAGAAGGCCTTGTGAGAGGACGCGGCAAGGCCGCATGGCCCCCTGATCGTGTGAGCCAAATTTTTTAACCATTTTTGCAGAACCTGTCAATTCCCCGTAACACAAGGCACGGGGCTTTCTGCAAGTTCTGCACAAAGCCCGCGCTCCCGCAAAAGCACAGGAGCAGCAGCTGTTCTTGTCAGCGACATCTCTGCTCCCGGTGCTGCTCTTGGTGCCTGCGGGGCACGGGCCTTTGAAACACTTAGTCCTTGTTGTGCGGGTACTGCACCTTGTAGCGGGTGAGTCCCCTGTCACTGATGCTCAGGATCTGCGGTCCGTGCGAGGTGATGGCAATGCTGTGCTCGAAGTGGGCGGCAAGCCTGCGGTCGCGGGTCACTGCAGTCCACTTGTCTGGCAGAATGTCCACCTCATAGGTGCCCTCGGTGACCATGGGCTCAATGGCAATGGACATGCCGTTTTGCAGGATGATGCCCCTGGAGCCGGGATAGAAGTTCGGCACCTCGGGCTTTTCGTGCATGTTGGCACCCACTCCGTGGCCCACATAGCGGCGCACCACGCCGAAGCCGCGGGACTCCACATAGCGCTGCACTGCAGAACCGATCTCGTGCACGTCATGCCCGGCCACGGCCTGGGCAATGCCCTCGAAGAGGGAGCACTCGGTCACATAGAGCAGCCTGTCTGCCACCTCGGAGATCTGGCCCACGGCAAAGGTGCGGGCCGAGTCACCCACCATGCCGTTGTACTCCACGCCGAAGTCCACGCTCACAATGTCGCCTTCCTGCAGAATGCGTGTGGAAGACGGGAAGCCGTGCACAACCACTTCGTTGACGGAGCAGCAGATGGCATAGGGGAAGCCTGCATAGCCCAGGAATGCGGGGCGGACCTTGTAGTCCACGCACAGCTTTCTGGCCAGATTGTCGAGTTCGATGGTGGCAATGCCTGGTCTGATTGCGTCGCCAATGGCATCAAGAACATTGGCCGTGATGCGGTTGGCTTCACGCAGATTCTCAAGTTCCCGTGCATTCTTGATGAAAACACCCTGGTGTTTCTTCATGATCCTGCCCCCGGACGACGTGTACGCCTAGCGAAGTCTGCCTGTTCTGCGGGCCTTTTCCATAAGACCTGCATACTGGCTGTTGATCATGTGCGACTCAACCTGGTTCATGAAGTCCATGGCCACGCCCACAAGAATGAGCAGGCTTGTTCCACCGAAGTAGAAGGGCACATTGAACTGGGCAATGAGCAGCATGGGCAGCAGCGACACACCGGCAATGTAGATGCCGCCGGACAATGTCAGGCGGGACAACACACCGTCAATGTAGTTCTGCGTGTTCTCACCGGGGCGAATACCGGGGATGAAGCCGCCGTTCTTCTTCAGGTTCTCGGCCATATCCTTGGGATCAAAGATGATGGCTGTGTAGAAGTAACAGAAGAAGAAGATCAGGGCCACGTAGAAGATATTGTAGGTCAGACCCATGGGAGCAAAGAAGTCCGTGATCTGCCTGACATATTCATTCTGGCTGAACTGACCGATGGTGGCCGGGAAGAGCAGCAGCGAAGAGGCAAAGATGGGCGGAATGACGCCTGCGGTGTTGAGGCGCAGGGGCAGATGGCTGTTCTGACCGCCGAAGATCTTGCGGCCAATCTGCCGCTTGGCATAGGAAATGGGAATGCGCCGCTGGGCACGTTCCACAAAGACGATGAAGACAACCACGCAGGCCATGAGCAGCACAATGCACAGGGCAAGGAAGATGGAGATTTCGCCTGTGCGGATGAGCTCGATGGACTGGATGATGCCGCGGGGAATGCCGACCACAATACCGCAGAAGATGATGAGCGAGATACCGTTGCCCACGCCCTTGTCCGTGATCTGCTCGCCAAGCCACATGATGAGGATGGAGCCGGCACAGAAGGTCAGCATGGTCACAATCAGGAAGGTTGTCCCGGGATGCAGCACCACAGGCAGGCCGGCGGGGCTGGTCATGCGCTCAAGACCCACGGCAATGCCAAGGCCCTGAATGAGGGTGATGACGACGGTGAGATAGCGTGTGTACTGCGTGATCTTGCGTCTGCCAGCCTGCCCTTCTTCCTTGTACATGCGCTTGACTGCGGGGCTGACGACCTGCAGCAGCTGCATGATAATGGAAGCGGAAATGTAGGGCATGACACCGAGGGCAAAGATGGAGACGTTGGACAGACCGCCGCCGGAGAAGATGTCGAACAGGGCAAAGATGGTCCCGCTCATCATTTCAAAGTAGGAGGCAATGGCCTGGGCGTCCACACCGGGAATCGGCACGTGCACACCAATGCGGTAGCAGCAAAGCAGGAAGAGTGTCCAGCCAAGACGCTTGGCAAGACTTCTCTGACCAGGGGTGATGTTCTGAGGTTGTGGCATGAAAAACCCTTCAACTTGACCTGACGATGACTTGATCTGATGAATGGAACAGGGTGAAGCACAGGAAGGTCACAGGAAAGTTGCAGGACAGTTGCAGGACAACAGCATCGCTGCCCTGCCCTGCACACTGGATGTACAGACAAAACTGCAACAACAGCTGTTCTGAAAACTGTGCTCTTTCCCGTGATCTAAACAAGCGCCTTTGCCCGGGGGGTGACCCCGGACAAAGGCGCACAGCTCAAAATAAAGGCCTGATGGCCAGCGTTTGGGACGCAAAGCCCTGCTTTGGCTTTACTCGGCTGCCACCTGCTCCAGGGCAGTGGCCTTGCCGCCTGCCTTGACGATCTTCTCGGCTGCTGCAGCAGAGAACTTGTGAGCCTCAACGGACACTGCAGCGTTCACATCGCCACCGGAGAGAATCTTCACGAGGGCGCCGAATTTGGCGAGACCGCGATCGTAAATCTGCTCCAGGGTGATTTCGGCAGCGCCGGGGAAGCAGGCCACGAGGTCACCAATGTTGATGGCCTGGTAGGTTACCTTGAAAGGATAGTTCTTGAAACCGTGCTTGGGCAGACGGCGGGCCAGAGGCATCTGGCCGCCTTCAAAACCGGGGCGGACGCCGCCGCCGGCACGGGCATTCTGGCCCTTGTGACCCTTACCGGCAGTGCAGCCAAGGCCGGAGCCGGCGCCACGACCCACGCGACGGCGGGTTTTGCGCTCTTCCGGGAAGGGATAAAGTGTATGCAGATGCATAGCAGTCTCCTTAAGTTACTTGGCAGACACAACCTTCACGAGGTGCGGAACCTTGTTCACAATGCCGCGCACCGCGGGGGTGTCATTCAGGGTGTGGGGAACTTCGCGACGCTTCAGGCCCAGGGCATCCAGGCACTTTCTCTGTGCAGGAGTGCATCCGGCACGAGAGCGGACGAGCATGACGGTAATCTGTTCTGCCATAACTACTTCCTCGGAGCTTCAAGCTTCTTGCCGCGCAGTTCGGAGACTTCCTCGGCGCTGCGCAGGGCGAGCAGGCCCTGCAGGGTGGCGCGAAGGACGTTGTGGGGATTGTTGGTGCCGATTGCCTTGGACAGCACGTCACGCACACCCACGGCTTCCATGATGGCACGCACAGCGCCACCGGCGATGATGCCGGTACCTTCGGAGGCGGGCTTGAGCAGCACGCGGCCAGCACCGAACTCACCGGTCACTTCATAGGGCAGGGTGCCGTCCACCAGGGGGATGAAGACGCGGTTCTTGCGGGCGCGCTCGGTTGCCTTGCGCAGGGCTTCAGGCACTTCCTGAGCCTTGCCGAGGCCGAAGCCCACATGACCCTTACCGTCGCCCACCACGACCAGGGCGGAGAAGCTGAAGCGGCGGCCGCCCTTGACGACCTTGGCCACGCGGTTCAGCGCCACGACCTTTTCAATTTCTCCCAGTTCATTGACGGGAGCTTCCACTTTCTCTCGCATATTAGAACTCCAGTCCGCCTTCGCGGGCGCCATCGGCCACGGCCTTCACACGGCCATGGTAGAGATATCCGTTTCTGTCAAAGACAACGCGGGCGATGTCCTTTTCCCTGGCAAGGCGGGCAATTTCGCGGCCCACTGTTGTGGCACCCTCGATATTGCCGCGCACGCCCTCCTGAGAACGGGAGAGAGACAGAGTGGAAGCGCTCACCAGGGTCTTGCCGGTGATATCGTTGACAACCTGGGCATAGATATGTCCATTGCTGCGGAACACAACCAGGCGGGGACGTTCGGCAGTCCCGTTGACCTTGCGGCGGATGCGGACCTTGCGGCTGAGTCGAGCATCATTCTTACTGATAGCCATTTCTTCCACCTCTACTTCTTGCCGCCGGACTTACCCACCTTGCGGCGGATAATTTCGGTGGTGTACTTGATACCCTTGCCCTTGTAGGGTTCAGGCTTGCGGATACGACGGATCTGGGCAGCGAACTCGCCAACCTTTTCCTTGTCGCAGCCGGCCAGCTTGAGCACGTTGCCTTCCACAGTGGCAGTAATGCCGTCAGGCACGTCCACAAGCACAGGGTGGGAGAAACCGACCTGCAGTTCAATAATGGGTCCCTTGACATTGACGCGGTAGCCGACACCAATGACTTCGAGGGCCTTGGTGAAGCCCTCGGTCACACCCAGAACGCAGTTGTTGAGCAGGGTGCGGCGCAGACCATGCTGGGCATTGGACTGGCGGGTGTCGTCCTTGCGGGTCAGGTACACGGCGCCATCCTTCATTTCGTACTGAAGGAGGTCGCAGACAGGCGTGGACACCTGGCCCTTGGGGCCCTTGACTTCAATAACTTCCGTGCCGATGGTCACTTCGACTCCGGCAGGAATCTTAACGGGCATTTTTCCGATTCGAGACATGACAGCACCTACCAGATTTCACACAGAAGTTCGCCGCCAACTCTCTTTTCACGGGCGCTGTCGCCGTCCATGACGCCGGAGGAGGTGGTGAGAATGCAAATGCCGAGGCCGTTCTGCACGCGGGGGATGGAGCCTGCACCCACGTAAACGCGACGTCCGGGAGTGGAGACGCGACGCAGACCAGTGATGGCGGGCTTGCCGTTTCTGTACTTGAGGGTGATTTTGATGCCGCCGTCTTCTTCGGACACGTCTTCGACGTAGCCTTCCTGCTTGAGGATGTTAGCCAGAGAGACTTTCATCTTCGAGCGCGGCACATTCACTTCCTTGTGGAGGGCCAAATGTGCGTTGCGAATACGCGTCAGCATATCCGCAATAGGATCTGTGACCATGAAATACTCCTGAAAACCTGTAAAATTTGCGGGAAAGAAAGAACATTCCTTTCCCGCCTTCGAGGTCGAGAGGGACCTGTATCACAAGACCCGTCAAGCTGCAATACCCCCGCCTGAGCTTTTCAGGCGGGGGCATTGACTTGAAACGGGCTGAAAAAACCTGAACAGGTCCTTAAAAAAACTTCTAAGGCCTACCAGCTGGACTTGCGTACACCAGGCAGTTCACCGCGCAGGGCCATGTTCCTGAAGCAGATACGGCACAGGCCGAACTGGCGCAGGTAGGCACGGGGACGACCGCAGATGGGGCAGCGGTTGTAAGCGCGGGTGCTGAACTTGGCCTTGCGTGTAGCCTTAATCTTGAGAGCGAGACGAGCCATGAAGCACCTCTTACTTACGGAACGGCATGCCGAGCTGGTCGAGGAGCATCTTGCCCTCGCGGTCGGTCTTGGCCGTCGTCACGATGGTTATGTTCATGCCCTTGGGGTTCTCCACGCGATCAGCCTCCATTTCGGGGAAGATCGTGTGTTCCTTGATACCCAGGGTAAAGTTGCCGCGCCCGTCAAAACCACGGTCCACGATGCCGCGGAAGTCACGCACACGGGGCAGAGCAAAGTTCATCAGCTTGTCGAGGAAGTCCCACATCAGGTCCTTTCTCAGGGTGACACGCACGCCGATGGGCATGCCTTCACGCAGCTTGAAGTTTGCGATGGACTTGCGTGCACGAGTAACCACGGCCTTCTGGCCGGCAATGGCGGTGAGTTCCGCCACTGCCTCTTCCATGAGTTTGTTGTTCTGGGTGGCAGCGCCAAGGCCTATGTTGAGGGAAATTTTGGTGATGCCGGGCATCTGCATAGGAGACTTGTAGTTGAACTCCTTCTGCATGGCAGGAACCACCTTTTCCTTGTATATCTTTTCAAGGCGGGTCATAGCTACCCCTTATTCCATGACTTCGTTGCACTTCTTGCAGAAGCGAACTTTCTTCAGCTTGCCTTCCGCCATCTCGACAGTGCGATAGCCGACCCTGGTGGGCTCGGCGCAGGCGGAGCAGACAACCATGACGTTGGAGATGTGCACAGGCATTGCCTTGTCCACAATGCCACCGGGCGTCCTGGTGTACGGGTTGGGACGCATGCTGCGCTTGGCGACGTTGGCGTTTTCCACCAGCACGCGGTCATGCTTGCGCAGGATCTTGAGGACCTTGCCAATCTTGCCGGCGTCCTTACCCGAGATGATCATTACCTTGTCGCCCTTGCGGATACGTGTATTTGTCATCTTGAGACTCCAATTACATTCTAGAGAACTTCAGGGGCGAGAGAGATGATCTTCATAAAGTTGGCTGCCCTGAGCTCACGGGCCACGGGTCCGAAGATACGGGTGCCCACGGGCTCGCCGCTGTTGGAGAGCAGCACTGCAGCATTGCCGTCAAACTTGATGTAGCTTCCGTCGGGGCGGCGCAGTTCCTTGGCGGTACGCACAATGACTGCACGCATGACGTCACCCTTCTTCACCTTGGAGTGAGGAATGGCTTCCTTGACGGAAACGATGATGATGTCACCTACTGTGGCATAGCGACGATGGGAACCGCCGATAACCTTGATGCAGGCAACCTTTTTGGCACCCGAATTGTCGGCTACCTGGAGAGTGGATTCTACCTGGATCATTGTCCCACCTACACAGCCTTTTCAATGACGGAAACCAGATGCCAGCGCTTGTTGTGCGACAGTCTTCTGTATTCCACGATCTTCACTTTATCGCCAATGCCACACTCGTTCATCGGATCATGAGCTGTGAACTTCTTGCGGCGCCGAATATATTTCTTGAGCAGGGGATGTTTGACCAGTGTTTCGACACGCACAACAATGGTCTTGTCGTTCTTGTCACTGATAACAACGCCGGTCAGGGTCCTGCCCTTCACGTGATCAAGAGCCTGCATGGATATCCTCTCTTGCCTTTTCCTTGAGGATGGTGCTGATACGCGCCACCTGCTTGCGCATGGCCTTCAGTTCGCTCACCTTCTCCAGCTGAGCAGTTGCAAGCTGGAAGCGGGCATGCAGAAGATCGAGGCGCTGCTGGGCCAACTTTTCCTGGAGTTCCTGGACGGACAGGTTGCGCAGTTCAGCCACGGTTTCGCGGCTAATGGCCTTATTCTTGTCAGCCATTTTAGAATCCCTCCCTCGTCACAATGATGGTCTTGACCGGCAGCTTGTGGGCAGCCAGAGTCAGGGCCCTGCGGGCGAGATCCAGGGGAACGCCCTTCACTTCGTAGAGCACGCGGCCGGGCTTGATCGGTGCGCACCAGCCCACCGGAGCACCCTTACCGGAACCCTGACGGGTTTCCAGAGGCTTGGCCGTGATAGGACGGTCGGGGAATATGCGGATCCAAACCTTGCCGCCACGGCGGATGTGACGCATCATGGCAATACGGGCAGCTTCGATCTGCTGGCTGGTGAGCTGACCATGCTGCGTGGCCTTGAGACCAATTTCGCCGAAAGCAAGGGAGGAGCCACGGTAGGCCAGGCCACGCAGGCGGCCTTTCTGCCACTTACGGTATTTAACCTTCTTAGGCGCTAACATGCTGATCTCCCTCTCTGTCGAGGATTTCTCCCTTGTAGATCCAGACCTTGACACCAATGATGCCGTAGGTCGTTCTGGCTTCTGCGAAGCCGTAGTCTATGTCGGCACGCAGAGTCTGCAGCGGCACGCGGCCATCGCGATACCATTCGCTGCGGGCGATTTCAGCACCGGCGAGACGGCCGGCGCAGGAAACCTTGATGCCCTCGCCGCCGAACTTGCGGGCGCGGGTCACAGTCTGCTTCATGGCGCGGCGGAAGGCCACACGGCGCTCGAGCTGCTGGGCAATGCTCTCGGCAACAAGCTGGGCTTCCACTTCGGGACGGCGGATTTCGCTGACCTCAATGGAGAACTCGCGGCCGAATTCCTTGCGCAGGTCAGCACGCAGCTTCTCGATTTCCACACCCTTGCGGCCAATGACCACACCGGGTCTGGAGGTGGAGATGATCAGACGGACACGGCCGCCTGCTCTCTCGATTTCAATACGGGCTATACCGGCATCCGTCGTGCTGTGCTTCTTGACGAACTTGCGGATCTTGCTGTCTTCCAGAACGAAGGCAGGATACTCCTTTGTGGAGAACCAGCGGGAAAGCCAGTTCTTGTTGTAACCCACACGGATGCCATACGGATGAACTTTCTGACCCATGCTATTCCTGCTCCTCGGCGAGAATGACGGTGATATGGCTGGTGCGCTTGCGGATACGGGTGGCGCGGCCCTGGGCACGCGGCATGAAGCGCTTCCAGGCGGGACCTTCGTTCACAAGCACTTCCTTGACAAACATGGTGTCAACATTGACAGCCATGGATGTGGCATTGGCCACAGCGCTCTTCATGACATTCAAAAGAACGCCGGCAGGCTTGTTGGGGGTGAAACGCAGCAGATTGATTGCGTCCTCAACACCAAGTCCCACCACATTGCGGGCAACCAGGCGTGTTTTACGAGGAGAGACGCGCAGGAATCTGCCGATTGCTTTAGCTTCCATTACTTCTGCTCCTTATACCTAGCGGGAACCGGCCTTCTTTTCGGCAGCATGGCCGTGGAAGGTCCTGGTGGGAGAGAATTCGCCGAGTTTGTGGCCGACCATGTTTTCTGTCACGAACACAGGCACGAACTTCTTGCCATTGTGCACAGCGAAGGTCATGCCGACCATTTCGGGCAGAATCATGGAACGTCTGGACCAGGTCTTGACTACGCGACGATCATTGTTCGCCTGAGCAGCTTCGACCTTCTTCCACAGATGATCGTCAACAAACGGTCCTTTCTTGAGAGATCTGGGCATGTCACACTACTCCTACTTCTTGCCGCGAGCCTTGACGATGAGGCGGCTGGAGGGCTTGTTGCGGTCACGGGTCTTGAAGCCCTTGGCCGGCATGCCCCAGGGGGACACAGGATGGCGACCGCCGGAGCTTCTGCCTTCACCACCACCCAGAGGATGGTCGATGGGGTTCATGGCCACACCGCGCACCTTGGGACGACGGTTGAGCCAGCGGTTGCGGCCAGC
Source organism: uncultured Desulfovibrio sp. (assembly GCA_949291675.1). Classification (GTDB taxonomy): domain Bacteria; phylum Desulfobacterota; class Desulfovibrionia; order Desulfovibrionales; family Desulfovibrionaceae; genus Desulfovibrio. The sequence continues at coordinate 2,162 of CASEWR010000110.1, read as the reverse complement.
CTTGCCCAGGGAAACGTTTTCATGAGAGATATTGCCAACCTGGCCGATGGTGGCTGTGCAGGTAGCAAGCACCTTGCGCACTTCGCCGGAAGGCAGGCGCAGCAGGGCGTACTTGTTTTCCTTGGCCACGAGCTGGGCATAGGTGCCGGCTGCGCGGCAGAGCTGTCCGCCCTTGCCAGGATAGAGTTCAATGTTGTGCACCACAGTACCCACGGGGATACGGCCCATGGCGAGGGCATTGCCGGGCTTGATGTCGGCCTTGTCGCCGGAAAGGACCTTGTCGCCCTGCTTGAGGCCCACGGGAGCGATGATGTAGCGCTTCTCGCCGTCGGCGTAGGTCAGAAGGGCAATGCGGGCAGTGCGGTTGGGATCGTACTCAATGTGGGAAACAGTGGCTTCGATGTCACGCTTCTCACGCTTGAAGTCGATGATACGATACAGGCGCTTCACGCCACCGCCGCGACGGCGGCTGGTCACGCGACCAAGGTTGTTGCGGCCGGCCTTCTTGCAAAGACCCACAGTCAGGGACTTTTCAGAAGTGGAGCGGGTAATTTCCTTGAAGTCGGAAACCGTCTGGAAGCGGCGTCCTGCAGAAGTAGGTTTCAGCTTGCGGACTGCCATGACTTATGCTCCCTCGAAATATTCGATCTTGCTGTCCTGTGTCACCGTCACAAAGGCCTTCTTGTAGCCGGGCTTGTGGCACTGACGGCGATTCTGGCGGACATAATCGCGAGCCTTGCCGCAGACAACGTTGACCTTGAGCACGGTCACGCCGAAGACAGTCTCGACAGCGCGGCCGATTTCCGTCTTGTTGGCGTCGGGGTGCACCAGGAAGGTCAGGCACTTGGCATTGGCGTTGCTGAGAAGGCTGGTGCTCTTTTCAGAAACGAGAGGCTTGATAAGGACCTGAGTGAGTTCCATCTTACTTCTCCCCCTTCTCGAAACGAGCCTGCACAGGAGCAATGGCATCCTCAAGCAGCACGAGCTGCCTGTTGTTCAGGATTTCATACACGCTCAGATTTTCCGGGGTGGTCAGGGTGATGCCGGGGATGTTGCGGGCGGAAAGCTCCAGCTTCTCGTCCCTGGCGCTGGTCACGACCAGAGCCTTTTCCAGACCCAGATCGCTGGCGACCTTGGCGAAATGCCTGGTCTTGGCTTCGGGCAGCTCGATGCCGCGCACGACCATGAGGCCTTCAGCAGCGCGGGAGGACAGAGCCATGCGCAGGGCAAGGGCACGCACCTTGGCATTGACCTTGAAGGAGTAGTCCCTGGGCTGGGGTCCGAAGATGACTGCGCCGCCACGCCAGATGGGGGAACGGCGGGAACCTGCGCGGGCGCGGCCGGAGCCCTTCTGCTTCCAGGGCTTCACGCCGCCACCGGACACATAGGCACGGGTCTTGGCCATGTGGGTTCCGGCGCGCTTGGCAGCCTGCTGGGCGCGCACGACCAGGTTCAGGATCTCGGGACGGACTTCAACGCCGAAGACATCGGCGGACAGCTCGCAGGTGCCGACTTCCTGTTTTTCCTGATTATATACTGTAATGGTAGGCATGATTTCCACCTGTTACTGCTTGCGAACAAACACAAGGCCGTTCTTGGGTCCGGGCACAGCACCCTTGACCAGAATAACATTGTCTTCTGGGCGCACTGCCACAATGAGGGCGCTGGGCTGGGTCACTGTTTCGTTGCCCCAGTGACCGGCCATCTTGCGGCCCTTGATAACGTGGCCAGGGAAGGTGTTGTTGCCAATGGAACCGTTGTTGCGATGCACCTTTTCGTCACCATGGGTGTCTTTGCAGCCACGGAAGTTCCAGCGGCGCATACGGCCCTGGTAGCCCTTACCGATGCTCTTGCCAGTCACTTTGACCACTTCGCCGACTGCGAACAGGTCAACTGTCAGGGTGTCACCGGCCTTCTGCTCGGGAGTACCGCTCAGGCGGACTTCCTTCAGGGTGCGGAAAAGTCCGGTGCCGGCCTTGGCGAAATGCCCCTGCATGGCCTTGGACACGTGCTTTTCCTTAGCTTCCACGTAGGCAATCTGAAGGGCATTGTAGCCGTCAGTTTCCGTGGTCTTCACCTGTGTGACGGGGCAGGGACCGACTTGCAGAACCGTGACCGGGACGGCGGCACCGTCATCGTTGAAGATGCGGGTCATGCCCAGC
>CASEWR010000109.1 GCA_949291675.1 uncultured Desulfovibrio sp. | reverse complement strand
TCCCTGACCTGGCTTGAGCATGCCGGTCACAAGGCCAAGCATGCTGCCGACACCGGCTGCATCTGCAGGGATAATCATGGTGTTGTTCTTTTCAGCCAGCTTGCCGAACTCGGCAATATAGGCCTCAGCCAGACGCAGCTGCGCTGCCGCCACTGCATCCCCGTCCAGCTGGACCTTGATCTTCTGCAGACCTTCCGCTGTTGCCTGAGCTATGCGCAGGATCTGCTGCGCCTCACCTTCTGCGCGGTTAATCTGGGCCATCTTGTCACCCTCGGACAGGGCAATGGCAGAAGCCCGCTGGCCTTCAGCAATGTTGATGGCGCTCTGCTTCTCGCCTTCGGACTGCAGAATGACAGCTCTCTTCTCCCGCTCTGCCTTCACCTGGCGTTCCATGGCTTCCATGATGCTCGAAGGCGGTGTCAGGTCACGGATCTCATAGCGCAAAATCTTCACGCCCCAGCTGCTGGTAGCGGCATTCAGATCCGAGCAGACTTCCCGATTGATGTGTTCCCTGCTCTCAAAGGTCTTGTCCAGCGGCATGCGGCCAATACTGGACCTGAGCGAAGTCTGTGCCAGCTGGACAGCACCCTGCACATAGTCAGAAATGCCGTAGGCAGATTTCTGGGCATCCACGACCTGCATGTAGATGACGCCGTCTATGCTGACAGACACGTTGTCGGAGGTGATGCATGTCTGCGCAGGCACATCCAGCACTGTCTCCTTGAGGGAGCGTACATACGCCTTTCTGTCAATAATGGGGATAATGACATGAAAGCCTGCCAGCAATGTTGTTCTGTATTTGCCAAGACGCTCGATTATGACTGCCTGCTGATTGGGAACAATGATGATGCCCTTGACGAAAAAGGCAATGACAAACAGGGCGAGAAGAACAACAGTCAGAATATCAAGCACCTGTTGAGGTTCCATAGACATATTCTTTCTCCACAGTAGTTCTCAATTGTACAGTAGATTCCATGCCATCGTGCAGGGGGACTGCCATATGTGGGGAGTAACGTACTTCCTGATGCAGAGATTTCCTCCGAAAACTGGTTAAACAATGAGCAGAGGTGCTTCTGCCTGTGCGCAGACCCTGCCTACTTCACAGGCCAGATCACCGCCTTCCAGCAGGAAGGCCTTCACGTCTTCGACCTTGTCAGCATCTGCTGCCAGAAGCAGACCACCAGAAGTCTGGGCATCAAAGAGCACATTTTCCAGGTCTTCATCCTTTTCGCAGAGCCAGCGGGTGCGACAGGCACAGTAGAGCTTGTTATTGATGCTTCCCCCGGGAACAAGTCCATTTGAGGCATACTCAAGGACTTCCCCCATGAGGGGCAGGCTGTGTATGGCAATCTCTATGCTGACACCTGAAGCTCGTGCCATTTCCAGTGCATGGCCGCCTAAGCCAAAGCCGGTGATATCCGTGGCACTGTCAAGGCCAAACCTGACAATAGCCGCTCCTGCCACCTTGTTGAGCCTGCCTGCCCAGGTGCGGATAAGCTCCTCGGATTCCGCAGCCCCTTCCCAGTCTGCCTTGACTGCCGTGGCCAGTATGCCGGTCCCAAGGGGCTTGGTGAGCAGAAGAACCTGACCGGGACGTAACTTTGCATTGGTGGCAATATGGCCGGGATCAATGAGCCCGGTCACGGCCAGACCAAATTTCATCTCAGTGTCACGTACCGTATGCCCGCCAGCACTGACACAACCAGCCTCCACCATGGCTTCCAGAGCCCCCTTAAGCACGCGCTGCAGTGTCTCAGGGGCCTGTGCTGCCAGATCTTCCGGAAAACAGGCAATGGACATGGCACACCAGGGTGTCCCACCCATGGCATATACATCAGAAAGTGCATTGCAGGCTGCAATGCGGCCAAAGGAAAAGGCGTCATTGACCACAGGTGCCAGGATATCCACTGTCTGTACCAGAGCCTTGCCTGCAGGCAAAGAAACGACCACTGCGTCCTCATTGTGGGCACGCCCTGCAAGAACCCTGTTTTCCAGAGACTGCGGCATCAGATGCGCCAGAGGAGAAAGAAGCTGCTCCAGACCCGCTGGAGGAAGTTTGGCAGCTCAGCCTGCTGCAGTAGCGCGCTGGAGAAGATTTTCCATGAGAACATACCATCAGGAAAATGAAGTCATCAGAATAAAGTCATCCGGACAGACTGTGTATGCCCGGACAACGCTGAGAAACAAGGGAAGGAGCAGGTGAGCAGGTTGACGTCCTGGCAGGCCATCTGTCTGCGAGAGACAGGGAAGAGAGAACGAAGCTCAGTGTGATCGTCTGACACGCAGCAGCATGGCGTCATCAGCAGCCTGACCTGTGATGCGCACTTCTTCGCCTGCACCAAGCTCGCCGTCCTCAGAAACAGCCCGCCAGTAGCTGCCTGCCACCTGCACCTGGCCTTCAACATCAGGACGCACGGGTGCCGTCACGACGCCCACTGTTCCTGTCAACTGGCAGGCCTTCTCACCGTCAGCCTTCTTGTTGCCGGAGAAGACTGCCGTGAGCCTGCGACGCAGCACAAGCAGGGAGATGATGCAGACTGCCACTGCAGCCAGAATCTGTACCGTGAGTCCGGCCCCTGCCAGCGCTGCAAGCCAGCCTGCCAGACAACCTGCAGCAAAGAAGAGAAATGCCCCTGCAGGAACAAGCATTTCCAGAATACAGAAGAGCACACCTGCGCCAAACCAGAGAAGAGGAGCTGTCAGTACTGCAAACATTGAGAAAACCTGCCTTTCGCTATTCAACGGTATCATTGTTTTTTTCACTGGACACATGAGAAAGGTAGCACACAAGCCACAGACAGACAATCGCAGTCCAACCGGCTTTTCTCCCTACACGTCAGCAATTCCTGTCTTCTCCAGCCCTTTCGGGGTATCCTTCTTGCTGAGCATCCAATTCTGCCCCTCTTTCTGCCACCCCTTCTGCCCAATCTTTCTGTCAATTCTTCAGGCAAAGCCTTCAACAGCTCTGCTTCCCTTCAAGAAGACCCTGTACTGCCAGCCAGTCCTGTGGTGTATTGATATTGACAAGCAACGCTTCTTCATGGGGCTGCAGGGAGACAGTCTGCCATGCCCCCATGGCAACGGCCCTGCGCAGGGCATAGTCCCCCCTGCGGACAGCCTGCTGAACACAGCCAAGAGCCTGCACACGCCATACAGCCACCAGAGGGTGCAGACGTCCTGATACCTCCTGCACTGCCGTGACCAGAGCTGGCTGCCTTTGCCAGGCTTCCAGCAGTCTGATCAGTATCCCTTGTGTGAGCAGGGGCATATCACAGGATACGACCAGAATAGCAGCAAAGCCTTCCTGCTGTGCAGCCTCCAGGGCTGTCATAATCCCTCCCAGGGGGCCAATTTCCTCTGTTGCGTCCTCAAGAAGACGTATGCTGCCAGTGCTCTTCTGCTGCACTCTGGCAAGAGGCTCACCATACTCCCTGCCGCGCACAGAAACAGCGAGGTCCTGCACAAGACTGGCAAGCAGTACGAGCTGATGCTCAAGCAATGTTGTTCCATTGCCAAGCTCAAGCAATGCCTTGTCCCTGCCCATGCGACTTGAGCGCCCTCCGGCCAGCACCACACCAAGCAGTTTGCCGCCTGTACCGGCCTTTGAGCTCTCGCACCGGGCTTTCGCTGTCCCTGTCTCTGACAACTGTGCAGCCATCACCCCCTCCTTCCTCACAGCTTCTGCCAGGCTCAGCATACCAGAGGGCACGCTGGCAGCTCAAGAATGAAAGCTGCTTGAGATTCCCGGTATTTTCAGTATGTTCAGGTTGCTTTTGAGGAATCCGGCCATACGCTGCCACTTCCCTGATGAGCTGCCCATCATCATGCCTGCACAGGCTGGCATCCTCATCCATTCAGCTGCAGTCTCTGCTCCCTGTACAGGTAGGGACTGATTGTCAGTGCGCAGCTTCTGCTGACAATACTCATTTCCAGTGCTGTGCGCACATCTTTATCTGCCCTGCGACGCAACCTGCCCACTGTTCCTGCCATCTTCCCGGCATCTTCCCGGCAGGGAGCACCTGCATCATTGTGCTCAGCATGCAGCTCTTTTGCCTGATTGTCCTGCTTGTTGCAGCGGCTCTGCTCCTTGTCGCAATGCAAATGCAGATGTGAAGCAAACGCTGTACATTGTCTTCCGTCACAGGCAACAGTGCCTGTTTGTCCAGGAGAGACTGATGCGCAGCACAGCAAGTGTGTGAGAGATTCAGACAAACTTTTGCTCCTTTTGCCTCTTGAAGAGAGGCTTGCTCTCATGTCAGAGAGAGGCAGCAGGTGCAGATCTGCCAGGTTGTTGTCAGAAACGAGGTTTTGTGAACGTGTCCAGCCACATCTTCTTTGATCATGCCCGTACAGCCAGAATTGGCCTTCCAGAGGCAGTCTACTGTCAGGGCAAGGCCTTTGAGGCCCTGCTTGAGCTTCTGCACACCTTTGCCCGCTGCGAGGGACGTCCCATCCTTTTTACCCGTCTGGAGCCCGATGTCTTTGCCAGGGTGCCGGAAGACCTGCAGGCACAGTATGACTACCATCCCCTGTCCAGAACAGCCTATGGCCAGCATATGCCTGACTACCCCCATGGCTCTGTGGCAGTGGTCTCTGCAGGGACTGCTGACGGCTTTGTGACCTGGGAAGCTGCCCGCACCCTGGAGTACCTCGGCATACAGCATGATGTGTACGAAGACTGCGGCGTAGCAGGCCTGTGGCGTCTGGAAAAGCGCCTGCCTGAGATCAATGCCCATGACGCCGTCATTGTGGTGGCAGGTCTTGATGCAGCCCTGGCAAGCGTGCTTGGCGGCCTGACCCCGAAGCCGCTCTTTGCCGTGCCCTCCTCAGTAGGCTATGGCACTGCTGCCGGAGGCATGACTGCTCTCAACAGCATGCTGGCCTCCTGCGCTCCGGGTCTTGGCATCTTCAATATCGACAATGGCTATGGTGCAGCCTGCGCTGCAGCACGCGTGCTGCACGCCATCTACGGTCTGCCTGAAGGCACAGAACAACGGTAAGCCCCTGAGCTCGCCGACACACAACAGACAGGCTGATAGAGCTGAACTACGCCACTGTCCCTGCCTCAGTGTGCACCATCTTGTGCAGGGTCAACTGCAGACTCATGGGTTGATCCTGCAGTACTTTCTGTTGCTGCAGCAGCAGATGCTGCTTCTGATGGCGTCTTTTTGTCTGCAGGTCTGTCTGTCAGTTCAATGTAGTAGACATACGTTGGCGCCTTTGGTGTGTCGAGATGCATGACAAGGGCAAGCAGGCAGCCCAGAAGTATATTGACCAACAGGGCAAGGATGAGAGTTCTGGTGCTGAACCAGGTCCTGCGAACTGACTTTGCCTTCTCAGCTGCAGAAAGAGAAATAGTTTCTACAGTGAGAGCGCTCTCTGTCTCCTGCCCGTTCTGCTGCGCATCTGATTCAGAATCATCCGCTTCAGACTGTGTCTCTGGAAAATCTGTACCCACAGGCTCCTGTGTCTCGCCCATCTCTTCTGCGCGCAGACTGTCCTGCAGCACAGTTTTCTGTGCGCGCAGCTTTGTCTCTGCCAGAGACGGGACAGTGTCATAGTCCTGTGCTGCAGGATGCCCGGACAAGATACCTTCCTGCGCCTTTGAGACATAGCCGCGAAATTCCTTCATACACCCCTCCCTGCTCCTGCCAGGCGCATCTTCCTGCGCATCCGACACACTCCCAGGCTACGCATCCGACACACTCCACGGCTGCGCCACCGACACACTCCCCGGACCTGGCTCTCAGGCCAACCTGCCCTGCCCAACTGCACAGCGTACGCTTATTTGTATCTTCTCATCTTGCATTATTTGAAAATAAATTTCTTTTTCACTACAAGCAGCGTGAAAAACGCGTCCAGTCTGTTCCACTGCCGGCAGGTCCTGGCAGGGTACAAGGTCCCGGAAGGCCCTGACGGGTCCAGTGGGCGGCTGCACGCCAGCGTTTGTATGATACAGGAGATATGTGATGGCAAGTTTGTTTGGCAGTTCCTCGGATATGGTCATTGAGCCTGTTGCTGAGAATGGCAGTGAATTCCTGCTCGCCATTGATGAAAAGGGGCTCTATCTCACCACAGCCAGGTACGTGGACAGCAATATGGCTGATCCCAACCGCTATACCGGAGCCAGAACCAATATGGCAGCCCGCCTGTCTGCCCTTGGCATTGACGTGGCAGCAGTGACTGCAGCCAACCAGCACAGGGTCAAGAAGTTCGGCGAAGGCGAAATCAAGAAGAAGGTCAACCCCCTCAAGGCATCCAAGCGAGCCATGCGCGGTTAGTCCAGGTCCGGCCTGCCTGGCTGCATTGCCGGGCTTGGAGCGGACACTGGCCTGTACGTCCGGGCAGCAGACCCCGTCCTTCGGTCTGCTGCCCGTTTTTTTTGTGTCCGCACCCCAAAACGCCTGTGAAAGCCAGGCTCTGACAGCCCTGCAGGGGGTCAGCGTGCCCTGGCTGCCAGCTCCCTGCCGCGTACGACCAGCGGGTCCTCAATGCCGGCCTCGGCAAAGCCGTGGGCTCTGAGCACGCAGGAGTGACACTTGCCACAGGGCGGGAAGACGCCCGCATAGCAGGTATGGGTATAGGCCATGGCCTCCATGCAGCCTGGCAGAGACTGTGCCAGAGCTATGGTCTCGGCCTTGCTCTTATGGATGAGGGGGGTATGCAGATGAAAGGCATGCCTGTCATCTGCATCAAGGCCCAGTGCCAGGTTGATGGTGGCTTCCTGGGACTTCACAAATGCCTCGCGACAGTCGGGATAGTTGGCATTGTCCTCTTCATCCACGCCTGTCACCAGATTATTGCACCCCTTAGAGAAAGCAATGTTGGCGGCAAGCGTGAGAAAGAAGGCATTGCGCATGGGCACAAAGGTCGCCTCAATACGTGAACCGACCTCACGCTCCATGCTCTCGAAGTCTGTATAGGTGTCCAGAGGCGTGTTTGCATCCAGCAGGGGTGAGGTGCTGCGCAAGAGCCTGCCCGTGTGGATGATCTCGTGATCCGTGACCCCGGCCATCCTGGCCACGGTCTTGGCGGACTCAAGCTCAATGGCATGGGACTGACCATAATCAAAGGTCACGGCGTGCACCCTGGCAAAGTGCTGCTTTGTCCAGAACAGGCAGGTCGTGGAATCCTGGCCCCCGGAAAGGACCACCAGGGCCGCATTCTCGGACATATGCGCCTCCCTACTTTGCGCCGAACAGAGACTGCCAGTCTGCTGCAGGCTGTGCAGTCTTCCTGCCGTCAAAGAGCAGCTGCACAGCGCTTTGGGTGAATTCCTTCTTGCGGCGAATCTCCTGGATGCGCAGAGAAACTTCACACATGCGCTGCACGTGAATGAGCTCGGAGCGGATCATCTGCCTGTCCACCATGTCCTCAAGCACACAGTCCCTGCCCAGGGCCTCTGAGGCCAGCTTTGCCACCACATCGGCATCACTGCGCCTGTCATTGTCCAGATCGCTCACTGCCTCCACGGCAATCCTGGCTTTTTCCACCAGGGCACTCAGCTCGTTCCTGCCGAGCTCCAGATAGCGTGCAGCCTCCGGGGGCAGAGCTGGTGTCTGCCCCTGCCTGTTTGCCCTTGCTTTGCCGCGACGAGCCTTGCTCATGGTCATGCCTCCAAAAAAGTCTTGTATGTCAGAGAGTAAGTTGTCAGCCGTATTGTTGCCTGAGAACGAAAACATCTCTTTTGTCCTGTCAGACCCCTGGATGGCCGTTCCCTGCTGCGGCATTCCTACACGCGCCACAGGCAAAGCGCAAGAATGGAGCATCTGCCGTCTTCGGGAAGACATCTGCCCGCTTCTGTCCTGCCGGCAGCTGTTTCCTGCTGACAGGCAGCCACGCTGCATGCCTCGTGCATGCCCACGCGACGGCATTTCGGGCGGCTTGCGGGGCTTAAAGGACTGAACATCCTCTGAGCTTCCCCTGACCGGCCCTGGATAAGCCTTTCGCAAGGTCTTGATTTTGGCAGAGAAAAAAAGTTTTCACAAAAATTTCACTTTTCGCTTGACAGAAGGCCCCTGTTTGCATAGATTGTCTTTCGCCTTGAGGGAACAAGACCTCAACAGCACAAGCCTTTGTAGCTCAGTCGGCAGAGCGCGTCCTTGGTAAGGACGAGGTCTCCAGTTCAATCCTGGACAAAGGCTCCATAATCAAGCAACAAGGGCCTGTGAGTTGACTCATGGGTCCTTTTTTTTCTAGAAGGAAACTGCCCCCGGCAGTGCGCGCTGATGACTCTGCCCCCTGCACTCCTGTGCACCTCATACTCCCCTGCGTGCCCTGCCCCCTTTCCTGCAGGCCTTTTTCGTGCCATCCCCCTGCTCGCCTGTTCCTGCTGACAGCGCGACTATTGTGGCATGACAAAGCGCCCTCATCATGATCCCCCCGAACAATGTCCATGCCCGGACACAGGTCATCCTTTGCGGCCCCAGTGCGGCCCCATGTCTCTGACATGGCGGTCTTCCTGTCCCGTTTTGCAGAGAATCTTGCGGAAGCTGTCGATTTTCTTGCCGGAACCCTTTGACAGGATTGTGCTCTTAGGGCATTATCAAGTCCCCGTGTTCTGTCCGGGACCTGTTTTTGCAGGACGTGTCCGGACAGCATGCGGAATACGCCTTCTGCCAGGAAGGCAATGTTATACGGTGGAGTGTGCCTCTTCTATGATCAAGCTATGCCATGTTCACAAGTTTTTCGGTGCCAATGAAGTCCTCAAGGACGTCAATCTGACAGTCAACGAAGGTGAAAAGCTCGTCATCATTGGTCCGTCCGGCTCAGGCAAGTCAACCACGGTCCGCTGCATGAACGGACTTGAACTTCCCACGTCGGGCCAGGTGTTCGTGAACGGCACAGAGCTCACGAAGAAGAACCGTACCGAACTTGTGCGCAGCACCTCCTCCATGGTTTTCCAGCAGTTCAATCTCTACCCCCACCTGAATGTGCTTGGAAACCTCACTCTGGCTCCCATCAAGCTGTTCCACAAGGATCGCAAGGAAGCAGAGGAGCTGGCCTACCATTATCTGGACGTGGTCGGCCTTTCCGAAAAGGCCCTCGTCTACCCCTCCACCCTCTCTGGCGGCCAGCAGCAGCGCGTAGCTATTGCCCGCGCCCTGTGCAGTCAGACCAAGATCATCCTCTTTGACGAGCCCACCTCGGCTCTTGACCCCGAAACCGTGCAGGAAGTGCTCAACGTCATGGTCAAGCTGGCCAGCGAAAGCATCACCATGGTCATCGTGACCCATGAAATGGGCTTTGCACGCGAGGTGGCAGACAGAGTGATCTTCATGGATGACGGCATCATTCTCGAGGAAGGCACACCCGAGCACTTCTTCCTGAATCCCATACACGATCGTACCAAGCAGTTCCTTGGCAAGATCCTGTACTGATTCTCCCCAGGGAGCTTCCAGGGGGCTTTTGATCTTTACCAAAGCACTTTCCAAAGCCCCTTTGCAGGCTCTTTCCACAGGTTTTTCACACGAGACGCTGCCGTTCCTGCCGGTTTTGCACCCTGCAGGGAAATACACAGCGTGTCCAAACTGCCAGAACATTCTGGCATCATGCGACGGGGGAAAGTCCGTATGAAAAAACTCACCTCACTTCTTGTTCTGTTCGCCCTGGTGCTCGGCTTCAATGTTGCCACTGCAGCAGCAGCCGATCTGCCTGCCGATGTCCAGTCCATTGTCAAACGCGGCAAGCTTAAGGTCGGCGTGAAGACCGACGTGCCCGGATTCGGCATGCAGGGCCTCTCCGGTGACTACACCGGCATGGAAATCGATCTGGCCAAAAAGATTGCCGAAGCCATGGGCCTCAAGGCCGACGACGTGGAATTTGTGGCTGTGACCGCCAAGACCCGCGGCCAGCTGGTGGACTCCGGTGACATCGACATGGTCATTGCCACCTTCACCATCACCGAAGAACGCAAGAAGACCTGGAATTTCTCCACTCCCTACTACACCGACGCTGTGTCCCTGCTGGTGAAGAAGAACAGCAAGATCGAGACCTACAAGGACCTCGAGGACAAGCTGGTGGGCGTTGCTGAAGGCTCCACCTCCAAGGATGCCCTCATTGCCGCAGCCGCCAAGGCCGGCGTGACCCTGACCGATACCAAAAACATCCAGACCTTCCCCGATTATCCTTCCATCAAGGCCGCCCTTGACGCCGGTCAGGTGCAGGCTTTCTGCGTGGACGGCTCCATTCTCACAGGCTACCTTGATGCAGGGACAATCCTGCTGACCTCCATCCGCTTCTCTCCCCAGTACTACGGCATTGTGACCAAGCTCTCCAACAAGGGCCTGGCCGGCTTCGTGGACAATCTCGTGAAGAAGTGGCTTGCTGACGGCACCATTGCCGGCTTCATTGCCGACAACAAGGTTCCCCCGTCCTACGTGGAAAAGTAGCCCGCAAAGCTTTTTTTCGCTTCGCTGCCCTCCCGCATGCTGTGCGGGAGGGCATTTGACCGCATCTGTTTTCCGGGAAGGACAGCCTTCCCCAAAGTCATTGTGTGCGGCTTTTGCCGGAATATTCCGGCAAGGGACCGCAGGGTGCCCGTTACGTGATAGAACAAATCTTGTCCTATGAGAGCTGGATGGCCTTCTTCAGGGACTGGACGCTCTTTGCCCAGGCCTTCGGAGTCACGGTCATGGTGTCTGTTCTGGCTCTGCTGCTGGCTCTGGCCCTGGGCGTTGTCTTTGGTGTCATGTCCACCTCACACCACGCCCTGCCCCGCTTCATTGCCCGCGGGTATGTGGAAACACTGCAGAACACGCCCTTAGTGCTGCAGGCCTATGTTTTCTACCTGGCTCTGCCCTATATCGGCGTCATGATCGGCCAGATCTCCGTCGGCATCTATGCTGTGGGCATTTACCATGGTGCCTATATTGCCGAAGTTGTGCGCGCAGGCATTCAGTCCATTCCCAAAGGACAGTCCGAGGCTGCAGCCTCGCAGGGCTTCACCTACGTGCAGACCATGCGCTGGATCATCCTGCCGCAGACAATCAAGATTATTCTGCCGCCCCTGGTCAATCAGATGGTCAATCTGATCAAGAATACCTCTGTCATTGCCCTTATCGGCGGAACGGACCTCATGAACAGGACCAATGACTGGGCCACCACAGGCGAGTGCATCTACGGCCCGCCCTTCCTGGTCTGCGGCATTCTGTACTTCATCCTCTGCTTTCCTCTGGCCACATGGGGCCGCAACTACGAAGAGCGCCTGAAAAAGCGTGATGTCCAGACTGCAGACAAGCCTGCCGGCACGGGAGAAGCAGCATCGTGATCGAAGTCATCAGCAAAACATTTACGCCTGAAATCCTGCAGTACCTTCTCGGTGGCGCCTGGCTCGTCATCGAGCTCTCGGTCATCATCTGCGTCTTGAGTATTTTCTTCGGGCTCATCCTTGCCCTGCTGCGCAGTTACGACAAGTTCATTCTCGGCCGTCTGGCAGGCATCTACATCGAAATTTTCCGCAACACCCCGAACCTCATGTGGGTGCTGATCTGCTACGTGCATGCGCCCCTGCCCACGGCCTTCATGCGCTGCACCTTTGCCTTTGTGCTCTTCACCTCGGCAGCCATTGCAGAAATCATTCGCGGCGGGCTCAACTCCATCCATAAGGGACAGTTTGAGGCAGCCTATTCCCAGGGCTTCAACTTTGTGCAGACCCTGCTCTATATCATTCTGCCCCAGTGCTTCAAAAACATTGTGCCCACCCTGCTCAGCCAGGTCATCACCGTGGTCAAGGACACCTCCTTCCTCTCCATGGTGGCAGTGGCAGAACTCATGTTCCGTTCGCGCAATGTGCTCTCCCTCCTGCCCCGCTACACGGGCCAGACAGTGGGTATCGAGCAGGTGGCAGCCATCTTCGGCTTTGCTGCGCTGATCTACTTCATCATCAACTTCTCTCTGTCCTGCATTGTGCGCTGGTATCAGGACCGCGGCAGGAAGAAGGCAGAGAGCAGAGGCGTGCAGCCGACCAGCCCGTCTGCATAGCTGCTGACCCTGTCAGACAGAGGACAAAGAGGCCGCATGGGGAAACCCGTGCGGCCTCTTTGTTCTCTGACGCTGACAGTCTTCTTCAGCCCCGGCTGCTTCCAGCCCCCTCAAGCAGAGCAATGCACTCTGTATCCCCGCCCTCGCGGGCAAGATCCAGGGGCGTCCTGCCAGTAGTGTCCCTGGCATTTGCATCAGCGCCGCCGGCAAGCAGGGCGCTGATGGTTGCAGGGTCTTCATAGACCACAGCCTGATGGAGAGGCGTTCTGCCCATGGCATCACGTGCCTCAAGCTCAGCTCCATGGGCAAGCAGCAGGGCGACACTGGCACTCTCGGCATAGTGCAGCACACTGGCGCCCCCGGTATCGCGCAAAAGAAGGCTGGCACCGGCTGCAAGGAGCTTTGCCACAAGGGCAGGCTCATTCCTGCGTGCTGCGATGAAGAGGGGTGGCGTGCCATCCGAGCTCTGGGCATTCACATCCGCACCATGGGCAAGCAGCGCGTCCACAACGTCGGCACTGCCGCGATAGAGCAGGGCAAAGTGCAGCGCACTGCGACCGTGTTCGCCCCTGCAGTCGGGGCCGGCAAGGTCTGCTGCCATCTCCCTGGCCTTGTCAAATTCCCTGCGGTCCAGAGCCAGCTGAAAGTCGTGCATGGTTGCCATGAAGAACTCCTTGAAGTGGTGGGGGTGATGCTGCGGCTGTTTTCCGGACACCGGGCCCCCCTGATGCTCGCCTGCATGCAAGACGCGCCAGGATTGCGCAACGGCGCCTGCCATGCACACTATCTGCCACTCAGGGCGCCTTGTACAGCCTTTTTTGCCTGAACTGTGCCTTTCTGCTGAAAACCAGCTGTGTCATCATCAGAAGCGTCACAGTCAGGAGCGTGCCCGGAACACTGTTTGCCCTGACTGGTAAGAGACCGGCTCTTGCCACAGCCGGATGCGTGACTGTGGCGCAGGCACATGGCGAAGCCTGTTCTGAGACTGACTGTGTCACACGTGCGTGCCTGACAGCGACACTCATGCCGGGAAGTCCGCTTCGAAGCCTGTCCTGAGGCTGACTGTGCCACAACCAAAGCCATGACAGGTGCAGACACGAATCCGCACGTGTGACTCTCACGAAAAATCCCCCCTGCCGGCAGCGGACTGTGCCACAGCAACGACAACGCGATATACCCAGATACTTTATTGAAATGACGCAGTATTTTTCATAGTACAGCTGTCTCTCCCTGCTGACATCGGCCATTTCTTCCACGATATATTCACGATTTGTTCTCTTTTCGTGATTGACAAATACACGATTTTTCGTATCTTCGTGACAAATGTTGCGGGCAATGCCCGCAGGGAGGGAGAGTATGGATGCATATCTGGATTTCTGGTCAGTTGCCCCGTTGCTCAGTGCTGCTGCCTTCTGCATTTCCCTTGTCTGCTCTACTGTCGGTGTGTCAGGAGCCTTTCTGCTGCTGCCAGTACAGATATTGCTGCTGAACAGTACGTCACCCTCCGTAAGCTCAACTAATCAGCTCTTCAATATTCTGGCCACGCCGGCAGGTGTGCTGCGCTTTGTGCGTGAGGGGCGCATGGTCTGGCCCCTGACAGTGATCCTGCTTGCCGGCACGCTCCCCGGTCTTGGCATTGGCCTTCTTCTGCGTACAAGCCTGCTCTCGGGAGCCACGGCCTTCACCATCTTTGCAGCCCTGGTCCTTGCCGGCACAGGCTGCACCATGCTGCACAAGGCAACCGGACAAAAGGGACAAAAGACCAGGCCCCTGCAGGGAGCCCGCGTCCATGTTCTGCACTGGAACAGGCGCGAAATCTGTTTTTCCTTTCAG
>CASEWR010000108.1 GCA_949291675.1 uncultured Desulfovibrio sp. | reverse complement strand
CCTTATGGAAGAAATAGCTGACTGGAAAACGTGTACAATGAAACACGGACTCCTGTCGCTTCTCGAAATAACGGAGTGCCTCAGAGCCAAGAAAGCCTTGTTTAGTTGAACCGCCGTGATACGTGACCCGTACGTCCGGTGGTGTGGGAGGTTGGGGCGAGCGATCGCCCCCGCCTACCCGATTTCAAAGTTTGTTCAAAAGAGCTACTTTTCAGGAGTTGCCTGAGCAGATGGAGCAGAGGTTTCTGCCGGCTTTGCCGCCGCAGTCTCCTGTTTTTCCGTTTCCGCTGCCTTGACCTGAGGGACTGGTTTGGCTGCCACAGGCTTTTTCTGAGGCTTCTCGGGGAAGAGCGTTGTTCCATCTTCCTTCATAAGGCCAATGCATTGAGCCGGGCAGGCTTCCATACACGGAGTCATGGATTTTCCATTGAGCTTGCGCCAGTCTCGGCACAGATCGCAGCGCACCGCGACCTTGCGTGGTTGCAAAAGTTCATCGTCATCAGGATTGTCTTCCATCTTGACGACAGGCAGCGAAGTCACATCCATCTGGATGGCTCCGTAGGGACAGGCATCGGCGCACATTTCACAGGCTATGCACAGTTCCTCGTGCATGCGCACCTCGCCACTTTCAAGCTGTTCCAGAGCCCCTGTGGGGCAGATGTGGCAGCAGGGCGCGTTACGGCACTCATGACACCTTGTGGTCGTCTTGAAGCCTTCGCCCTTGATGACGCGTACGCGAGAGATGAACTCGGCCCTGCGTTTTGTGGCTTCCTTGATGTCCAGTCCGTGGTGAGCTGCGATGCAGGCGACTTCGCAGCGCCGACAGGCTCTGCAGCGCTCGGAGATTAAGACAATACGTTCCAGCATGGCTCTGTCCTGTTATTTGCGTATATGGTGTCAGGTGTTCGAAGAGTTTGTGTTGTTTTCCACTTCCAGGCCGAGCAGGGTGAGACCGTGTCCACCGGTGAAGGATATGTTTTGGCTACCGCAATGAGGGCAGACAAATTTCCTATGCACAAGCTCGAAGTGGGTGTTGCATGAGCTGCACATGCAGGGTAATGGTTCCCGTTCTATGTCAAGACGGGCACCTTCGGCTGGCGTTCCTTCGGCAAGCAGTTCAAAACAGCCTGTGAAGGTGGTTATTTCCACGCAGGAAAGGAGTCCAAGCCCCAGTCTGAGGGAAGTGATGCGGCCAGCTCGTGTTTCAGGGTGCTCCTGATTGTATGCGGACACACTTTCAAGAGTCACCCTCAACAGTCCCTGGGCCAGGGATGCTTCGTGCATGTCCCTAGCGCTCCGTGCAGGAAACGCATGGATCAATTGTATTGGTTATGAGTGCCGCGTCGGCAACCTTGGCATCGCGCAGCATGACGCCGAGGGCTTCCCAGTTCATGTAGGAAGGAACTCTCCACTTGAGGCGTTCGGGAATTTCCGTGTGGTTGGTACGGATGTAGTAGATCACCTCACCGCGCGGAGCCTCGGATCTTGCAATCGCCTGAGAAGGGAAGATTCTGTTCATATGTGTGCGGACTTCCCCCTGGGGAATGTCGCGCATGACCTGGCGGATAATCTTGATGGATTCAATAACTTCATGCAGGCGCACGCAGGTGCGGGCATAAAGATCACAGCCATCACGCACGATAATGTCAAAATCGATTTTACCGTACGCTGCGTAGGGCGTTTCCTTGCGGACATCGATGGCAAGGCCAGAACCTCTTGCCACAGGTCCCACAACGCCAAGACGCAGGGCATCTTCCTTGGGCAGCAGTCCGATACCCTTTATGCGGGCACAGATGAGAGGATCCGTTTCGAAGATGTCCATGAGTTCCTTGTAGGCAGGCATGAACTTGTTGATGCTTTCATCCAAAAAATCAAAACATTCCTCGTCAAGATCGAACTTGGTACCACCAATGCAATTGAAAGCCAGATTCATGCGATTGCCGTAGAGACTTTCCTTCACATCCTGGAAAATTTCACGCAGTTCCATGGTGTGCATGAAAAGGGATTCAAAACCGCACAGATGGGCCTGAATGGCCAGGTTGAACAAGTGAGAGGCAACACGCTTGATTTCTTCCGTAAGCGTTCTCAGATAGTGGGCACGCTCGGGTACCTCTATGCCAAGGGCATTTTCCACAACCATGGCGTAGGTAAAGGCATGGCTGTTGGAACAAAGGGAACAGACACGCTCGGTGAGCGTCTGGTTCATGATGAGGTTGCGGTGCTGGGCAAGATTTTCCATACCTCTGTGCACATGACCACTGTGCAGCGTTGCGCCGCGGATGATCTCACCATCCACCTGCAGGTCAAAGTAAACAGGTTCTTCCAGCGCTACATGAACAGGTCCCAGAGGGATGTTGAAGGTGGCAGGCGAATTTTTGGGTGCAGGCATTTAGTGACTCCCTTCCTTGCTGGACAGGATGCGCTCCCAGAGATCCTTGGTGCAGGCGCCATTCATCATGACAGACAGAGGAACAAGCCTGCTCAGCATGCCCTGGTCAAGAGAAGCGTCAAGAAAGAGGCGGTTGGGGTTGGGCTGGTGCGCTACCGTGATGCCCACAAGTTCCATCATCTCGCGCTCATGCCAGTCAGCGTTGGCGAACCATGGAGTAATTGTGGGAACCTGAGGCTCCTTTTTGGTGATAATAGCCGTAATATTGTAGATCACGCTGTCGAGCACAAAGTTATAGCAGGCAGCAAAAGGCGCCTCTTCTGCGTCTGGCTGCGACGCTCTCGAATAGCCGGAAATCAGGCTGAGCCTTGCAGACATGTCTTTCAACGCGGCTGCGGCAGCAGTGAGGTGAGACGGAGAGCTGAGCTCAAACCAGTGCTGGGCATTGCCGTAATTGTCTGCCCCAAGCGTCACGCCGTCCTTTGTGCTCAAGGACGTGAGTGTATTGATGAGGGCTGTATTGCCCTTGATGACATCGAACATGTGTAATCCTTGGGTCTTATCCCTGATGATACATCAGCGGGAAACAGGGCATCTTTCTAGTCGCGCCCTTCCTGCAGGGCAGTATTGATGTCCGAGCGCAGGACACAGACGGTGCTGTTCTCTGCGTCGCGCATCTGTCGACAACTGCGGCACAGATGCCGAATTTCCTCCGGATCCACGTCCGCATCATCTGCATAGAGCTGTTTTGCCTTGTCCAAGGCCATGACACGCATGGGGGTCCCACAACGGGCACACGGCTCATAGCTGATGGTATGCTGCTCAATGCGCTTGAACTTGTCCTCTTCTGCATGGGCGCTGTGCCAATCCGGATCAATGGACATGGCACTCATGGGACAGTAGGTCACGCAGGAGCGACAAAGACAGCAGCTGTCCTGCCAGATGGTAATTGTCCAGCCCTTGCTGTCCTTTTGCAGGTGAATGGCGCCTGCCGCGCACACGTGACGGCACATGCCACACCCAAGGCAACGCTCGGGATCGACAAGGATGCGGCCACGAATGCGCTTTGGCGTGAATGTCTCCCCAAAGGGGAACGGATCCGTGGCTGGACCGGAGATGAGGTTTTGCAGAAGAACATTGAGGAACGATGGCATACGCTAACCCTCCAGTCCCAGCTTTTTGAGCCAGATGCTGCGCGCAAGCACAACTGCTTCCATAATGGCCTGGGGTCTGGGAGGACACCCGGGGACATTGACGTCCACGGGAACAAGCCTGCTCAGTGGGCCTGCAATGGAATAGCTGTCGCGGAAGACGCCCCCGGAAATGGGACAGATGCCAACGGCCACAGTCACCTTGGGTTCGGGGATTTCATTCCAGACGCGCAGCACATAATCGCGCATATGCACTGTCACAGGTCCAGTGACGAGGACAATATCTGCCTGGCGGGGAGATCCGGTATAATGGCAACCGAGACGTTCCACGTCGTAGCGCGGAATGAGCGCGGTCGTGGCCAGTTCGACATCACAGCCGTTGCAGGAACCTGCATTGATGCGAAAAAGCCACGGAGAGCGGACAGACGTCTTTTTCAAAAGTGTGTCGAGCACGGCAAACTCCTTACACCACAATGACCAGCACGAGGCTGATAAAGGCCAGGACTGCGGGAATCTTGAAATAGAACATCATGGCCTGGTCGATGCGCAAGCGCCCTGTGACGGAACGCAGCAGCGAGATGGCAAAGAACATGAGGATAAAGCACTTGACCATGAACCACACAAGATTCACGAGCCAGAAGTCACCGAGCTGGCCGGGGAAGAAGAGAACGACCCCGAGACTCAGGACAACAAAGATCTTCAGGGCATTGCCTATCTGGAACAGGGCAAGCAGAGGACCGCCATATTCGAGCATGGGGCCTTCCAGAATTTCCGTCTCGGATTCGGCAATGTCGAAGGGCGGAACACCCATGGTTCCCGGCAGGAACATGAGATAGGCAATGAAGGCCGGGATCATGATGGGGTTGAGGCCAAACTGCCCGTAGGTCGTCTGATACTGGACAATATTGAGCAGCGAGAAGTCTGCAGTTCCTATGCCGGTTGCCTTGCCTGTTATCATGGCCACTGTGAGCAGGATCATGAGCAGGGGAAGCTCGTAGCTCAACATGATGAGCATTTCGCGCGAAAAGCCTATGGCGCCAAAGGGCGAGCTTGATGCGGAACCACCGAGCATGATGGCAATCGCCGGAATGGGCAAGAGGTAGAAGAGAACGAGAAGGTCGCCCATCATGTACATGCCGTCAAAGACACCAGGCACAGGGATAAAGGCCGCGCAGGCAGCCATACCCGTCATGCCAATGACAGGGGCCATCAAAAACATGGATTTGCAGGCAGTCTTCGGGATAAGCGTCTCCTTGGTCAGGAGCTTGGCTATATCGAAGATGGGCTGGGCAAGTGGAGGTCCTACACGACGCTGCATGCGTGCAACAAGGCGTCTATCAAGTCCTTTCAGGAAGAGGGCGAATCCCAGGGCAAAAAGCCCTCCGGGGAAGATGCAAACGTGGAACAGGGCCCAAAGAACATCATTCATGGCTATTCCTCCTTGCCTGACGCGGAAGCGCTTGAGCGCAGGAAGGCAGGCAGGCCGCCGTAGATGCTCGAGGGACGCATGCGGTTTGTGGCGTCTTCAGGCTCGCGGCCGCAGTTGTGAACGTCAATTTCGCGCACATGGACAAAACGGTGGATAATCCAGCAGCCGAAGGCAAAGGGAACCAGCATGATGATGAACATCACACCCGGATTCCAGCCAGTTGCGCCGCTGCCTATGCTTGTCAGGGTGAAGGGGATGGCCTGCAGGTTGAAGTCCGCGACAATGCCACTGATGGGGGTGAGCATGATTCCCGGGAAGAGACCGGTAGCCACACAGCCAACGGCAAGCAGGAACATGGGAACCTTCATGATGAGCGGCGGATCATGCACATCCTGCAGGGACGGATTGGGCTGGCCAAGGAAGGCTGCGTGCATGAACTTGGCAATGTAGGCAAGGGTCAGCACCGAACCAAAGAGCGAGAGCAGGGCCAGAATGGGCTGATCCGACTGCATGAGAGCGTGGTAGATGATCCACTTGGAACTGAAGCCCGAGGTCGGGGGAATGCCAACAACAGAAAGGCCGGCAATGAAGAACATGGTCATGGTGAAGGGCATCTTGCGCCCAAGGCCACCCATGTCGCTGAGGTATTCTCTGTGTGTCATGTACATGAGTGCACCGCACACGAGGAAGAGCAGGTCCTTGAAGAAGACATGGTTTGCCAGATGCAGCAGGCTTCCCGAAAGGCCCAGCGCAGCGTTGCTCTGGGTAGCGAGGGCGTAGCCTGCCACTGCAATGGCAAGAACCATGTAGCCAATCTGGCTCACAGTTGAGTAGATGAAGACCAGCTTGACCTGGTTGGCTCTGATGGCCTGCAGGGCAGCTAGAACGATGGTGATACCGCCAATCCACATGATGAAGCTGGATTGCAGGACATTGTAGAGCGCCGGAGCTCCGGCACCAAGGAGAAAGAAGAGCTTGCAAAAACCGATGATGGAGCTCTTCAGCAGCATGGAGGAGATGTAGCCTGATACGGGAGTGGGAGCCACTGCAGGGTGCATCTGCCAGTCAATGCGTATGGGCAGCTGTGCAGCCTTCATGACAAAGCCGATGGCCAGCAGGGCAAGTCCCAGAGGCAAGTGCGCTTCATTGGTTGCAATCCAGGGAGTGTCCACGCCAAAGGCAATCATGGAGGCTCCTCCGCCAATGATGCAGACACCCACAAAGATGAAGCTTGCGCCAATCACATTGAAGAGGAAGTACTTTCCTGCCTCTCTGAGACTGATACGATCTCCCTCGTGAGCCAAGGCCATATACAGTGTCCAGGAACTCATGATTTCCCAGAACACGAAGAAGCTGAAGAGGTTCGAGCTTGAGGCCATGCCGATGAGGCCACCGCACATGGCTGTGAAGATGCAGTAGAAGCGCCACTGAGTGTGGCTGTGTTCCATGTAGCCTATGGCGTAGGCCATGTTCAGGGCGCCGAGAGCGGGAACTATGACGGCAAAGGCCTGGGACAGGGTATCGAGGTTGCCACCCTGGAAGATGGCAAGCAGGCTGGTGATACCAAGAACGAACACGCTGGCCCAGCCACTCATGCGCCTGTTGTACCTGAAGAAGGCAGGAATGATGGCGCCAATGATGGGCAGAATCACGTACGACGGCCAGGAAACAAGCAGGGCTTCAGCAGGCAGGCTTTCACCTGCGCTGGCGCACATGGCAGCCGCAGAGGCAGCGAGATTGTAGGGGATGGTGGGGCAGAAGCCAAAGAGCAGGGTGGCAAAGGCCAGAGCCATGAGAGCATACTGCATGGACTTTGGCGCTTCATGCAACACAGGGGCGTCTGCCGGGCGCTTCTCGAAAATGATGGTGTTGAGAATGCGCGTATAGTAGAGAACACCAATAAGGGAACCAATGAGAATGGCAGCAGCGACTACGATGTGACCGGAAGCCACCGCAGCATTGATCATGGCAAACTTGCTGTAGAAGGCTGCAAAGGGCGGCAGGCCCATAATGGAAAGCAGGCCCATGAGCATGCAGGTACAGGTTATGGGCATCTGGCTGCAGGCTCCCTTGAAGTCAGAGAGCTTGCGCGAGCCTGCACGCAGGATGAGGGCACCTGCACAGAGGAAGAGCAGGTCCTTCATGACTGCATGGTTGAGGATGTGGTAGAAGGCTGCTGTTGTCCCCATGACAGTGGTGAGTCCGAGGACAATGGTTATTTCACCAATCTGGCCTATGGTTGAATAGGCCAGCATGCGCTTGATGTCTTCCTGGCGCAAAGCCCAGATTTCACCGACAAAGAGGGTAACCATGCCGATGAGCACCATGCCTGTGCTGTACCAGGAAAGTCCGAAGTAGCCGGGAATGCTGGAAAGGAAGGGCCCTGCCTGGCCGGCGACAATTGCCGCAATGCCGAAGAAGCCCATCTTGGTGATGACACCGGACAGAGGGGCCGAAACAGAGCTCGGCGCTGCCGGGTGGGCGTCAGGAAGCCAGAAGTGCAGGGGCACGACACCGGCCTTGGTGCCAAAGCCGGCGACGCAGAGAATGAGGGCAACCTGTCCCCAGGATGAGGTCAGGTTCTGCATGCCTGTCCAGGCCACTGGTGCAGCGTTGGACAGGGCGCGCAGCTGGCCTGCGTCCGAGGACAGCAGGATGATTCCAGGCAGCATGAAAAGCGCGCCGCCTATGCACATGACAAAATATTTGATGGCTGCGTTTCTGGCCGTTCTGTTGGCCTCGTGCGCCACCAGGATAAAGCTTGTGAACGTCATCATTTCCCAGAAGCCGTAGCCGTAGATATCGGCCACATTGTCCGAGGAAACGACGCCGGCAAGAGAGGAGAAGGTCAGGAGCAGGAAGAACCAGTACCAGGCCTTGCGCTTGTCATGTGAAACGTAGTCAACGGAGTAGACAGCTATAACAACGCCTGCGATGCCCACAAGCAAAAGGAACATCTGCGCAAGGGGCGTGGAAGGAAGCAGGACAATGGAGAGTAGACCCAGAACAGTGGCAGCAACAGCAATTCGGATTGCTGTGCGCTCCGCATAGAGCCAGAAGCAGATGGCCACGACAAAGGCGGCAATATAGAGGATGGAACTGGAAATGTGCGGTGCGCTGTGATGCATGCTGAAGCCGCACAGGGCACACATGAACGAGAGCAGGGATGACTTGAAGATGCCCATGAGTGCGGCAATCACGGCCAGCACAAGGGATGCCTTGCTCGGTGTGTCGTCTATGATGTAGGCATGCTGCGGCTTGTCGAAGAGAACACAACAGGCCACTCTGGCCATCAGCCAGACCTGGACGGTACTTGTGGCTGCCGTGAACAGCATGATGTAGAAAAATTGCGGGACTTCCGGAACCTGGGACACAGAGGCAGCTGCAATGAGAAAGCGCCCTTCAGGAACAAAGAAGATGGATCCGCCTACTGTGGCCAGCATGGCAAACGCGAAGAATTTGCCCATGATGGGAGCACGCTGACCTACGCCACGCAGAGCCCAAAGGTCGCTTCCACTCGGTTCTGCGTCCTGGGCAGGTTTGAGTACGTCGAGCGAGGTCCATGCCAGCGCCCTGACCACAAACTGGAAAGCCAGATACAGGAAAAAGCCTGCAGTACCCATGGTACCAGGACAGGCTAGTCCCAGACAGGCCACACCCAGGTCGTGGAGTCCGCCTCGCCAGATAAGGGGTCTGAACTTGTCATGACTCATGAAGCTCAGCACAGTACCTGCAATCAGCAGACAGAGGCTGAAGAAGAGCATGACTGAGGTGAAAGTATCCATGGACTTCCCCCGAAATGTCTCATTTGGATGTGAAGAAAAAGCCGCGACGTGCGGTATGAATGGCAGTAAAAAACGAGCGGCAGCTTCGCCGGTCTATTCCTGGCCGAGGCTGCGGCTCATGAGCTGTATGCTGGCTTCCCTGGCGGTCAGGGTGCCGTCAAGGATTGCGCAGACAGCACTGGTGATGGGAACAGAGACGCCAAGGCGCCTGGCAAGCTTGCTGACAGCAAAAGCCGTCTTGACTCCCTCGGTGACCATGCCAATCTCCCTTGTTGCCTCTTCCAGGGACTTGCCCTGACCGAGAGCCAGACCAAGGGTACGATTGCGCGAGAGATTCCCCGTTGCCGTGAGAACCAGATCGCCAAGGCCGGAAAGTCCCATGAAGGTTGCAGCCTTGGCGCCGAGTGCAACGCCAAGTCTTGTAATCTCGGCCAGGCCACGGGTCAGAAGAGCTGCTCGGCCGTTGGTTCCGATGTCAAGGCCGTCACAAAGCCCAGCAGCAATGGCAATGACGTTTTTTACGGCACCGCCAATCTCAACTCCAAGCACGTCCGTGCTTGTATAGCAGCGAAAGGACGCAGAAGAGAGAAGATGCTGGATACAGGCAGCCTGCGAGGCATTGTCAGAGGCAATTACTACGGCTGTAGGCTGACCTTCCAGAACCTCTTTGGCAAATGATGGACCGGAAAGAACCGTGTAGACAGGAGCAAGCTCGGCAAGAAGAGCAGGAAGAAACTGTGAGGCTGTCAGGCCACTGGCGTCCTCGATACCCTTGGCAGCGTTCACAAGAACAACACCACGGCAAAAAGCATTCTTGTTGGTAGTTACAAAGGAACGTTGCTGCTGACAGGGTACGGCGAGTACCACTATGGGCGCGCGCAAAACGCCTGGATCTGTGGAGGCAGTAAGCGACGGATGCAGGGGCAACCCCGGAAGGTAGTGCACGTTTTCGTGTGATTCGTTGATGGCGGCACACACATTTTTGTCACGCAGATACAGGGTGACTTCGTGACCATTTTGGCAGGCGAGGTGCGCAAGGGCAGTGCCCCAGCTGCCACCGCCGGCAACGCAGATTTTTTGTTTACCACCACCCAAGGCTGTGCCCTCCAACCATATTGCGATGTGCTGATACTGGAAATGTGAAAAATAGAACAGATTTTTTGAGGGCTGCAACGACTTGAAACAAATATGAAAAATCAAGGTTGAAGGTCAAAAAACAGGGAAGAGTTGTTGCGCTTGTTCTATTTTGCACAGTTAGTTGCTCTTATACACGTGTGACAATACTAGTCAAGTGTGGCAAGGCGTTTCTCAAGAGCCATCTTCTGCTTCATTTCGCGCGTACCCATTGGGCGCAAGTTATCAAAATCGTGATTTCTTTTTTGATGGCGGCAGAAAACGAGGAAGCTTGTATGGGCAATCATGCGGTCGTTCGGGCGCAATCTGTCTGCCAGGGGCTTCCAGTCACGCAAGAGCAGTTCCTGTACCTCAATGTGGTCAAAGGGGCCGCGTTCCAAACCCTTCAGCAGTTCACCGACCTGCATGACAGTGGGCAGAAGAAAACCGAAAACTGCACCTGGCCGCACAGCTTCAACAGCCTTGTCGAGATACTCCCAGGGAGTTCTTACATCAAGGAAGAGAGCATCTGCG
Organism: uncultured Desulfovibrio sp.; assembly: GCA_949291675.1. GTDB lineage: Bacteria > Desulfobacterota > Desulfovibrionia > Desulfovibrionales > Desulfovibrionaceae > Desulfovibrio. The sequence goes on along the minus strand of CASEWR010000108.1, from coordinate 42,994 downwards.
TTCTTGACACAAAACCCTTCTGCCACATCTCGCACATTGATATCCACATTGTCGCCCACATGGGCCCAGTCGAGATTCCTGCGCGCAAGTTTGGCAAATTCCTCGCGCGCTTCGTGGCTTACGACACGTCCCGTAGGCCCGCAAAACCAGGAGAGGGCCAGTGTCAGGCCTCCGGAACCACAGCCTGCCTCGCAGATGGTGCGCCCCGGGCCAGCTCCAAGTTTCATGCAGATATAGGCTATGTCCTTGGGATAAATGATCTGTGTCTGGCGTTTGATGCCCTTGAGAAGATCCTGCAGAGTCACGTCGAGCAGTTGTACAGGACGTCCCATGCTGGTCATGACCGTATCGCCAAAATCTGCGGCAGCGACAATCTCGGGTGTCAGGATGCCGTCATGGCTTTGCCAGTTTTCGCCTTCAACAAGGCGCTTGATAGTGCGTTTGCCCTTGGGCGTAACAATGAGAACAAGAGAACCGTAGGGAATCATGCCTTCCTCGCTGCACGTTGTGCGGCCGGGTATTGCTTGGGTGAAAGATGCGGGCCCATGCAGATTATGGCATGGGCCCGGGATAATGTAGCCATGGGGACCTAGAACATCTGGCGCATGAGCATTTCGCTGTCTTCGCCTGTGTCCATGGGCATGCCGGAGTCTTCGGCTCCGGGAACGGCCCCGTCCACAGCGGACAGACCGGGGCCGGTATTTTCAGTGAGATAGGGCAGCCCGTCAATCATGGTTATGCCTTCAGGCATGGTCATGTCCTGTGGGGCACTGGCGTACGCCTTGTCTGCCTTTTCCCTGTACGCCTTGAAAATCGGTGCTGCGGTTCTGCCGCCCTGTTCCCAGCTTCCAAGGGAGTCCATCTGGTCGTAGCCTACATAGACACCAGTGCACAGATAGGGCGTGTATCCCATGAACCAGCAGTCGCGGGTGTCGTTACTTGTTCCTGTTTTGCCGGAAATGTGCAGGCCATCTATAAAAGCTCTCCGCCCAGTGCCGTTTTCCACCACCCGTCGCAAAAGCGTGGTTACCTGGAATGCGTTTTGCGGGCTGACTGCCTGCCACTGTTCTACTTCCTGACGGTAGAGCTCGCGTCCCCTGGAATCCTTGATGGAGGTGATGATACGCGGGCGGGAGGCAATGCCTCCGTTGGCAAAGGCAGTGTAGGCCTGGGTGAGATTGAGCGGCGAAACGCCCACTGCGCCGAGACTTACGGAGAGCACCTGGGGAAAGTCGGGTTCCAGCCCCAGCATTTTGGCACGCTCAATGACCTTGTCTATGCCAACAGCCTGGGCAAGGCGGACTGTTGGCGTGTTGCGCGAAAGAGCCAGAGCCTGCCAAAGGGGCATTTCTCCCTTGTAGGAATTTTCAAAGTTGCTGGGACGCCAGATCTGCCCGGTTGCCGGATTCACGTACTCGATTGGTGCATCTAGTACGGATGAAGTCGGGGTAAAGCCATTGTCGAGGGCTGTAGAGTAGACAATGGGCTTGAAGCTTGATCCTGGCTGGCGCCTGGATTGAGTAGCCCGGTTGAAATGACTTTCGCCAAACTGGTAGCCGCCAATGAGGGCAACAACGTCTCCGCTTTGGGGTTCTATGGAGACGATGGCTCCCTGTACCAGCGGTTCCTGCTGCAGGAGAAGCTCCACGGCCACGCCTTTTACAGGGGTATTGTCGAGGCTCTCGGCTGGAACAGTTTTTTTGCTGCCTTTTTTGGGAGCAGCTTCTCTGCGGGGTGCAAGGCTCACCCATACGACATCACCCGGGCTTACAATGCCCTGCCTGCGAGCCTTGGGAGCAAGTTTCGATCGCTTGTTTGCCCACTTGAAGTTGTTTTGGCGGATGACCCCAGTGTAGCCCGAGCCCAGGTCAACATGAATTTCCCTGGGAGAGACAGATGTGACCAGAGCCTGAGTCCATTCGTTGTCTGCAAGCTCCCCGGGTTCGAAATTCTTCTTGTCCAGAAAAGCCTGCTGCTCGGCTTTTGAGACAAGCTGTCTGATGGCTCCGCGCCATCCCTGGCGCTTGTCTATGGTTTCGAGGCCAGAGCGCAGTGCCTGCCCAGCCAGCTGTTGCTGCAGGGGATCCATTGCGGTCTGCACGGTAAGTCCTGCCTCATAAACGTAGTCAAGGCCAAAGCGGTTTGTTTCGACACCCAGAGCCTTGAGATTGCTCTCGGTAAAGAATTCGATGAGCAAGCGTCTGGCTTCCTCGAAATACCACTGACTGGCTCCGATTGTCTTGTCCGGCATGCTCCAGTAGACAAGTGGCTCGTTTGCCGCCTTCTGGTAGTCTTCTTCGCTTATCCACTCGAGGACGCGCAGGCGGTTGAGGACTTCCATCTGTCTTGCCTTGGCAGCCTCGGGATTGCGGAAAGGATTGTAGCGGCTCGGAGCCTGGGGCATGCCTGCAATGACACAGGCTTCGGCCAGGGTAATGTTGGCAGCGTGCTTGCCGAAATAGGTCCTGGCTGCCGCTTCTACGCCATAGCTTTGCTGGCCGAGAAAGATATAGTTGAGATAGAGGGAAAGAATCTGATCCTTGCTGAGTTCGCGCTCAAGCCTTGTTGCCAGGATTGCTTCCTTCATTTTGCGCACGTAGCTGCGTTCGGAAGAGAGCAGGAGTTGCTTGACTATTTGTTGCGTAATGGTGCTTCCACCCTGGCTTTTGGTACCTCTTTCGAAGTTCACCAGCATGGCGCGGAGTATGGCCAGGGGATTGATTCCCGGATGCTGGTAGAAAGCGCTGTCCTCGATGGCCAGAAAGGCCATGGGCAGATATTTGGGCATGTCGTCCAGGGTTATGACGTAGCGTTTTTCGTGGGAGAGAGTGCCCAGCACGGAGCCGTCCCTGGCAAGTATTGTCGTCGCCTGAGCGGCCTTGAAATCCAGGATTCTGTCCAAGTCGGGAAGATCCTGGCTTACCCAGTTGTAGAGGAAGAAGCCGGCTGCACAGCCTATGGCTCCGAGGCCAAGCATGATGCCAAAAAACCAGCGCACGACAGCGCCAAGGAAACTGCCTCTTTTCTTTTTTGGGGGCTCTTGCGGCTGCTGTTCGGGAGGTGTTTGCGCAGTTTGCTCTTCGGCAGCATTCTGTCTGGGTAGTTGCGTATTCCTGAAACTGTCGTCCGGACTGGTGTGATGAAGCTTCATCCCAAAATTGGCGCTCAAGTTCCCTGCGGACAAGCAGGAGAGGATGCGCCCCTCCCTTTTTTGTTTTCGTATCTGGTTTTTGCGGACTCGGGGAATGCGCAACAATGCTCATCCCAATAATTTTCCGTACGCGTTTAGCACAGGAGTGCCAGAAAAGCAAAAAGCCCCAGAAGGGGGCTTTTTGCATTGATATGACGGGGCAAAGCCCCGTCAAAAAATAAGGGCTGAATCCTACACACAGCCAGTGGGCTTGGGAAGGCCTGCCATTTTGCAGGCGCCCTTGCCGGGGCCGGAAGGAAAGAGCTCGTAAACTTCCTTCAGCTTGTAGCCAGTATTCTTGGAGAGAATACGGACCATGGGTGCGATACCGTTCTTCTTGTAGTAATCCTGCAGGAAGTCGAGGATTTTCTGATGATCGGCGGTGATCTCTTTGATGCCTTCAGACTCTTTCACATATTCGAGCCATTCCGGGCACCAGTCCTCGAAGTGGAGAAGGAAGCCGTCCTCATCAACTTCGAATGTTTTGCCTTGGAATTGAACTTCAGCCATGCGTGTCCTCCTTGGACTTCATGAAAAGCAGGATCCTTGATCCTGGGTTGCACCAGTCGGAACGACTCCGACAAGCAATTGATTTCAGCTCTCAAAAAGTGCAAATTCTAAGGATTTGCACAAGCAGTTTGAGCATTACTGCCTTGAAACGGGGCATGTTGACAAGAACACAATACCCCGGAAATTTTCTTCAGCAGACATTGCCACAAAGGCAAGCGTATGGCAAGGGCAAAGAATGGAAAAGTTTTAGCCCTAGTCTGCCATCCCGGAACATATTGTCCATTCAAGCAGGTTTGTCTGTGTTTCCAAAGCTTCCTTCAGGGAAGCGCTGGCGGACTCGTCCTCAAAGGGACGCAGACGAATGAACACGTGGCGGTTGCCGTTGGCAAGGTAGGCTGTCATGACCGAGACGATGCGCCCCTTGTTCTTGCGGACTATGTCAAAGACGCGGGCAAGGGAACCAGGTTCCTGGCTTGTCTCTACTGTAAGCTCTATGCCAGGATCGCGGGCGCCGCCAATGGTTACAAGTACCCTGAAGACATCCTGATCGGTAATGATGCCAAGCAGGTGATTGTCATCATCCACTACGGGCATGCCCCCAATCTTCTTGTCAAGCATAATGAGGGCGACCTTGGAGATGCTCTCGTTGCTTTTCACGCAGATGGGGTTGGACGTCATGATATCCTTGGCCTTCACTTCTGCAAGAAGGTACTGAATTTCGTGCACTTCAAGCGATGTTGCCTTGGAAGGGGAAGCACTTTTGACATCACGGTCGGAGATAATGCCAATAACACGATTGCTGTCATCGACTACAGGAAGACGACGGACGCCGTGCTCCTTCATGAGCTTCTGACATCTGGAAAGGGATGTGTCAGGCTGGACACTGATGGCTTCAGTGGTCATCCAGGGAGATATGAGCATTTGCTTCTCCTTCAAACAAGGTGTCTGCACAGCTCGCTTGTCCATCTGGCTCCATGCACGTTTGAAGCAAACGCGCTGCGAGATGGAACAAGAGAGCAACAGCTTAAAATTGCTATAAATGTCAATCAAAAGTGCCCAAAGCAGGCTGTCGGTTTTTTGGAAAAACCTGTAGCGCACTGTTGAGGACACTGTTCGATTGAAGAGCAGTAAGCCGACCTGAACGTTCTGCCTGATCTCCATCCCCGGCCTTGTCAGGGAACACTGCCACGGATATTGATAAATTTTTCTGCAAATACAGATGACTAGGCAGAGCCTGATTGCAGCGACAAATTGTACGGTGTTTCAGGCAAGAATTGATATGAGCATACTTTTCCCGAAATGGCAATGCCCGAATCGAATTTGGGTTTGGAAAAAAGGCTTCACATCCGCTTCTGTGTACTGCGGCTTTCCAAAGGCCGGCTGATGGAAAGTGTGATTTTCGCGCGTTCATCACGAGTTTTTCTTGCAATGCGGGCGCAAATTGCTCAGCATGAGAACCTGTCTGAAGAAGGGAGGGTTTCCATGGGCAAGAAGCGAATTCTCTACATTGATGCAAGATACGGCATCAATACGAAAATACTTGGCCAAGCGTTGAAACAGATGCTCGAGGACGCCTGCCGGATAGAGGATCTGGCAGGAGGAAAAAAGGATTTGGCTTTTGACGGGCCTGTTCTGCAAATGGTTTCGGCAATTACAAAACTTGCCGACAGCATGGGAATTCTCAAGGTGTACGAACGCGAACAGGCGCTCGGCCTTTTGCGCATCTGCAGGATTCTTTCCAGATTGGGGGTAACTTCCATTCTGACAGGAACACTTCCCCTGCCAATTCAGGAGGAGAATACCAGAGACGAGGAACTTGCCACAAAACGCGAGCTTCTTGCTGGGTTTTCCGGAACACCAAGCAGCACAACTGGTGTAAGCCTTGCCTGTGCACTGCTTTTCAAGGCCCTGTCAGTCCGTCAGTCCCGAGAAATTGGCGGAGAGCCCTTGCTGACAGCAAGCGTATCCGGCAGGGAGGGGCGCCCTTTGTCATTGATCTTGCTTATCGAGGCAGAGGGCTGTTGGGAAGAGATTGTGCAAATGGAAAGCCATATCGACCATCTGACTGGAGAGGAAGCCGGCCTGGTCATAGAGACTCTTTCCAATGACAAGCGGGTTCTGGACGTCCTCTGGCTTTCGGGAATAGGAAAGAAAAACAGACCGATGGGGCTATTGCGCATTATGTGCCACATCAAAGACAGAACTGCCGTGCGCTCGCTCCTGTTGCGCCATACCCATACCCTGGGCTTTCGGGAACAGATTTTGCGCCGCTTGGTTGTGGACAGAAGGAGCGGCGAAGGACAGCTTGCAGATGGAACTCCCGTCAGAACCAAGGAGTATGTCATTGACGGGCAATGGTATTCCAGACCAGAGTGCGACGACATACGCGACAGGGCATGTGCTGCCGGCCTGGGGGCGCCAGCCTTTCGCTTTGCCAGGGTACGTATGGAAAAGGGATGATTTTTCCTTCACTCTGCACAAAAAAAAGGGCGGCATGACTGCCGCCCGTACAGGAAGGAAAAACTAGTCCTGACACTTGGCCTTCAGGGCCTCGGCCATGCTCTTGCCAAGCTGGTGCGCCTTGGCAAGATCGTCATGATTGGGGCGCCACTGGGCACGAACAGCCTCTGCAGGCATCTCGATACCCATATCCTGCAGGTACTGCTGCAGGATCTTCGGGGATTCGCCAGACCAGCCGTAGGAACCGAAGGCTCCGCCCACAAGGATTTTCGGACGCAAGCCCTTGATATAGGTCAGAGTGCTCATGACAAGAGGCAGAACGCCGTTGTTGTGTGTGGGAGAGCCCACAGCCAGGGCGCTTGCATCGGCCAGAGCGGTCATAACGGCGCTGTGGTGGTTTTTCTTCACGGAAAGAAGATTGACTGGGACACCGTTTTCCTCCAGACCACTGGCTACGGCATATGCCAGGCGCTGGGTAGAGGACCACATGGTGTCATAAATGACCACAGCGCGCTTGCGGGGCTTTTGCTCTGCCATTTCCCTGTAGAGATTGACAGCCTCCTGGACCTTGTCTCCGCGCCAGAGCAATCCGTGGTCGGGAGCGATAATTTCGATGTCCAGCTGACCCAGGACGGGAAGGGCCTTGAGAACGTACTGGGAATAGGGAAGGACAATGTTGAAATAGTATTCCTTGACCCTGTGAACGAGATCACCGTGATCGATTTCGTCTGTGAATCTTTCGGAAGAGGCGATGTTCTGGCCAAAGGCGTCTTGGGAGAAGAGAATCTTGCTTTCGGGGCAGTAGGTAACCATGCTGTCGGGCCAGTGCAGCATGCGGGTTTCCTGGAAGACCAGGGTATGCTTGCCCAGGCTGATGGTCTCTCCGCTCTTTACAGCCTGCACGGGCCAGTCCTTCATCTGGTTGCCGTAGTAGCCGGCCATGGACTTCAGTGCCATGGCAGAGCAGAAAATCTTTTCGGGCTTGCAGGCTGCGACGATTTCGGCCAGAGCACCTTCATGATCCAGTTCCATGTGGTTGCAGACAATGTAGTCAACCTTCTGGGGCTCGAGCACATGAGCCATGCGGCAGAGCAGGGTTTTGTCCATGCCTGCCGGCACTGTATCAATCAGGCAGTTCTTTTCGTCTTTGATGAGGTAGGCGTTGTAGGTTGTGCCTTCAGGACTGCGGGAATAGCCGTGAAAATCGTGGTGATCGTAGTCGACGACGCCGACCCAGTAGGTATCCTTTGCAATTTCGAGTGCGTTCATAAAGATTTTTGGGCGCCTTTTCCTGAAATAGGGAATGTGTCCCTGTGCCGGGGCAATACCTGGCGCTAACCTCCCTGAGAGAAATTTTTTAAGAATGCAACCTAATATACAGAATCTGAAGCTGTGATCAGCTATTGTCTTCTGTATGCAGTACAATGAATTGGCTGTTGGGTGTTTACACAAGCCGTAACCTTTGCCAGAAAACACAAACACCAAGAAGGTGTCTTCTCCAGAATTTGGAGAATTCTCATACGATGACTCTGGATGAAGAGTCGAAAGAAAAAGCCCACCAAAGAGGACTTTGGCGGGCGTGTATCAAACAAGTCTAGTCCTGCTTGGAGAAGGAATCCTTGCCTACGCCACAGATGGGGCAGACCCAATCATCGGGAAGATCTTCGAAGGCAACACCGTCGTGTTCGGCGGGATCATAGACGTATCCGCAGACATCGCATTCGTATTTGTTCATGTCATCTACTCCTGAATTTGCCTGTGAACAGGCGTGCATCTGTTTGTTGCAGAGAAGGCTGTTTCGGCAGGTTTGAGGGTTGAGCAGAAAGGGAGAGAAGGAAACTGTCTCCTTCCCGGGACATGTATCGGCCAAGGGTGTCCGGCCTAGTTTTCGGCCTTCCAGTGTCCGTGCAGATTGCAGTATGCGCGGGCAACAACCTTTTCGGCGTCAGTCTTGAAGACGGCTTCAGGTGCGTCACCGGGCTTGAGGAAATGAGTCAGGCTTTCGTTGCCTGCCACAAGTTCAATCCACTGGATGTAGTGGTTTTCAAGCATGGGATGGGCTACAGAGCCAACGACGACCTTGTAGCCGCCGTCCACCTTGGAGATCACGGGGACGTGCTTTTCCAGTGCGCCGTCCGTAGATCCTTCCTTCATGTGGGTCATGGCAGAGCCACAACAGGAGGGAGCACAGGTGCCGGGCTCCATCACTTCCACAATTGTGCCGCATTTCTCGCATTTGTAGATATCCAGTTTGGCTGGCATGTTCGCTCCGTCTTAATGGTTGGCTAAAGGGTTGAAAGTCCCGGCTAGGGGGGACCGGCTGGGTGACATGTACTGTCAGGCAATGCCTGCAGGAAAGAATATGAGATTATTTCTTATTAAGGCAAGAGGTAAAAATTTCATTTTCGCTGCCGATCAGCGCTAACTTCATGCCCCCTGTCAGCAAAAACAGGGGAATGTGTTTTTGCAATATACTGAAAACAAAGGAAAAAAAGCATATATCCAATTGTGGACAACCGGGATGAAATTTGCAGAAATTTTTTGTCCAATCTACTGGAAACGGGATAGACCGTTCAGGTTGTCCCTAGTATTCTCTCTGGCAATGGGTTTCGCTCCTATGACATTTGGCAAAAGCACTGTTCTGTTCCCCGAGACAAGGAAATCCACGGCATTGCGTCCCTGATGTTCCCTTTCAAGCTTTTGCGAGCGGACAAGAAGTCCGGCCTGTCCTCCTCCCTCCACATACATCACAGTACGAATATCCAGGGGAAGGTGCAGGAGATGCTGGGCGAAACTGTAAGCTTCCACGGGTTCTCTGCTGTGCAGGAAGAGGATATTCCCAGTGCCGTCTGTTGCAACTGCTGAGATGGAGTACAATGGGCCACCTGGTGACCAGAGGATGCGACGTCCGGAACTGATGATGCGGTAGTTTTGAATGACAACGCTATAGTGGGAGAGCAACTCGCGCCAGATGTCCGTGTCACGCTCCAGAATTGTGGCTCTGGGAAGATCCGGATCATCGGGCTGGGCGGCAAAAAAGGCCCCAAAGCGCTGCACAATGCGCTTGTTGTTGATGTAGTCGCCGCTGCGCATGTATCCGGTGCTGGTTAGTCCATCTGGCAGGTACATGCTGGCATTGATGACAACGGACAGGTTGTATTTTTCACTCCACTCACGCAGGGTGCGAGCACCTTCTTTGTCCCTGCCAGCCGAGCAGAGCACAAAATCAAAGTATTCAGGATTGATGCGCACAGCTACCAGGGAGAATCCGGGTGTGACCAGCTCTGCGTAGTCGAGCCCCTTTTCCAGCTCAAGCCAGGCAACCGCTTCGTTTTCTTTCACAGCCTGTCCTTCGGAAGACGACAGGGAAGGTGGGATCACATCCAGCGATTGCGCAGTTGTCTGTTCCGTACCTGCAGCAAGCGGGACGGGACAGTGGAAGAAAAGCAGCACCAGGACCACAGCCAGCGTGCGAATTATGACAAATACCGCGCTCATGGATTTGCAGACTAGAGGTAATATTCTGCTTTTGCAAGGTTTTCCCAAAGGGTGTGAAGGGGCAAAAGGGGGGCAATTTTTTGCTTGCCTATCCGACCTTTACCGGGGCATTCTCAACCTGCAATGAAGTCTGGCGGGTCTCGTGGCTGTATGCCCTGCCGCCAGCGCCTCCTCGGGGACTGTCCTGACGTGTGCAGGGAAAGCCCCGGAGAGTTTTTGTGAAGGAGAACATTGAATGCGCATCATCGAGCTTTTGAAGAACAACAAAAGACCCTTTGTTTCCCTGGAATTTTTCCCGCCTGCAAATGATGAGGCAATGAAGGATTTTTATCATGCAGTAGACAGGCTGCAGGAAATCAATCCGCTCTTTGCTTCAGTGACCTATGGAGCAGGTGGCGGCAAGCAGGACAAGACGCTCGCCATAGTGCGTCAGCTTGCTTCCATGAATCTATGCGTCATGAGTCATTTGACTTGTGTGAATGCAAAGGTACAGGGGCTTGCCAAGTATCTTGACCAACTTCAGAATGCAGGTGTTTGCAATATTCTTGCCTTGCGCGGAGATCCGCCCAAGGATACTCCCTGGAGCTGGACCGGACCCTTTCAGCACGCAGCGGACCTTGTGCGCTATGTTCGACTCCAGGCTCCCCAGATGGGAATAGGCGTGGCAGGCTATCCCTGCCCGCATCCGGAATCATCCACCTACAGCGACGACCGTGGCTACACCTTGCGCAAGATAGAGTGTGGAGCAGACTTTGTTCTAACCCAGCTTTTCTTTGATGTGCGCGAATATTTTGAACTTGTTGACTGGCTGCGCCAGCACGGGTGCAACTGTCCTGTCATTCCCGGTGTCATGCCCATACAAAGCTTTGCCTCGCTCAAGCGTGTGCTTTCCCTGTGTGGGGCATCTATCCCGGGGAGACTCTTTCTTGAGCTTGAAGAGGCAGACAGGAACAGCAATGGTGACGTAGCTCGCATATGCATGGATTTCACAGTGGATCTCATCTCGCGTCTGCTCATAGGTGGTGCGCCTGGTATCCATCTCTATACGCTGAACAAGGCTGACCTTTGTCTTGACATAGTTCGTGAATGCGGACTCGGAAAGAAGTAGGGGAACAGGTGAAAACTTCCTGCAATGCACAGCCGCAGCCCCCATGCAAGGAAGCAGGGGAAGACGAGATGGATGGAACAACCGCGCAGTTGTCCAATGACAGGCTCAAACGTCTGGAGACATTGGTGGAACAGCTTCGCAGGGGTGAGTACAGTCCCGATTTTGATGCCTTGGCAAGGGCCCTGCTTGAAAAGGAACCGGAACTTTTCGGATTGCCCGCTCGGGGAAAGGACGCTTTCAAAAGGCAGGGCTAGGGAAAGTGCAGGAAGGGCAAAAGAAAAGCCCCCGTGGCGGGGGCTTTTCTTTTGCAAGAGCTGAAGAGAATCTACAGGCCCATGTTTTTCTTGGCCTTGGCAAACTTTTTTTTCACCTTTTGAGCAGCCTGATCGAACAGAGAGTCCGGTTTTTGGGAAAGCTCCTCGAATTCGCGCAAGAGTTCAATCTGTCTCTCGGTGAGCTTTGTGGGGGTGATGACCTTTACGTCCACAAGCAGACTTCCCTTTTGAGAGCGGCCAATATAGGGAAGGCCTTCGTTTGCGATGCGCAGGATTGTCCCGCTCTGAATCCCCTTGGGAATTTCAAGGGGCAGTTCGCCATTGAGTCCTGGAACCTCTATGCGGCACCCGAGAGCTGCCTGGGTAAAGGATATTTCGGTTGTATATATGAGATCCTGTCCCTGACGCTCGTAGACCTTGCTCGGTTCGACGCGGACGATAACGTAGAGATCTCCTGGAGGCCCTCCGTATTGCCCCGGCTCACCTTCGCCGTGTACGCGCAATCTTGTACCCGAGTCCACGCCAGCCGGGACACGTACGTAAAGTTCCTTTGTTTTCTTGACCAGACCTTCACCATGGCAGGTGGGGCAGGGTCTGGGAATATGCTGACCTGTACCATGACAGTAGGGGCATGGTGTCGCCAGCGAAAAGAATCCCTGGGATCTGTGGATGTGGCCAGTGCCCTTGCAGCGCGGGCATGTTTCCACCTTGGTGCCGGGCGCAGCGCCTGAACCATGGCAGGTCCCACAGGTTTCGTGACGGGGGAGGACGAGTTTCGCCTCGTCGCCGCGAGCTGCCTGCTCAAAGGTTATGGTCAGCTCGTAGCGTAAATCCGCACCCTGCATGGCTGCAGTGCCAGAGCCGCCAAAACCAAAGAAATCGCCAAAGAGATCGCCGAACTGCGAGAAGATATCGCTTGTGCTGGCAAAGCCCTGTCCTTGGTCAACACCATCAAAACCAAACTGGTCGTAACGGGCGCGCTTGTTTTCGTCGCGCAGAACATTATAGGCTTCTGCGGCTTCCTTGAACTTCTCCTCTGCTTCCTTGTTCCCGGGATTGCGGTCGGGATGATACTGGAAGGTCAGCTTGCGATAGGCCTTCTTCAGTTCCTCCTGGGTTGCATTCCTGGGAACCCCGAGGACTTCATAGTAATCTCTCTTGCTGTCCATATGGATGTTGTCTCTGGCAAAGTCTTGGGAGTGACCAAATAGTGGTTGCAGTCAGGGAAAGGCTCTGGACGTTGGGCGTACTTCCCGGGCTGAAAAATGTGTCTGCTACTTTGGATTGTCCAATTCGGGGCACTTGACCTTGCCTGCGGCAATTTCGCGCAGGGCAGTCACGATTTCCTTGTTGTCCGTCTTGATGAGGGGATCATATCCATCGCGGTACTGACGAACTCTCTTGATAGCCATCTGAACAAGCAGAAAACGGTTCTGAACGACTTTCTGGCAGTCTTCGACGGTAATACGGGCCATATAACCTCCATTGCAGACATGCTGAAAAAAAAGTAATGCCAGCTTCTGCACTGTCAAGGGCGCTGTATGAACCAGTTGCCCTGTGGCAACCACGATCCTGGTGCCAGAGGGCTGATTCATTTGAAATTTGTCTTTTTATTTGAGCGTACTCTTGCCTGTCAAGATCAAAATTTGCCAGTTGCCGGTCAAAAATCTTCAATTTGCCGAAAAATCAGATAAATATGCGAGGGCATTTCTTTTGCCTTCCCTGACGCAGCAAATGTTTGCAAAAAGGGATGCCAAGGAAGCCGCAAACCATGACAAGGAAGGAATCATGAGGGAAAAACGCAGTTTTGCCCAGGAAACGTGTATCAGGAGCATGGGCAAGGCCATGCAACAGACAGGTATGCTTTACCCCGGATGCCGGGTAGGGGTAGCTGTGTCTGGTGGGGTAGACAGCTTTGTCATGCTCAAGTGCCTGCGTCTTCGCCAGGGGATAGTTCCCTTTCCCTTCGAGATTTTTGCCATTCACCTAAATCCTGGCTTTGATCCTGCCAATCACGAGCCTCTTGTTACCTGGCTTGCCCAAAACGGAATACCCGGCCATGTGGAAATTACGGATTATGGCCTGCAGGGACACAGCGAGGCAAATCAGCGCAACAGTGCATGTTTTCGTTGCGCGTGGCTCAGAAGAAGAAGACTGTTCGAACTGTGTCGCGAGTACCATCTCACCCACCTTGCCATAGGCCATAATGCCGAGGATCTGGTCTCGACGTTCTTTCTCAATCTTTGCCGCAACGGCAGGGTGGAGGGGATGTCGATGAGCGAGCCCTTCTTTGGCGGCTCCCTGCAGGTTATCCGACCTCTCATGCTGGTAGAGAAGCGGACCATAAGGGCAGCAGCCCGCAAGTGGGAACTCCCTGTCTGGTCCAATCCGTGTCCTTCGGCAGGACACACATCCCGTTCATCCATGGAAGAGACACTGCACACTCTTTACGGGGTTACGGACAATGCCAGACGCTGTATTTTTAACGGTCTGACACGCTGGCAGCTGGACAAGGACAGGATTAGCGCGCAAGAGGATGCAAAGATTGGGCCAGAACAGGCAAATTAACAGGCAAAAAATACCTCTTAGGAGGTATTTGGACTTGAAAAGAGGGCCATTTCGTAGCATTGTGCCGCCAACGAGTCCGGCCCGGCCCCAGTGCCCGAACAAGCTGCAAGGTGCCGTGCTCTATTTCGAAAATGCTGGAGATTTCGATGGAATTCAACTTTTTTAGCATGATTGCCAACGCCAGTCTGGTGGCCAAGGCCGTACTGCTTATCCTTTTTCTCATGTCAGTGGGAAGCTGGGGGCTGATGATTCAGAAGGCACTGCTTCTGGGGGCAGCCAAGCGTAAGGCCATTGCCGGTATCAGAAATTTCGAGGACGCGGCAAATTTGCGCGACGCAGTGCAGTTTCTTGGTGCCGATCCCAATTCTCCGCTGTATGCCGTTGCCCAGAAGGGCGTTATGGAATTCAACAGATCCAAGGAGCTTGGCAACTCCTCGGATGTCATAGTCGATAACGTGCGCAGGGCTCTCAGGCAGGGTGTGGGATCTGAGCTTTCTCGGATGCAGGCCTCCTTCTCGCTTCTGGCAACCTGCTCCAACACAGCTCCCTTTATAGGACTTTTCGGTACAGTCTGGGGCATCATGCACTCCTTCCATTCCATCGGCATGTCCAAGTCAGCATCGCTCGCCACTGTAGCCCCCGGCATTTCCGAAGCTCTGGTTGCAACAGCCATAGGGCTGGCAGTGGCAGTCCCTGCCACGATTGGATTCAACTTTTTCCTCGGTCGCCTTGCCCAGATAGACACCCTGCTGGTCAATTTCGCAGGCATCTTCCTCAACCGCGTACAACGCGAACTCAATGCCCATCGCAAGGTGTCAAAGACCGGAGCTACGGAGTTCTAGACCATGCAAGCTTCTCAACCTGGACGTTTTGTCTCAGAAATCAACGTGACGCCCTTCGTAGACGTCATGCTGGTCATGTTGATTATCTTCATGGTGGCGACACCAATGATGAGTGAAGGACTTGATGTCGATCTGCCCCAGACGAAACAGGTGGAAGTGCTGCCAACAGAGAGCGAGCACATGACGCTTACAGTACGGCGGGATGGTGCCATTTTTCTGGACGAATACCGGGTAGATGATATTGAACAGCTTGAGGGATTCCTGCAGAGTCTGGTCAAGGAAAAGAACAAGTCTCTCTTTCTCCAGGCGGACAAGGAAGTGCCCTACGGGGTTGTTGTAGATGTCATGGGGCGCATCAAGGCAGTAGGAATTGAAAAGCTCGGCGTCATTGCCGAAAATGTCGAGATGGCCGCAGCTGCAGCCAAACAGGCTTCGCGTTCAAGATAGGGGATTGGTTTCTCATGCCCTTGGCAACATATATATTGTCGCTGTGCCTGCACATAGCGGTCATCCTGCTCATCTGGCTCTGGCCAGTGGGCTCTCCGCTCATTGACATGACAAAGCCTGTGCAGATCAGCCTTGTGGAAGGAGATCCGGGCGGCAACAAGACTCCTTCCCCCATTCTGGGGCCCATGGGTGAAAAGGGAGAAGGTGAGCCTGCTCCTTCTGCACCAGCAGAAAAGGCTGAAGTGGCCGCCCACGAAAGGGAAGAGGTCAAAGCTGCTCCAGATCCGGCCAAGGCCTTGCCTGTTCCTCTGGAAGAACCCAAGAAGGCCGAGCCCAAGCCAAAGCCCAAACCCGAACCAAAACCTGAACCCAAACCGGAGCCAAAGCCCGAACCCAAGAAGGAAGTAGCCAAGAAACCGGAACCGAAGAAGGAACAACCAAAAAAGGAACAACCCAAGAAGGAGCAGCCGAAGAAGGAACAGCCCAAAAAGGACAAGCGCGAGCAGGAAGAGGATCCCATCAAGGCTGCCCTCAACCAGGCCAAGCGCAAGGCAACTTCACGGGCAGAGTCCGGTGACAGGGGTTCCTCGGTAGAGCGTGCGCTTGCAGAAGCCCGCAAGAAATCCAGCGGAAACCGCGGTGGTGGCGGTGGCGAAGGCAGCGGGCCTGGCGGAGGTGGTCTGCATTCTGTCTATATAGGGCAGGTCATGCTGGCAGTGCGTCCCAACTGGGGATATGCCTCGGCTACCAGACAGAATCTGCAATGCACTATTGTTATTGATGTCAGCGCCCAGGGTGAAGTTCAGGATTGCGTGGTTGTCCGTTCGTCCGGAAATGTTCAGTACGATTCGTCCTGTGTGAATGCCATCATGCGTACAAGCAGGGCCGGAGACTTTCCGCCTCCCCCAAGTCCCGAATATCAGAGTCTGGAAATGGTGTTTACGCTCAATGAACTGAGACGAGGCTAGGGCCTCTGCACTATACGCATCCTGCCTGTGCGCACACTAAGAGGAGGTTGCCCCTTGAAACATACTCGTGCATGGACGCTCTTTCTTCTTGTCTTGACGCCTGGCCTTGCATACCCGGATATGGCTTGGGCTGCCCAGCGTATCTTCATCGCGGGCGGTTTGAGCGGCGAGAACTATGCGGCAGGAGTATTCGGGCGCATTGGCGAGGTGTGGGAGCCTCCTCAGGGGCTTTATGGCGAATACAGGACAGAGATAGAGCTCCTTATTGACAGCTCGGGCATGTTGCAGGATTGCGTTGTAAAGCGTTCCTCTGGACATGATACCTTTGATACATCGGCATGCGGTGCAGCTCACAAGGTGGGCAGATTTGCGCCACCTCCGGATGGTCAGGCAGTACGCCTTGCGTGTACCCTGCAGATCCGGAAGCCTTCAGAAACGCCAGTAGACCCTGATGAAGAGCTCAAGCGACAGGTTCGCGAGAGAGCGCAGCGTGATCGGGAGTACAGGGTACGCGAAGCCGGGTATGCCGAAGAAGATGCCCGCGCCAGGGCCGAAGCTGTTGCACGGGAACGGGGTGAAAGTTTCGCAGGATACGAGTTTGCCCCCGGGCAACACATTCCGGGAGCAAGGGAATTGAGGGAACGCACCCCCGTCAAGCTTTTGCCAGAGCCCAAGTCAAGGTCACTGGAGGAAAAAAGGGAACCGTCCCAAGTGGTTGTTCCCGGACCAGTCATTAGCAGGTATCCCCCAAAACCCGAGCTGACAGATTTGGTGATTGAATCTCGCGATATCCGGAATAACGACGTGCATGTCCAGACCGTTCCTGCCGGTAAAGTCGATGGCCAGGAAAAGAAAAACTCCCTGCAAAAGGAAGAGGCGCCAGGGACCAATTTTTCAGGGCAGAGCGAACAGGAAAAGCTGAAGGCAGAAGAAGGCAAAATCTCTGCTCCAGGTGTAGTCGACAAGACTGCGCAGGAGAGTTCTGCTGCAGCAAAGCATGAGACAACTTCCGCACAGGGGTCGGGAGCAAGGCAGGACTGGGTTGTTCCGCAGCCACCACTGCCATCTGCACAGGTGAAGGGCAGGGTGATAGATCCCAAGGCACCAGCTACGCCACTACCCCTTTCCGACGAACGCAAGGCCGAGATAGCCGCTGAAGCCGAGGCAGCCAGAAGCTTGCGCAGGGAAGAATCCTCGGGACAATCGTCTGCCAAGGCAGTTCCTGCTCCAAGTGTTACCGACAAGGCGACACGGAAGAGTCCTGCAGCAAAGCATGAGGCAACTTCCACACAGGGACAGGAAGCAAAGGTAGACTGGGTTGTTCCACAGCCACCGCTGCCATCTGCACAGGTGAAGGGCAGGGTGATAGATCCCAAGGCATCAGCTACGCCACTACCCCTTTCCGACGAACGCAAGGCTGAGATAGCCGCTGAAGCCGAGGCAGCCAGAAGCTTGCGCAGGGAAGAATCCTCGGGACAATCGTCTGCCAAGGCAGTTCCTGCTCCAAGTGTTACCGACAAGGCGACACGGAAGAGTCCTGCAGCAAAGCATGAGCCAGATTCCGCACAGGGACAGGGAGCAAAGGTGGACTGGGTTGTTCCGCAGCCACCACTGCCTTCTACGAAAGTGCAGGGCAAGGTGATAGATCCCAAGGCACCTGTCACGCCATTTCCCCTGTCTGATGAACGCAAGGCGGAGATTGCCGCTGAAGTGGAGGCAGCCAGGGCAGCCAGAGCCTTGCGCAGGGAAGAAGCTGCAGGGCGCTCGTCTGCCCCTACTGCCTCCGACGGGATTGCTTCGAAAAAAGAGGATACTCAGCCTTCTTACTTTGAACAGCCGAACAACAGTCCCGGGGCTGCAAGGTAGTGTCTTTTCGGATTGCCACGTCCAAACAAGGCAGCAGGAAAGGCAGCCGCAACAAGAATGTCGCGCCTTCGTCCCTGAACATCCTTGACGAAAAATTTTCGCTTGGGCACATTTGCGGCCACACATTTTTCACACAGAAGCAAATCAACAATCGTCCTCTGTTTTCAGAGAGCATTTCAACAAATCATGCTGGAGAAATATGATGCTTCGTAAATTTCTCGCCATTGCCCTGACCGTGTTTTTCTGTACTGCCGGTCAGACCCTAGCCGCGCCACGCGTGGACATCTATGGGCCTGGGCAGAATGTGGTCAATCTGGGGCTTGCCGCACCCATCACCGGACCCAATACGGAAGCTCGACAAATGGGGGCACAGCTGCAGAAACTTGTCAATGAAAACCTGAGTTTTCTGCCCTTCATGCGTCTGACAGATCCCAAAACCGTCCTTGGAGGAACAGTTCTTGCCGGTGTTGAGCCGCCACAGGCCGACTTCAAGCGTTTTCAGCTGGCTGGCAGTGATATAGTTGTTACAACTCTTTGGCCCAACGGTGACAGAGGGACCACCAGGGTACAGATGAGAGCCTATGAGACAAGCGGTGGGGCTCGTCTTTTCGGCAAGGAGTATCCCAGCGTTTCAAGCAGGGATCTGCCCGAAGTGGCAGACAGGTTTTGTGCGGATCTGCTTGAGGCCCTGACTGGCAACGGAGCTTTCTTCCGCTCTACCCTTGCCTTTGTCGTGAAGAGGGGCAAGCTCAGCGCCCAAGTTTGCCTTGCCAAGCCAACAGGCCGTGATTTCAGGCAGATCACGAATATTCGCGGCGAAGCAATGTCTCCCACCTGGTCCCCTGACGGTCGCTTTATTGTCTTCACCCAGATTGATGAGCGTTCGCATTCCCTTGGCGTGTGGGATGCCCGCAGCCGCAGAGTTCAGAGAGTCCGTTTCCCCGGCGACGTTGTCATCGGACCTTCCTTCCTGCCCAACAACAAGGTTGCCGTGGCTCTTTCCAATGGCAAGTATCCTGTCATCTACCAGCTGAACCATGTCTTCAAGAAGGAAAGAGTGTTGGAGCAGGACAATTCCATCAATGTGTCTCCTACCTTTGATAAGACAGGCACCAAGATGGCCTTCACTTCCTCCCGTCTCGGCGGCCCCCAGATCTTCATGAAGGATCTGAATACAGGAGCCGTGACACGTGTGAGCCAGCAGGGTTCCTACAATACGGAAGCCAACCTCTCTCCCGACGGCACGCTCGTTGTCTTCAGCCGCCTGACTGCCTACGGACAGAGAATTTTTGTCCAGGACCTTGTGACAGGGGCCGAAACCCAGGTCTCCTTTGGACCTGGTTCTGACGAACAGCCCTCGTTCTGCGCGGACAGCTACTTCATAGCATTTTCTTCTTCCCGCGGTGGCAAGCGGTCGATTTATCTGACAACCCGTCATGGTGGGGATGCCAAGAGGGTGCCTGTCAATGGCGATGCCTATTTCCCCCGCTGGGGAATTCCTGCCCAGGGACGCTAAAGTCAGAAATTCTGGAAATTCTTGAAAAAGGGGGTACAAGATGTTGTACCCCTTTTTTTTCTTGTAAAAAAGAGCAGGCAATCCGGGTTGATTTCAAGGACTTTTCTTGCCAATCCATGACAAGGTTGATACAATTATTTGCACCTTTTGTCGGAAAGCCAGTTTTTCCGTATGGGGAACTGTGAATCCGCGCAGCTTCCTGCGTCACGCGTGAGGAAGAGAGTGGATGAATAGCAGTACGGCTGAAGGGGTTCGGATAGGAGTGGCTGCAAGGCTGCTCGCCCCGAAGAAAGGCATAACAACCAGTGGCTGTTTGCAGGCTGGCAAGCGCAGATCGCGAAACGCCCCACAGGTTGTGGCTTTCATGAACTCTCGAACACAAGTGCGAGATGGGCATGGCTCGATTTGGCTTGTAAAACGGCTTGGATCGAGACTCTTTCGGGGAAAAAGACACCTGTATGTCTTGACAAAATCACAAGTGAAGATACCATTCATTGCAGTTGAGAGGGAATTTTATATCCCGCTTTTCTCAACGTGATAGTATGGAAATTTCCATTTCTAGAAGCTGTTCAGGAGGCTTATAATGAAACGTTTCGCTCTCGTTCTTGCGCTGGTGGTGGCTCTTGCTGCCGGTTTTGGTTGCGCCAAGAAGTCTGCAGAACCCGGCTATGTTGAAGAAGGCATGTCTGCTGAAATGCAGGCTGCTATCCAGCAAATCACCGACGGTCGCGTCCTCTTTGCTTTCGACCAGTACACCATTCAGCCTGAATACCAGGAAGTGCTGAAGACCAAGGCTGAACTGATGAAGCGCTACAACACCATCCGTGTGCGCATCGAAGGCAACTGCGACGAACGCGGTACCCAGGAATACAACCTTGCTCTCGGCGAACGCCGCGCCCGCGCTGCCTACGATTACATGGTGACCCTGGGCGTGTCCCCCAGCCAGCTTGAAATGATCTCCTACGGCAAGGAAAATCCCGCCGTTCAGGGTCATGACGAGTCCGCCTGGTCCCAGAACCGCCGCGACGACTTCCGCGTGATCGCCCACTAGTTCGCGATACACAGATTTCGTACAAGTGATTTGACAGGGGAGCTGCCCTTCGGGGTGGCTCCCCTTCTTCATGTGCTGCTGCAGACAGAAAAGTATCTCTTTTCCTGCCTGCAGCGTTTTTTTGTCCTGTCTTCTTCCTGCCGTCCCTTCTCCGTGCCTCTTCATGGCACGAGAAGACAACAGGGACTTGCGCACAAGTGCAGACAAAAATATACTGCTGACGCATGCTGGAAGACAGAAAGCACAGGAACACATGCAGTTGCCAAACGCATGTGTACGGGCCACTTTTCACAGACGCATTTTCAGCATCAGACGGATTTTCTTCGGAGAGCTCTTGCAGAGAGTTCTTTCAGGCAGGCCTGCTTTTGGGAAAGATATTTTCCCTGAAAAAGCAGGGCATGCTGTTGAGTAAACAGGAACAGACCGTCCCTGTGCCGGCAGATCTGTTCCAGGAAGACATGTCACCCGTCTGCCCTGCGGGCAGACACAAAAACTGCAAAACGGCAGCCAAATGAACATCACAATCCTGGACGGCGGCATCATCAATCCCGGTGATCTGCAGTGGAAAGCCATCACAAGCCTTGGTGAAACGAGCATTTACGAGAGCACAGATCCTCAGGATCCGGATGACCCCGGGCAGATAGCCCGGCGCACTGCGCAAGCTGATGTTGTCCTTGTGAACAGGCTGCATCTGGATGCAGCCGCAGTAGCCCAGCTTGGTCCCTCAGTGCGCCTTGTGACTGTCATGGCCACCAGCAGCGACAATGTTGACGTGCAGGCGCTGACAAAGCGGGGCATTGCCGTCTGTAATGTCACTGACTTCAGCTCTGTTGATGTGGCAGAACACACCATGGCTCTGATGCTCAACCTGATGCACAGGGTGTGCGCGCACTCGCTCATGGTCAGCGTAGGGGAATGGAGCCGCAGCGGCGCCTGGTCCGGCTGGGTGGAGGCACCGCTCTGCCTGGACAAGAAGGTCCTGGGCCTCATCGGCTTTGGCAATGTGGGCCGCAGGGTGGGACGCCTTGCCAGTGCCTTTGGCATGGAAGTACTGGCCTATTGCAAGACACCCATGAATCCTCCCTCCTATGGCTCCTTTTCCTTTGTGAGCCTGGACACGCTGCTGAAGAAGGCGGATATCATCTCTCTGCACTGCCCGCTCACCGCTGAAACAAGGGAACTGATCAGTGCCAGGACCCTGGCAAAGATGAAGGACGGTGCCATTCTCATCAACGTCTCTCACGGCGGCCTTGTGAACGAGCAGGACTGTGCTGATGCCCTGGTCAGCGGCAAGCTGGCAGGCCTGGGTGCGGATGTGCTCAGTCAGGAGCCTCCCACAGAGGATGATCCCCTTATCAAGGCACCCAATGTACTCATAACCCCTCATATGGCCTGGTCATCTGTCACGGCCAGACAGCGACTCATCTCCATGACCGGCGAAGTGGTGCGACGCTGGCTGCAGGGCACTCCCATCAATCTGCTCAACAAGGTAAAGCCGGCTCCTGTAAAACCAAATCCGGCAAAGCCTGGCCCGGTAAAGACAAGCCCGGTAAAGACAAGCCCGGTAAAGACAAGCCCGGTTAAGTCAGGTCCTGCAAAGGAGGCACACCCGTAGGTGCTGCGTTTTGATGTACATGCACATGCCTGGCCAGCCCGGGCAGCCCCGCAGGCTGTGGCCCAGCTGCAGTCGTCCTTTGGCAGGGCCTGTGAAGGAACAGGCTCTCTTGCTGCACTTGTGGCTGAGGAAGAGGCTGCCGGAATGGACAGAGTCTGCCTGCTCTGCTGCGCAGCCAGGCCTGCCTTTGTGCGTCCTGTCAACAGGTTTGCGGCATCCCTTGTGGGAACGCAGCCGAAGATTCTTCCCTTCGGCACCATACACCCTGCGCTGCCCTCGTGGGAGGAGGAGCTGAGCAGTCTGCATCGCTGCGGCATAGGCGGCATCAAGATGCACCCGGACTACCAGGACTTCCGGCTTGATGACAAGGCTCTGTGGCCACTGTTTGAGGCCATGAGCGGGCGTTTTTGCCTGTGCATGCACGTGGGCGGCACGGACGCTGTGCCCTCCTCAACGCCGGGACAGCTGAAGGCCATTGCCGAAACCTTCCCAAACCTGCACATCCTGGGCGCCCATTGCGGCGGCTTTCATATGTGGCGGGAAGTGCTGGAGACCTTTGCGCACTCCTGCCCGGACAATCTCTGGTTTGATACCTCCAATGTCAGCGCGCACACAGACAGGAAGATGCTCAAAGAGCTGTTGCGCACCCTGCCGTCGGACAGAGTGTGCTTTGGAACGGACTGGCCCTTCTTCCACGTGGACGGAGAGCTTGCCAGGCTGCAGCATCTGGCAGACCTGCGTGACAGGGAGCTCGATGCACTCACAGGCAATGCTGAGGCCCTGCTCAGGCACTACTTCCCGCTTCTTCTGCCCTGACCTTTGCAGGTGGCGGTAATTTGCAGCGCACAAACAGGACAGGGACAGGAGAAGAACACAGGCCAAAGACAGGAAAAGGACGCAGGGCAGCTGTTCAGGACAAAAAGAAAAGGGCGAAACCAGGGTGGTTTCGCCCGAATATGGGAAGCACTGCGTCTGCAGGCTGTATCTGCTTCAAGTGCCGGGCACCCGATAACCTCTGTTACCGCTGCTTCCTTTCGGACCTGACGGGGTTGGCAGCGTTACCGCCACCCGGCAGGAGGCAACTTAGGGCAGAGAGGGGTGTTTGTCAAGAACGATGTCAGGGGCTGAGTCTGCTTCAGTGCTCCAGGGCCTGATTTTGGGGCTAGTTTGCGCAGCGAGCTTCCAGGGCAGCCACTGCAGGCAGCTTCTTGCCTTCAAAGAGTTCCAGGAAGGCACCGCCGCCAGTGGAGATGTAGTCCATCTTGTCGGCAAGGCCGTAGCCTTCCACAGCGGAGATGCTGTCGCCGCCGCCAACCACCACAAAGGCGTCGGAGTCGGCCATGCTCTGGGCAATGGCCTTTGTGCCTTCGCCAAAGGGCTTGATCTCGAACACGCCCACAGGGCCGTTCCAGACAATGGTTTTTGCCTCCTTGAGCACACGGTCATAGAGCTCGCGGGTTTTGGGACCGATGTCCAGGATCATCTTGTCTGCGGGCACTGCATCAGCCATGCACACAGTGGCCTCAGCGCCCTCCTGCAATGCGTCGGCCACCACCACGTCGATGACCTGGGGAATTTCCTTGCCCAGGGCCTCAGCCTTGGCCAGAATGCCCTTTGAGGCTTCCACAAGATCAGGCTCATAGAGAGAGGTGCCCACGCCAAAGCCTCTGGCAGCAATCATGGTGTTGGAGATACCGCCGCCCACAATGAGCTTGTCCACCTTGTCGAGCAGGTTGTTGAGCAGTTCCAGCTTGGTGGACACCTTGGAGCCGCCAATGACTGCCACCACAGGGTGCTGCGGATTGTCCAGCACCTTGGCAAAGGCTTCCAGCTCTGCAGTGAGCAGAAGGCCTGCGCAGGCTTCCTTTGCCGCGCGGATGGCGCCTTCTGTGGAGGCCTGGGCGCGGTGGGCAGTGGCAAAGGCGTCCATGACATAGATGTCGCCAAGCCCTGCCAGCTTTTGGGCAAGTTCGGGGTCATTGGCCTTCTCGCCCTTGAGGCAGCGCACGTTCTCGAAGACCACCACGCCGCCGGGGCGCACGGCCCTGGCTTCCTCAAAGTCCTTGCTGAGCAGAACCCTGCGGCCGAGGCATTCGCTTAAGCGGGCAGCCACGGGAGCCAGCGAGGTTTCAGGTGTGAATTCGCCTTCCTTGGGACGGCCGAGGTGGGAGAGGACAATGACGCCTGCACCCTTGTCCAGGGCGTACTGTATGGTTGGCAGCGCAGCCCGGATGCGCTTGTCATTGGTGATTTTGCCGTCCTTGATGGGCACGTTGAGATCTTCGCGAATCACCACGGTTTTGCCGCGCAGTTCCAGATCTGTCATCTTGGGAAATGCCATGGGAATCCTCCACCGGAGATACCGGTACAGACAAAAAGGGGGACCGTGGCCGCAGGTCCTGCAGCCACGGTGTACATGACGATTGCGGGAGATGCTTACTTCTTCAGCAGGGCCAGGGCCTTTGCCACCACGTTGTCAGCAGTAAAGCCGAACTGCTTTGCCAGCTCGCCGCCAGGGGCAGAGGCGCCGAAGTGATCCAGACCCAGCACATCGCCGTCCAGGCCCACATAGCGGTGCCAGTAGCCGGTCCAGGCTGCTTCCACTGCCAGACGGGCGCGCACCTCGCAGGGCAGCACGCTCTTTTTGTATTCCTCGTCCTGGGCGTCAAAGACTTCGCAGCAGGGCATGGACACCACGCGGGCCTTCACACCCTGAGCTTCCAGTGTGGCTGCAGCCTCAACGCAGAGAGCCACTTCCGAGCCTGTGGCCAGGAGGATGATGTCCGGGGTGCCCTGGCAGTCACGGAGGATATAGCCGCCCTTCTCAATGGCAGGCTCTCTGCCCTTGTCAAGGAAGGGCAGGCCCTGACGGGAGAGGGAGAGGCAGGTGGGACCCTGGGTACGCAGGGCAGCCAGCCAGGCATGGGCGCATTCTTCGGAGTCGCAGGGGCGCCACACCACGCAGTCGGGGATGGAGCGCAGCATATTCAGCTGCTCGATGGGCTGATGGGTGGGGCCGTCTTCGCCTACGGCATAGCTGTCGTGGGTCAGGACCCAGCAGACGCGCAGCTTCATGAGGGCAGCCAGGCGGATGGCGTGCTTGGCATAGTCAGAGAAGACCATGAAGGTGCCAGCATAGGGAATGAAGCCGCCGTGCACGGCAAGGCCGTTCATGATGCAGCCCATGGCGAACTCGCGCACGCCATAGCACAGATAATTGCCCTCATAGGTCTCGGGGTTCATGATGACCGAGGAAGCGGTCTTGGTGCCCACGGAGCCGGACAGGTCGGCAGAGCCGCCAATGAGCTCGGGGATGGCAGGCACAAGCTCGCTCAGGACATTCTTTGAGGTCACGCGGGTGGCGAGCTTCTCCTTTGCGTCCCGGGCCTTTGTAATGAAGTTGGAGATCACAGTGTCCAGGCCCACGGGCAGGATACCGTTGATGCGGCGCACAAATTCCTTGGCAAGACCGGGGTGTTCCTGCTTGTAGGCTTCAAGCAGGGCATTCCAGGCAGCTTCTGCGGCAGCGCCGGCTTCCCTGGCGTCCCAGGCGTTGCGCACGTCCTCGGCAATGCAGAAGGGCTCTGCAGGCATGCCAAGGGCTTCCTTGGCTGCCTTTGCATTGTCAGGGCCAAGGGGAGCGCCGTGGCACTTCTCGCTGTCAGCCAGGGCAGAGCCGAAACCGATGTGGGTCTTGCAGATGATGATGGAGGGACGGGTGGTATCGGCCTTTGCCTCGGCAATGGCCTTGTCCAGGGCCTCGGCATCGTGACCGTCAATGCGGCCGATGACCTGCCAGCCATAGGCCTCGAAGCGTTTGGCCACGTCTTCGGTGAACCAGCCATCGATCTTGCCGTCAATGGAAATGCCATTGTCATCGTAGAGGGCAATGAGTTTGCCGAGCTTCCACACACCGGCCAGGGAGCAGGCCTCGTGGCTCACACCTTCCATCAGGCAGCCGTCGCCAAGGAAGACATAGGTCATGTGGTCCACAATGGTGTAGCCGGGCTTGTTGTACTTCTCGGCCAGCATGCGCTCGGCCAGGGCCATGCCCACGGCAGAGGCAATGCCTGAGCCGAGGGGACCGGTGGTGATGTCCACACCCGGGGTGTGGCCGTGCTCGGGATGTCCCGGGGTGAGGGAGCCCCACTGACGGAAGTTCTGCAAGTCCTCCAGACTCACGGCATAGCCTGTGAGATGCAGCAGGCTGTAGAGCAGCATGGAGGCGTGTCCGTTGGAAAGCACGAAGCGGTCGCGGTTGAACCAGTCGGGATTGGCGGGATTGTGCTTCAGGTTGTGACGCCAGAGGGCTTCGGCCATGTCAGCCATACCCAGCGGGGCGCCGGGATGGCCGGATTTGGCTTTTTCGATGGCATCTATGGCAAGTGCCCTGATGGCATTGGCACACTGTGAACGGGTCACGGACATGAGTTTCTCCTTTTGGCTCGCTAGCTCGCTACGCCTGGCGAGGTTTCCATTCTGAACAGACTTGTGCTGCCAAACGCAGCTCGCCCTGATCTGCGGCCTGCTGGAACTGCTTGAGACGCGTGTCGTAGGGCGGGAAGTTGAAGAAGGCTGAACCTGAAACAAAAACATCGGCTCCGCACTGCACGAGGCGACCGATGTTTTCGGGTGAGACGCCGCCATCCACCTGGATGGGGACGTTTGCGCCGTTGTTTTCGTCAAGCAGGCTGCGCAAAGCCTGTATCTTGTCTTCCACAACGGGCAGGAACTTCTGACCGGAAAAGCCCGGGTTGACGCTCATGAGCAGGACAAGGTCCACGTCACTGACCAGCCAGCGCAGACAGGAGATGTCCGTGGACGGATTGAGGGCAAGACCTGCCCGACAGCCCAGCTCGCGAATGCGGGCAAGACAGCGCTGCAGATGCACTTCTGCTTCTGCATGCACCACAATGAGGTCGCAACCGGCCTTTGCAAAGTCCTCCACATAGCGGGAGGGGTTGTGCACCATGAGATGGGCGTCAAAGAAGAGCTTGCACTGCTTGCGCAGGGAGGCAATGACAGGGATGCCGAAGGTGATGTTCGGGGCAAAGACCCCGTCAATGACATCAAGATGCAGCCAGGTCACACCTGCCTGCTCCATGTCCCTGCATTCTCCGGCAAGCCTGCCGAAGTTCGCGGAAAGAAGAGATGGGGAAAGGATCATTCCCGGCCTCCCTGAATGGTTGAGGATGTGAGGTTGGGGTCTGCTTCAGGCCCTGCTTCAGGTGCAGGCTCAGCTGCAGGTACAGGTTCTGCCGCAGGCCCTGTTTCAGACTCGGCTGCCGGTGCAGGTTCTGCTGCAGGCCCTGTTTGCGGCCCGGCTGCAGGTTCCGCAGCCTCTTCCGAGGCAAGCTCCTGGCGGATGGCCTTCAGCTCCTGAACAAGACTGCGCATGAAGCGTGTGCCGGCAAAACGAGTGCGCCTGATGCGGGCATGGCGCGTGGTGAAGATGTGCTCGCGGCGCTCGTTGAGATATTGGGTGCGGGCCTCCAGCTCTTCCTCAGTCATGGAGAGCTTCAGCTGCCGGCGCAGCAGCTGGCGGGCACCATCAATGGTCATGCCCTTGTTGTAGAGCAGATCCTTAATGCGCTGCAGAATCTGCAGATTTTCCTGGCTGTAGACCCTGTGTCCGCTGGGAAGGCGTACCGGGACAAGGAAGGGGAATTCCTGCTCCCAGTAGCGGAGAACAGAGGGTTTGAGATCGAGAATGCTGGAAATCTGGCCGATGCGAAAGTACTGTCCTGTCGCCTTTGTGTTTTTTGCTGCGGCTCCTGCCATGATTCCTCCACAACGTCCTGCCAACAGGCTCCCGGGGATCCTGGACAAATGGCCCTGCAGGGCTCTCTCCTGAATGCTGACACCTTGCCAAACTCCCTGCCAGGCCCCATGCAAATGCCTTGCTTAAGGGCTTGTGCGGGTGTGTTGCTGTGCTTCGGGCAGCCTGTTCCTATGCTATTTTTCGGCAATGATTGTGCCATTTTTTTCTGCTCTCGTCCATAGAGTCGAAAGTATTGCTTGAATATTGCCTTCCTTCAGGTGTCTCTGTTGTTTCGGGAGTGAACGGAATGAACAGAGAGCACAATGAGCACACAAAGGTGTCAGCGGGATGACAACTGCACAGCACCTGGCAGGCTGATGCTGTGCGCGTACCGCCATCACCAGGGGAGTGTGCTGCAGCATATGAGGAAAACGAAAAAGGGGCATGCAGAAACACGTGTTTCTGCATGCCCCAAAGATGTGTGTTCGTCTGTCAGCGTCTGAAAAAGGCCTGTCTGCCGCTAGATGCGGACGCCAAGGCTCTTTTCCAGTGCGTGCACAATGCGATCGCGTTCCTTGTCTGCCTCAGCATCCTTGAGTGTCTTCTTGGGTGAGCGGAAGGTCAGACGGAAGGTCAGGTTGCGACTTGAGCCGTCCCTGGGGAGGAAGAGGTCGATCATGGAGACATCTTCCAGCAGGAAGGAGCCGGACTTGAGGATGGCGTCCTGAATGGTCTGAGCCTTCATGGTCGGCTCGGCAATGACAGTGATGTCACGGCGCACTGCCGGGAAGGTGGCCAGGTCCCGGAAGCCTGTGCTGGCTGCATCATGCAGTCTGCGCAGGGTTTCGAGGTTGAACTCGGCCATCCACACGGGCCAGCGGGCCTCGTAGTGGTCGGCAATGGCAGGCTGCACGCGGCCCATGACGCCCACGCATTCCCCGTTCACCAGCACGTCCACTGCGGGCAGCAGGTAGGGATGGGACTCGGCCAGGCGCACGGAGACATTCTCAAGGTGCAGGAAGTGCATGAGGTTTTCGGCAATGCCCTTGAGATCAAGGTAGTCAAGTTCGCCGACCTTCTGGGGCCAGAGTTCGTCATGGCGGCGACCGCTGAGCAAAAAGCCCATCATGGGCGTCTCGCGGGTGCCGGTGTAGACGGACTCGTCCTTGTGGAAGACGCAGGCCAGCTCGAAGATGCGCACTGCGGCGGCATTCTGACGCATGTTGGTGCTCAAGGTGTAGAGCAGGCCTGGAGCCAGCACTGTCCTGAGCACATCCTGCTCTGCAGAGAGCGGATTCATGATGGTGATGCGGCCGTCTTCGGGCAGATTGAGCAGGTCCAGATCCTTTGTGCCTGTGAAGCTGTAGTTGATGCACTCATTGAGGCCCATGCCACTGGCCCAGCAGCGCAGGCGGTCCATGAAGGCATAGGGGGTCTCGGGCCTGGTGGCATCCTCAATCTTGCGCTCCACGCTGGGCAGCACAGGCTGTACCTTGTCCATGCCGTAGTAGCGGGCAACTTCCTCAATGAGGTCAGCCTCGCGGGTCACGTCAGGACGCCAGGAAGGCTGGGTCACTTCCCAGGCCTCGTCGCTGGAAGCGTCCACAGTGCAGCCAAGGCCTTCGAGCACGGTCTTGCTGAAGGCAGAGCCCGGGTCTTCGCCAATGAGTTTGGCACAGCGGGCAGGGCGGTAGGTAATCTTTGCGGGCACAAAGGGAGCGGGCTCGCTGGCGCACAGTCTGTCAGAGACAGTGCCGCCGGCCAGGGCCTGAATCATGGCGCAGGCGCGATCCAGGCACCACTGGGTGCGGGCCTGGTCCACACCGCGCTCAAAGCGGAAGGAGGCTTCGGAGTGCAGACCGAGACGTCTGGCAGTGCCGCGGATGGAGGCGGGCCTGAAGTTGGCGCTCTCAAGGAACACGCCCCTGCTTGTGGCAGTCATCTCGCTCTCAAGGCCGCCCATGACGCCGGCAAGGCCCACAGGACCCTCCACGTCGCGGATGGTGAGGTCCTTTGAGGTCAGGACTCTGTCCTGGCCGTCCAGGGTCACCAGATGCTCGCCTTCGCCTGCGCGGTCAACAATGACCTTGCCGCCGCGGATCTTGTCGAGGTCAAAGGAGTGCAGGGGCTGGCCGCATTCCATGAGGATATAGTTGGTGACGTCAACCACATTGGAGATGGCGCGCACGCCCACGGCATGGAGGCGGTAGCGGATGCTGAGGGGGCTTGGCGCAAGCTTCACATCCGTGATGACGCGGCCCATGTAGCAGGAGCACAGGGCAGGATCGGCAATGACGATCTCAGGATGCGGATAGTCGCAGTGGGTGAGTACGGGCAGCTTGTCCGGCACGGACATGGGCAGGTTGCAGGACAGGGCCACTTCGCGGGCAAGGCCGATGACGGACAGGCAGTCAGCCCTGTTGGGGGTGATGTCAATGTCCAGGACGTCCTTGTCGAGGTTCAGGGCATCCACCAGAGGGGTGCCGGCCACAAGCGCGTCGTCAAGGACCAGGATGCCGGAGTGATCTTCACTCAGGCCCATTTCCCTTTCAGAGCAGATCATGCCCCAGGAGGGCTCGCCGCGCAGCTTGGCCTTCTTGATCTGCATGCCGCCCGGCATGACAGTGCCGACTTTGGCCACAGCCACTGTCTGGCCTGCAGCCACGTTGGGGGCGCCGCAGACAATGGGCAGAAGCTCGCCGGTGCCGACATCCACCTTGCAGACATGCATGTGATCGGAGTCGGGGTGCGGAGCGCACTCAATCACCTTGCCCACCACAATGGGGGCAATGTCCGCAAAGGGATGGGTGATGTCATCGACTTCCAGACCAAGCATGGTCAGGCGGTCGGCCAGTTCCGAGGCGCTTCCTTCGTAAGGAACAAATTCACGTAACCAGGAAAGTGAGAGCAGCATAGGTCACCTTGGCAAATCGGGGCAGCAGCGCTTAGGGGCTGCCCCGCACAAAAGCAATGTCTTTACCAGAGAGGACGATTGTCCTCAGGGTCAGGAAGCGGCCGTTCCTTCTCCCTGGCACCGCCATAGGCGCCGTTGCGCAGCCTGTCCTTCTTCGGTTTCTCCTCTGCATTCGGGGTGATGGGATTGCCATAGGCATCGGAGAAGGCACCAATGACAGGCATCATCCTGCCCTTGAGAGGCGTGTCAGGAGATTCCAGGCCGGTACGGGGCGGAGCACCCGTGGAATAGCTTGCGGCACACGCTGGCTGCAGCTGGAAAAGCAGCGCGGCAAGGCATGCGGCACACAGGAGCGGGAGGGAAAAATGGCGCATTTGTCAGACCCGTATCTTACACAAACTGGCGCAGGAAGCGGGCGTCGTTCTCGAAGAACATGCGCAGGTCACCAAGTCCGTAGGTGAGCATGGCAATGCGTTCAACGCCCATGCCGAAGGCAAAACCGGTGATGTCCTCAGGGTAGCCCACGCAGGAGAAGACTGCCGGGTCCACCATGCCGCAGCCAAGGATTTCCAGCCAGCCGGTGGTCTTGCACACGCGGCAGGGGGTGCCGTTCACATGGCCCTTGCCATGGCACAGGCAGCAGGAAATATCCACTTCTGCGGAGGGCTCGGTGAAGGGGAAGAAGCTGGGACGGAAGCGGACCTTTGTCTCCTTGCCGAACATGGCCTGGCAGAAGGCGGTGAGCACGCCGCGCAGATGGGCCAGGGTGACATTGTCGCCCACCATCAGGCCTTCGACCTGATGGAACATGGGCGTGTGGGTGATGTCAGAGTCGCGGCGGTAGACCTTGCCCGGGGACACCACTGCCAGCGGAGGCTTGCGGCGCTCCATGGTGTGCACCTGGACAGCAGAGGTCTGGGTGCGCAGGACGATCTTGTCCGTGATGTAGAGCGTGTCCTGCATGTCGCGGGCAGGATGTTCGGGGGGCAGGTTCAAAGCCTCGAAATTGTAGTAGTCCGTCTCGACCTCAGGGCCGCTCTCGATGTCAAAGCCAAGCTTCTCGAAGACAGAGCAGACCTTTTCCATGGTCAGAGTGATGGGGTGACGTGTGCCTTCCCAGGGATGACGGCCGGGCAGCGTGGGGTCAAAGCCGGCCAGGAAAGCCTGTTCGGCCTCTTCCTCAAGGCCCTTTTTGCGGGCTTCGAACAGGGAGGTGAGCTCTTCCTTCACCCTGTTCGCCACCTTGCCTGCTTCGGGTCGCTGTTGCGGCTCAAGTCTGGGGAGTTCGCTCATGATAGTGGCGAGCTCGCCCTTGCGGCCAAGGAATTTCACGCGCAGGTTTTCCAGCTCATCGGCAGTGGAGGCTGTTTCGAGGCCTTTTTCCAGTTCCGGTACAAGGCCTTCCAGAGCAGAAATGATGTCCATGTCTTGTTCCGTGACCCGTACCGGCAAACCGGGACGGGCAAGAGGCAAAAAAAAAGAAAAAGGAGACAAGGGCAAGGCCTCGTCTCCTCGGGTCAAAGCAGCTGTGCTTAATTGAGGGAAGCTTTAGCCTTTTCCACCAGGGCTGCGAAGTCATCCTTGTGGAAAACGGCCAGGTCGGCAAGAATCTTGCGGTCCAGGGTGATACCGGCAGCCTTCAGACCGTGCATGAAGCGGCTGTAGGAAAGGCCGCTCAGGCGGGCGCCGGCATTGATGCGCAGGATCCACAGCTGACGGAAGTCACGCTTGCGGTGCTTGCGGCCGACGAAGGAATTCTGCATTGAGCGCTCAACGGCTTCTCTGGCAGTGCGATACAGACGATGACGTGCACCGCGGAAGCCTTTGGCAGCGTCAAGATATTTCTTATGCCTGCGATGTGCGGCAAGACCTCTCTTTACACGCATTGGTGTTCCTCCTTGATCCCGGGCAAGGCGTAGGTCGGTATGGCCCGCCGGGACAGTACATTTTTGTACGAAACTGACGCCAGTGCCCGGTGCGGGCAGGGTCAGAAGTCATGCTGGACGAGACAGCTTATCCGTTGGGCAGAAGCCTGCGGACAGCCTTCAGATTGGCGGAATCCACCACAGTGGGCTGGCCGAGACGCATCTTGCGGCCAGGAGCCTTCTTGGTCAGGATATGACGCAGGTTCTGGCGACGACGGCGGTACTTGCCGGTGCTCGTCAGCTCGAAGCGCTTGGCGGCGGAGCGCCGCGTTTTGATCTTCGGCATTTGTTTGGACCTCACAAAATGAATCTTTCCCTCAGGGGAACGGTGAGCTTGCCTGAAAAAAGTGCCCCTTGCAAGCTCTATTTTTTGGGCACAAGCAGCATCTGCAGGGTGCGGCCCTCGGCACGAGGCTCCTGGTCGACCCTGGCGACATCCTCGAGATCCTTCACGAAGCGCTCGAGAATGTCCATGCCGCGATCTTTGTGGACAATTTCGCGCCCACGGAAGAAGACTGTGACCTTGCAGCGATCGCCATCTTCAAGGAACCGGCGAACGTGCCGCACCTTGGTTTCGTAGTCATGGTCGTCCGTCTTGGGGCGAACCTTGATTTCCTTGACCTGGACAACAGCCTGCCTTTTCTTGGCATCCTGGCGCTTCTTCTGCTGTTCGTACTTGAACTTGCCGTAGTCCATGATACGGCAGACAGGCGGTTCGGAATTGGAGGAGACCTCAACCAGGTCGCATCCTTCCTCACGTGCTGCAGCAATGGCGTCATTGCGGGACATTATGCCCAGCTGTTCTCCGTTCATGCCGATAACACGCACTTCACGTGCGTGGATCAGCTCGTTACGGCGGACCCCGTCGTCAGGCACGCGCCTGCGGGGCTTCATGTTAGGCGAAGCTATAGCTCATTCCTCCTTTCGTGAACGGTTCGGCCGCAGCGGCCCTGATCAGTTCGATCGTCTCCGCAACGGTCTTCATGCCCAGATTTTCTCCTGTACGCAGACGAACGCTCACAGTGCCGCTCTGTGCTTCCTTCTCACCTACGACCAGCATGTAGGGGATCTTGTTCACCTGGGCCTCGCGCACCTTGAAGCCGAGCTTCTCGTTGCGATCATCGAGGCTGATGCGGATGCCACTGGCAGCGAACTGCTGTTCCATTTCCTTTGCTGCGTCAATGGCAGCGTCCGTGACTGTGAGCAGCCGGGCCTGTTCTGGGGCCAGCCAGACCGGCAGTGCTCCGGCGTACTGTTCAATAAGCACGCCGATAAAGCGTTCCACAGAGCCCATGATGGCTCTGTGCACCATGACCGGGCGATGGCGCTCGCCGTCCTGGCCCACATAGGTCAGGTTGAAGCGCTCGGGCAGGGTGAAGTCCACCTGAATGGTGGAGCACTGCCATTCGCGGCCGATGCAGTCCAGAAGCTTGACGTCGATCTTGGGACCATAGAAGGCGCCGTCGCCCTCATTGATGGCGTAGGGCAGACCTTCCTTCTTCACGGCCTCGATGAGCGCATTGGTTGCCAGCTCCCAGGCCTCGTCCGTACCGATGCTGTCTTCAGGACGGGTGGATATTTCAATCTTGTACTTGAAGCCAAAGAGATTCATCAGATCCTGAATAAGACGGATGACCCTGATGATTTCGCCTTCAAGCTGTTCAGGCATGCAGAGGATGTGGGCATCGTCCTGGGTGAACTGACGCACGCGCAGAAGGCCGTGCAGCACACCGCTCTTTTCGTGACGATGCACAAGGCCCAGTTCAAAGAAGCGTTTGGGCATATCACGGTAGGAATGGACGGAGTTGCCGTAGATAAGCATGTGCCCGATGCAGTTCATGGGCTTGATGCCATATATCTCTTCATCAATTTCGGTGAAGTACATATTCTGGCGGTAATGGTCATAGTGACCGGACTGCTTCCAGGTCTCCTGGCGCAGCAGTTGCGGGCCCTGCACAATGTCATAGCCGCGCTTCAAATGCTCGCGCTTCCAGAAGTCCTCGAGAATGGTGCGCATGAGCATGCCCTTGGGCAGCCAGAACACCATACCGGGAGCAACATGCTCAAAGAAGGTGAAGAAGCCGAGTTCGCGACCGAGCTTTCTGTGGTCGCGGCGTTTGGCCTCCTCCATGCGATGGAGGTAGTCCTTCAGGGATTTCTCGTCAGCAAAGGCTGTGCCGTAGATGCGCGAGAGCATGCGGTTCTTCTCGTCACCGCGCCAGTAGGCACCTGCCACCGAGGTCAGATGCACATGGGAGCAGAAGCCGGAATGGGGCACGTGCGGGCCGCGGCACAGGTCGGTGAAGTCACCGAGCTGATAGAGGGAGACAGTGTCAGCACCAAGGTCGTCAATGATCTCGACCTTGTACTTCTCGCCCATGCCGGCAAACTTCTCCCTTGCCTCGCTGCTTGTGAGCTCGGAGCGTACAAAGGGAATCTTTGCGGCAGTGATGCGCTTCATTTCCGCTTCAATCTGCTCGAGATCGCTCTGGCTGAAGGGCTTTTCCACATCGAAATCGTAGTAGAAGCCGTTCTCAATGGCAGGTCCGATGGTCACAAGGGCCTTCGGGAAGAGCCGCTGCACGGCAAGAGCCATGACGTGGGCAGCGGAGTGGCGGATCATCTCCAGACCTTCGGGGCTGTCGGCAGTGACAGGAGTCACCTCGCTGCAGCCTTCGGGAAGGGGAGAGGAGAGATCACAGGTCCTGCCGTCAATGACAGCGGCCACAATGCTTTTGAACTTCTTGCCGCTCAGTGCGGATTTGAGCACAGAGGCGATGTCTGCGCCGCTCTCTGCGGCAACTGTTTGTCCTTCTACACGGACATCCATGGGAAAAGTTTCCTCCTGTATGGACGCAAAACAGCCACGCTTTCACAAGCGAGGCTTTGCTTTAAGGCCAGCTGCCCTGTACCTGCCCGGCATTTTGCAAAAAAAAGCTGCATGCACTGCGCAGGAACACGGCGCGGGCTTTCTCCATCCCGTGCCAGGCACGGGATAAAAAAGAAGGGGAGGCCAATGACCTCCCCTCCGGCGTATATTTTTTAAGGGCGGTTGGCGTACAACGCCTTTCGCCGCCGGGAGAACCTCTCCCGATTGCTTGAGTTATGGTAGGAACGAGCAGACTTGAACTGCTGACCTCTTCCGTGTCAAGGAAGCGCTCTAGCCACCTGAGCTACGCTCCTGTCCCTAAAGGCAGGAGTCTTTTTATA
The DNA here is from genome assembly GCA_949291675.1 of uncultured Desulfovibrio sp. Lineage (GTDB taxonomy): Bacteria > Desulfobacterota > Desulfovibrionia > Desulfovibrionales > Desulfovibrionaceae > Desulfovibrio. The sequence continues at coordinate 7,270 of CASEWR010000108.1, read as the reverse complement.
GAGTTCGACCCTGCCCGTCAAGCGTTTTTTTGCGGTTTTGTGAAATTTTTTTGTCAGTGTCAGTGCACTCTCAGTGCACGATCCCTGTCTGTGTCAGCTCATGGGCAAGGCCTGCCTGCCAGGCCGCAAAGTCCTTTCTGGCGCGCTCGGCGTACCACTCCTTGCGTTCCTTTTTGGGGATGCGGAAGCCAGGTTCCGGCATGAGGCCGAAGTGGGCGTTGCTTGGCTGGAACTTCTTCTGCTCTGTGCGCAAATGGCCGAGCAGGGCACCAAGGGCTGTGGTCACAGGGGGTGTGGCAAGCGTGCTTCCTGTCAGTCTGGCCTGCAGGATGCGGGCAACCCAGTGGCCGTGGGCTGCGGACTCCACATAGCCTTCCACGCCCGAGATCTGGCCTGCCACAAAGACATTGGGCCGTGCCAGCAGGGAGGAGTCAGGGGCCAGCACCTTCGGGGCATTGACGTAGGTATTGCGGTGCATGCTGCCAAAGCGCACAAACTCGGCCTTTGCCATGCCCGGGATAAGGCGGAAGACTCTGGCCTGTTCGGCATAGGTCAGCTTGGTCTGGCAGCCCACCAGGTTGTAGGCAGCGGCATTGAGGCTTTCCGCGCGCAGCTGCAGCAGGGCCCAGGGACGCCTGCCGGTCCTCGGGTCCGTAAAGCCCACGGGCTTCATGGGGCCGAAGACCAGGGTTTTGGGACCGCGCTCTGCCAGGGCCTCAATGGGCATGCAGCCCTCAAAGTGCTTCTCGAAGTCTCTGGCATGCACCTTCTCGGCAGCGCACAGGGCCTCATAGAAGGTGTTGTACTCATCCCTGTTCATGGGACAGTTGAGGTAGTCGCCCTCATCCGCTGCCTCGCCCTGCTCATCGCCATAGCGGGAGCCGCGAAAGACAATGGTATGGTCCAGGCTGTGGCCCCAGACAATGGGGGCTATGGCATCATAGAAGTAGCAGTGCTCCATGCCTATGGCCTGTGCCAGGCTCTCGGAGAGGCTCTCGGTGGCCAGGGGGCCTGCAGCCAGCACAATGTATCTGAAGGGAGCCAGGCGCTCGTCCTCCAGGGAGGAGATGGTTGCCTGCACAAGGTGAATCTTCGGGTTCTGCACCACAGCCTCTGTGACCCTGGCAGCAAAGAGCTCCCTGTCCACGGCCAGGGCCTTGCCTGCGGGCACGCGGCAGGCATCGGCATCCACCATGAAGGGGCTTGCAAGGTCACGCAGCTCCTGCTTGAGCAGGCCTATGCCGCTGGCCAGGGCGTCCGAGCGCAGAGAGTTGGAGCAGACAAGCTCGCTTAGGGAATCCGAGACATGGGCAGCAGAGCGCTCCTTTGGCTTGCACTCAAAGAGCGTGACTTCCACGCCAAGCGCCGCCAGCACACGAGCGCATTCGCAGCCGGCCAGGCCGGCACCCACGATAGCTATATCAGGCATATGTTCTTCCTTGGAATGATCTTCCCTGAAACAGGGTCCGGGGCCGGATTTCAGGACCGGATATCAGGCCGGATTTCGGGACCGGGTTGCAGGGCCGGATTTCGGGGCCTTTCGGGCAGGGCGCAGCACCTGCCAGAAAGGCAGGGCCTTCATGCCACACTCAGGCGCAAATGTCATGGCAACGCCATGAGGGGGCTGCAGGCAGGAACAGCCCTGGCCCGTGCCAGGGAGAGGTGGAAAATTTCCGGCAAATGACACGAAGTTGTGCCGGATGCAACGCAAATATCCTTGCAGGTGAACAGGGACTTGTGTACGTTTACCTCCCCTCTTTTGCGAAAGGGGAAGTTTTTTGTGAATGGTGGCTTTTGAAGCATTATGACACAATCCGAGCAGGAACAATTCGTACAGGCCGACGTGCCTGTCATTGCGGTGGAGCTTGCCTTCACCTCTGCCGGGGCCAGGGCGCTGTACGCTGAGGGCCTGGCAGCTGCAACCAGCCGTTCTGCGGGAACGGATTTGCGGGCTGCCTTTGCCGAAGACGTGCAGGAGATTGCCCCTGGTGAGCGGCTGACCGTGCCCACAGGGGTACGGGTGCAGCCCAAGGTCCCCGGTTATGCTGGATTTCTCTACGCACGCAGCGGCCTCGGAGCCAGGGATGGCCTGACCGTGGCCCAGGGCGTGGGCGTCATTGATCCCGACTACACAGGGGAAATACTGGTTGTTCTGCTGAACACCTCAAAGGAAGTGCGACGAATCAGCCGAGGCGAGCGCATTGCGCAGCTGATCTTCCAGCCCTTTGCCAGCCCTCGGTATGCCGTGGTGGACGACCTGTGTGCCACAGAGCGTGGCGCAGGTGGTTTCGGACACACAGGACGCTGATATCTTTTTCCTTGAGGAGACCCCCATGTCTTACGAAAGCATTGTTGCAGACGACCAGAAATACATTATCCAGACCTACGGACGCTACCCTGTGGCCTTTGCCAGAGGCGAGGGTGCACATATGTGGGATGTGAACGGCAGGGAATACGTGGACCTGCTGGCAGGTATTGCCGTCACCAGCCTCGGCCACTGCCATCCAGAGCTTGTGGATGTCCTAAGCACGCAGATGCAGGCGCTGTGGCACACCAGCAACCTTGTCTACACCGAGCCCCAGACCGAGCTTGCCAGACGCCTTGTGGGCACCACAGACCACATGAGCCGCTGCTTTTTCTGCAATTCCGGTGCCGAGGCCAACGAAACCCTGATCAAGCTGGCCCGCAGGTACATGACCAGAGTGAAGGGCAGAGAAGAGGCTGTGGACATCATCACCCTCTCCGGCTGCTTCCACGGCAGGACTTTCGGTGCCCTGGCCGCCACAGGCAGAGACAGCCTGGCTGACGGCTTCAGGCCTCTGCCTGCAGGCTTCAAACAGGTGGAGGCCGGCAATATCGAGGCCATGGCAGCTGCCATTGACGAAAAGACCTGCGCAGTCCTTCTGGAAGTGGTGCAGGGCGAAGGCGGCGTCATTGTCCTGGACGATGACTATGTGCGTGCAGTGGAAAAGCTGTGCAGGGAGCGCGATGTGCTCTTCTGCTGCGACGAGGTGCAGGCAGGCATGTGCCGCACCGGCGCCTTCTGGGCCTATCAGACCTGCGGCGTGAAGCCCGACATCATCAGCATGGCCAAGGCTCTGGCCAACGGCCTGCCCATGGGCGGCATCATGGCCACCGAGGAAGTGAGCAGGGGCTTTGTGGCAGGCTCCCATGGCACCACCTTTGGTGCCGGCCTGCTCACCAGCGCTGTGGCAGCCAGGGTGGTGGAAATCATGCAGCGCGACAACCTGGCCGAACGGGCGCGTGTCCTTGGCAGGCGCATCATGGACAGGGCCAGGGCCTTTATGGAGACCCATCCCGGCACCATCAGGGAAGTGCGCGGCAAGGGCCTGTTCATCGGCATTGAGCTGCCCTCTGACGCCCATAAGGTGTGGAGTGATTTGCTTGAGGCAGGCTATCTGTGCAACCTCTGCCACGGTTCCACCCTGCGCCTGCTGCCGCCCCTCATCATCACTGAGGACGACGTGGACGCCTTCATGGACGCGCTGGAAGCCCGTCTGCTCCAGGAGAGCAGGGCCTAGGCCTGCCTGACAGCGCCCCGACAGCCGGGGCCGGACAGGTTGTGCACCTGTTCGTCATGTCCCGAAAGGGCCGCGCCCACAAGTTCAACTCAGTCAGAACAGTTCACCCATGGCAAAAAAAGGACTCCCGATTCGGGAGTCCTTTTTTTACAGGGCAGGAGCTGACGTCCTGCCGTCGTACGTTAAGGCCTTAGCCAGGCCAGATGATGTGCAGCACGTAGTAGGCCATGGCGCCCACAGCACCAGCGCAGGGCAGGGTCAGCACCCAGGCAACGACCAGCTGGCCGGCAACGCCCCAGCGCACGGCGCTCAGACGCTTGCTTGAGCCCACGCCGAAGATGGCAGCGGACACTGTGTGGGTGGTGCTCACAGGGGCACCGAGCATGCTTGCGCAGGTGATGACGCAGCCTGTGGCAGTCTCGGCAGCAAAGCCGTGCACAGGCTCGAGCTTGAAGATCCTGTGTCCCATGGTCTTGACGATCTTCCAGCCGCCCACAGCTGTGCCCATGGCCATGGCGCCAGCGCAGATCAGCTTGACCCAGAGCGGGATTTCCACGGTATCCAGGTGGCCGAAGAGCAGCAGGGCCAGGGTGATGACACCCATGGTCTTCTGGGCGTCATTGAGGCCGTGGGACAGGGCCATGAAGCCTGCCGAGACCAGCTGCATGCGCCGGAACCAGGCATTGACCCTGGCGCGTCTGTGGCCTGCGCACACCCAGTAGATGATGAACATGGCAAGGAAGCCTGCGCAAAAGCCGGCCAGGGGCGAGCCTATGAAGGGCAGGATAACCTTGTGCACGACACCGGAAAAGTTGATGGCATCAAAGCCGGCATGGGCCCAGGCGGACCCCAGCAGCCCACCAATGAGGGCGTGGGAAGAGGAGGAGGGGATGCCGAGGTACCAGGTGAGCAGATTCCAGACAATGGCGCCGACTAAGGCCGCAAAGACCAGGATCTGCGAGCCGTCCACCATGGCCGGATAGATCAGACCACCGCCCAGGGTCTTGGCCACCTCGGTGCCGAGCAGGGCACCGACAAGGTTGAGGATGGCTGCCATGGTCACTGCCATGCGCGGGGTGGCAACCTTGGTGGAGACCACTGTGGCAATGGCATTGGCGCAGTCATGCGCTCCGTTGGTGAAGTCGAAGATCAGGGCAGTGAGAATGATGAGGACGAGAAGAAGAGGGACCTCAAACATTTTTCATCACCGCTTCTTCAATGTGTTCAAACAGTTCCGAGATCTGATGCAGCAGGTTTTCAAGGCCTGTGTACAGCTGCATCCACTTGAGCACCAGGGGCAGGCTCGCGGGCGTCTGCTCGCTCACATCCATGACTTCGGCCAGGCCTACTGCCAGCAGGGAGTCGGCTTCTTCACGCAGGGTGCGGAAGGCCCTGGTCTTGTGGGCGTCCCTGCGCTTGTGCAGGCCCTGCAGCATGTCCGTGGTGAGCTCGAACATGTCTTTCACAATGATGACGGTCTTCTGGGCAGGGAAGAGGATCTCAGGCATGTTGTAGGAAGCCAGCCGTGCAGCCAGGCTCTGCAGGGTGTCCAGGCATTCTTCCTGACCCTGACTGATGCGCAGGATGTCTTCTCTGTCAATGGGCGTAATGAAGGTTGAGGACAGGCTGCGTCCGATCTTGCGGTAGAGGGTGTCAGCCTCATTCTCGATTTCTGCAATGCGCTTGTAGCACAGATAGCGTGCTTCCGCGTCACTGCTGAAGAGAACAATGTTCTCCTCTGCAGCTTTGCGGAGCATGGTATTCTGTTCCATGAGCATCTCGAAGAAGGGGGCCGATTTGGGGAGCAGTGCTGCAAACATGGGCTATCCACCGGGTTGATTGTCAAAGGGCATGGCCGGGACACAATTGACGTTTCAGTGACGAATATGTGTCAGCTGGAGCTTTTCCGCGGGGAATTGTACGCAACAATGCTGCTTTGTGCAAACCAATCTTCCGCCTGCTGCAGGCCCCCGGCTATTTCGGTAAGCCAGTCAGGCAGGCATTTGACACAGTTTTGACAAAATTCAAGACGGCTGTGATGCAGATAGAAGTGCTGTGTGCAGGCACGTGCAGATGCTGCACGCCCCTGCCCGGAAGGTGCAGGGCAGGATGGTGCAGGGCAGGCAGATGCAGGAAGTGATGCTGCAGGATCGGAAGCTGCAGGATCGGAGGCTGCAGGATCGGAGGCTGCTGAAGAAGCGCCAGTGCCTGTGTGGACAGCAGGCGCCTGCGACTGTGCTGTGCAGGACTGCTGCATCCCGTACAGCGCATCATGCAGCAGGGGGTAGCCGGCAGAGGCACAGTGTGCCCTGATCTGATGGCGAAAGCCCCTGTGAATGAGACAGCCTGCCAGGGTGACAGGGCCGCTGGCGCCAAGGACGTGCGCCTCTTCCCTGGCAAGATGGAGCAGGGGCACAACCCTGGTCCAGCGGGCAGGATCGGCATCGGCATACTCGTGCACACGCACGCGTTTGCCCTGGCCTGTCAGTGCAGCCTTGATGAGCAGAGGCTTTTCAAGATGGCCGCAGACTATGGTCAGATAGGCCTTGTGCACCTGGCCAGCGTGTTCTGCAGCCCGAAAGGCAGCCCTTGCCTGTGCGTGCAGGGCACAGGTGACAATGCCTGAGGTCTCGAAATCAAGGCGCTGCAACAGCTCTGCCTGCGGGCAGTCAGGTACAAGGGCAGGCAGCAGGTCTTCAAGGCTGGCAGTGTCGCGCCCGGCCAGATGCACGCTGTGCAGGCAGGAGGGTTTGTACAAAAAGGCATAGTCACAGGTGCGCACAAGACAGGCAGCCCTGCTGTGTGTCGCAGCGCGTTGCCTGCCTGCTGCGCCAGTGCCGTCTGTGCCCTCTGTGCCGTCAGTGCCAGGACCAGGTGCGACACAGTCGTTTGCTGCCATGAGCGTGTCACACGCTGTGCCAGTGTCGGCAGCTGTGTCAGTATCGGCAGCTGTGTCAGTGCCTGCCGCAGCTGCAGTGCCACGGATGGTGAGGACATCACCAGCGCGCACCAGCAGCCCCTGGCGGGCAGGGCGGCCATTGAGGAAGACGCGCTTGTCTGCGCACAGTCGCTTTGCGGCCCGCTGGGAGAGGCCTGTAAGTGCTGCAAGCGCGTGATCCAGTCTGCTGCCGGCAAGGTCCTGGCCTGCCGTAAACGCAGTCTCAGGCATGCCTGCTACCCTCTGTCCCCGTGTCCCGGGCAGCACTGGCAGCTTCGGCCGCTTCGGCAGCACTGGCATGCACGCCATCCCAGGCAGCTGCGGCATTCAGGGCAGTGCCGGGAGCTGTGGCAGCGCCGGCAGCTGCGCTCCCTCCGGCAAGCCCGGCATCCCGCAGTTGCACAAGCAGTGCTGCCAGGCGTTCAGGGGCATGGTGCTGGCCGTCCGGCTGTATCATGGGGGTATCTATGACTGTGATGCCAAGTGTGCTGGCCAGTGTCAGTGCTTCCTGCACATCGCCCGGATAGCGGCCGTGCCTTGAATCTATGAGCATGTGGCTGACAAAGCGCCCTGCCAGCTGCTTCCAGGCTGTGCCGCAGCTGTGCAGTGTGCCCGGCTGCCGCCAGATGGCTGAACTTTCTGTCTGCTCTGTGGCCGCAGGGGCCGTTGTCGCTGCAGCCCCGGCAGCCCCGGCAGTCTCTGCAGTCACTGCAGCTCGGGCCTGGCTTTCCGCACCGGCTGTCTGGCCCGGACTGTGCGTCTCGCACAGGGTCTGCACAAGAATGCGCAG
>CASEWR010000107.1 GCA_949291675.1 uncultured Desulfovibrio sp. | reverse complement strand
CTCATCGCAAGTCCTGATTTCGGTACAGCGTCTGTCCTGTGCTTGAGGTGAGGTTATAGGCACAAAAGGGAATGATGCGGGCATCACGACTGAAGATGCCGATGTGACAGTCCCTGAGACGGGCAAGGTCCAGGTTCCAGACATCCTGAAAGGCCATGGCCGAGATGCTCAGACTGTGAGTCTGCATGCGGGCAAGACGACGATCAAGCTCAGTGGCAGCGTCATTATTAATTGCTGAGGCTTCGGACTGTCCTGTCTGGCCGGACTGGCCGGAATGGCCTGTCTGACCAGTGACGAGGTCGTGTGTCAGCCCTGCCTCAAGGGCCTGACTTTCCGGTGCACTGTCTGCAGCAGGCTCTGCCTGCAAGGCTGCAGTGCTCCCCTGTGCAGCACGCCACTGTCTGGACATGAAACGGCGGGCATGCAGAGAGCCATCTTCATGATCTCTTTCATGATAGCTGCGCAGGGCAGCACCATCCTGGACCCAGGGCTCAAGGCTGCCTTCTTCAAGCAGGGTGAAGTTGGCATGAAAGGAGCAGTGGGGATTTTCCCCGGCTGGGGGCAGAAAGTGGGCAACCCTGACAAGACCTTCTGTCTGCTCCTCCAGGGCACGCATCACTTCCGGCAAAGTTATGTGGTCTTCATTGCCGGGTTCCTTTGGATAGCGGCCTATATAGCCTACAGGCTGAAAGTGCAGGCCGCGTACAAAAGGCATGTTGCGCACAGCAAAGCGGACCAGATCGCCGAGAGCATGCATGTTCACATGGGGCACCAGGGTCACAGCCTGCACAATACCGATACCTGCTGCAGCACAGTTTTCTATGGCCCTGAGCTTCACCTGCAAAAGATTGCGGCCGCGAATATGGCGGTAGATGGCGTCATCAAGGCCGTCAAACTGCACAAAGGCGCAGGCAAGGCCTGCGTCCTTCAGGGTTTGTGCATAGCTTCCGTTATCAGCACCTAAGCGCAGGCCATTGGTATTGATCTGCAAAAAGGAAAAGCCTGCTTCTTTGCCAAGGGCAAGGATCTTGGGCAGATCTTCGCGCACTGTGGGCTCACCGCCGGAGAGCTGAATGTTCACATCCCCTGCCTGCGCGTACAAGGCTGCATACCAGGACCTGATGGTGGAAAGGTCAGGGTCAGGATGCTCCTTTTCGCCGGCATCAGCAAAGCAGACAGGGCAGCGCAGATTGCAGCGTGAGGTGATTTCCAGAAGCACTGCACAGGCAGCGTGATGATGTTCAGGGCACAGACCGCAGTCAAAGGGGCAGCCCCTGGAGTTTTGGGTTGCACAGACAGGGACACCAGGTTTTCTCTGCGCATAGCCCCAGGTCTCATAGGCAGGGTGGCCTCGCCAGATCACTGTGGCAAAGCGGCCATGCTCAGGGCATTCCTTGACCAGCCAGACATCATCTGCGCGGCGCACATTCCAGGCAGGAATGCGTCGTAAGCAGTGCGGGCAGAGGCTTTGGGTGGCATTGAGAATACGCTCTGTCACCTGGGCGTCCTGGAAGTCCTGGGTGTGACTGACCCAGAGCCTGTTTCAGCGCCTGTCTCAGCACCTGATGCAGCTGCTGTCTCAGGGGCTGAGCCGGCTGAGCAGACTGCATTGGCCTGCGCAGCCTTGAGATGCGCTTCAAGCTTTTCTTCAAAGCCGGCCTGACTTGCTTCGGGGCTGGCATTGGGGAAGGTGACTTTGAAGGCAACGTCTCCTATGACACCCTGCACCTGGGTTGTATCTTCCATGGTCCCCTTGAAGAAGGGTTTGGGCAGATCGCGCCTG
>CASEWR010000106.1 GCA_949291675.1 uncultured Desulfovibrio sp. | reverse complement strand
TGCTCTTTCGCCATATCTGTCAGCGGGCCTGCCTGTCCTGCCAAAGCCCCTGCCAGGGACGCGGCCAGCACCCTGGCTCCTGACGTCCCTCTTCTGACCGGGTGTTGCGGGCAGGACCAGGATGCGGGCGCCTGAGCGCTTGTCCACCCTGGCACTGGCAATGTCTTCCACATGCAGGACCATGTCAGCGCCATCCGGCAGGCTGTCTGCCCCTGCCAGCAGGAGCAGGCCCAGGGACGAGCAGGCATAGCGGCAGGAGCCGAGACCGGGAACAGCAAAGACATTGGAGATGACCCTGGCCCTGATGCCTGTACGGGCAGGACCCTCGGCACGGGCAGCAGCAAACGGCACAGCCCTGCCGGCAGCCGTACCGCTCTCACTGTCTTCGTCGCCTTCACCGTCCGTGTCGCCTTCGCCGTCCGTGTTGCCAGGGACAGGGGCATCGTCGCTGCCAGCCCTGTCAGCACTCACCACAGACGCATCAGCAGGCCCGTCCAGGCCGTCTTCCCGACCGTCTCCCAGGCCATACTCCTGACCGCCTGTCTGCCTGTCCTCAGCTGCGCCGGCCTCAGCTGCAGCAGTCCTGCTGTGAGCGGCATCAGCCTCATTGCCACAGCTCTCGTCGCCCGGCTCATCGCCCGCAAAAAGGTCGTCATCCAGCCCGTTATCCAGGTCGCCATCCAGCTCGTCGCCCAGGTCGTCGTCCAGGCTGTCAAACAGGAAGGGCATGCCTGCCCCTGCTTCCGCACTCACTTCCAGCCAGGACAAGGAGAGGGTCTCCCTGGCAAAGCCTGCCTCGGCAGTGAGTTCACTGAGCCAGTCCGGAGCCTGCACAGGCGGGAAGGTGGCGTGGCACCAGGTCCTGCCTGCCAGACGCGAGGTCTCGCCGGCAAATTCCATTTCCTGCATGAGCGGACAGGGCCCTGCGTGGGTACAGGGGCCGTGCACCTCAAGACCCTGCTCCAGGGCAAGCCCGCGCAGGCGCATGAGGGTCAGACCGCCCAGGCGGGTGCCTGGCTCCACAAAGAGTGCCCTGGCTTCTTCAGGACCTCTGCGCAGCAGTCGTGCTGTGGCAGCAAGCACGTCCTCAAAGCGGGAGCAGAGCTCGTCGTCTTCCTCACTGCCTCCCTCGTCTTCGTCAAAGCGGCTGCGTTTGGGGAAGGGAAGCTCGTTTAAGACATTGGCTGCTGTCACGAAGATGGGTTTGAGGCCCTTTCTGAACATGGGCTGACAGGAGCGCAGGGCCTGCATGAAGGGGGCCTGCACAAGATGTATGTCCCAGGGCTCACAGCCTGCAGCTTCTGCCAGATGCACAAGAATGTCCCTGCCCAGATGCAGGGGATGGCCTGCACAGTCCGCAGCAACCAGGTGCAGCTTCTTTGTGCGCCAGGCAGGCTGGCTCAGCCACAGGGCAATGGGCATGGTCAAAGGCCCTGAGCCCACATCCAGCACAAAGTGCCCGTCACCTGGCTCAGGCAGGGTGAGGCCTGCCAGCAGGCGGGAGAGGCGGTAGATATTCCAGGGCAGAAAGTAGTGCACATAGGCACTGGTGAGGGCAGGCTTGGCCCAGTAGGGGCTGCGCAGGTCTGCCCTGTTCACAGTGAGCAGACGGGAGAGCTGCACCACATTGCGGGCAAGCTCCTGCCTGTGGCTTTTTTTCAGCGGCAGCACTGCGTTGAGGGCAGCATGCAGCAGCGCAAAGTTCTCCGCTGTGACTGCAGTACAGGGGAAGAGCTCATGCACGCTCTCCATGCGGGCGCAGACGTCACGGGAGCTCTCACGGACATCGGCAGAGCGTTCGCCCTGCCGGCCATACGCATGCCCCTGCTGACGGTCCTGGAAATGCGTGTGCGACCTGCCGCCACGATCTGCAAAGCGGCCATCGCGACCCTGGCGGCCCTGAAAGTCCGGCCGATCCCCGAAACGGCCCTCGCGGCCCTGACTGTCGCCAGAGCGGTTGCCACGGCCCCCACGCTCCTCGTGATCCTTAAAGCGTCCGCCGCGATCCCCGCGGTCCTCACGCTCCTCGCGATCAGGGAAGCGTCCGCCGCGACCGGCAGTGCCGCCAAAGCGCCCGGCCCGGCCCCTGTCGGAGCCCCAGGCAGTGCCGGCACGGCTGCCCACACGCCCTGAACTGCGACCTGTCTCCCTGCCGTCGTACCGGTCACTATACCGGTCACTATAGCGGTCATTGCCCGCAGAGCTGTCTTCAGACCAGGTGCTGTGTCTGCCACGCCCCTGCCCACGATCAGGGCGCCCGCTGCGATCTGCCCGATCCGTGCGTCCTGCGCCATTTTGCGGGCCATATGTCTGTTTTCCCATATCCTCCTCCCGGACCTACTTCCAGGCCTGCTCCCAGGGCGCAAAGCGCATGGCCCTGACATAGCGTTCGTAAAAATCTTCTTCCTCTGCCGGTGCCAGTACTGTGGCCCCGGCACACAGTGCGGCCAGTTTCTCGCGAAGCTCAGGCTTTTCTGCCAGAAGGCAGGCTCCCTCAAGGGAGGTATTGCCAACCGCTCTGACCTTGCGGCCGCACCCTGCAGGCACAAAGCCCAGGTGCTCCAGCATGTCTGCGTCCACGTGCCTGCCCAGGGCCCCTGCCAGGGCAATGGTCTGCAGCTCCTCAGCTGCCAGGCCTGCACGCTCCAAAAGGCTTGCCACAGCCACACTGAAGGCTGCCTTGACCTTGAGAATCTCTTCCACGTCCCTGGAGGACATCCACAGTCTGCCAGGCAGCAGGAAGCGCTGCACCTGTGCCGAGCTGTCAATGCGGGCAGCCAGGCGCTGTGCCAGGGGCATGAGGGGTGCCGAGGAGACTGGCCCCAGATGCCCTTCCTCATCCATGAGCTGCATCCTGCGCAAAAGGTCCAGCAGGGAGAGATAGCCTGTAGCCGAGATGCCCTGACAGGGCATCCCCTCTGTGACCAGGGCCCCTGCAGCAGTGCGGCAGGCAGGCCCCATGGGTCCTGCTGTCACCTTTGTGACAACGTCCTCCGCGGCCAGGGCCCCGCACTCCAGGCCTATGCCCTCCAGGGCAGGCCCTAAGGGCACACTGGTCAGCAGCAGCCCTGTGTCGCAGACCAGGGCAATCTCGCCATTGGTGCCAAGGTCTGCCAGCAGGAAGGGCTGCGGCGTACCTGCCTGCAGCAGGGCAATGAGGCCCGCTGTGATGTCCCCGCCCACAAAGGGGGCCGGCTGGGGCGGGATGTAGACTGGCGGCAGGCCTGGCAGAACACAGGTCTCGTGCCCCTGCAGGGCACTGCGATAGGGGGCCCTGGCAAGGCCTGTGACGTCCCTGCGCAACAAAATGGAGCTCATGGCCGTGTTGGCGGCAATGACCATGCCCTGTGCCGTGCAGGACACTTCGGCCAGGCGCCCGCGCAAAAAGTCCGTGACAAGGTCAGCAAGCAGGGCACAGCCCTGCGGCCTGGTGGCCATGGCCACGCGGGAGATGACATCTGCCCCTGCACCTGCCTGGGGATTGAGGGCCTGGCCCTCGCACAACACAGCCTTGTCGCGCACACGCACAGCCCGCCAGGCAAGGGAGGTGGTGCCAAGGTCCACGCCCCAGACACAGAAGTCTGCGCTGGCCGAATCACCAGCCTGGCAGGCCTGTTCGGGCTGATGTCCTGGCTGATGTCCTGACGGATGCTCCGGCTGACACCCGGGCTGACGCCGGGCCTGAACCGGCTGTGCTGCCTGAGTCGTCCGGGCAGTCTGCCCGGTCTGTGTCTGCCTGCCAGCCAGGCGCTCCCTGGGCAGGGCAAGAACGATGTCTCCACTGTCAGGTATCTGACAGCGACAGGCAAGGCGCCAGCCTTCGGCAATGGCCTCATCCCCGAGCAGGTCTGTTTCCTCGTCCAGGGGCGCAGGAGCAGGGCTGACAAAGCGCACCCGGCATTTGCCGCAGCGGCCGATGCCGCCGCACAGGGGCTGGGGAGGCAGCTTTCCGGACAGCCAGATGGCCCTGGAAAGCGGCCCTTCGCCGCTGTAGTCTACCGTGATGTCTGCCTGGCTGCCCGGCTGGTTGCCCTGCTGGCCGCCCGGCTGGTTGTCTGCCTGCCCGTCAGGTCTGAGATGTATCTGCACGCGTTTGTGTCCTGCCCTGGCTGCGGGCGGCTTGCATTGCTATTGGCAACAATCTTGCATAGAAAGTACAGAGCAGATGGCCCCGGGCCTGTGCCCTGCTCACGGCCGTGCATGAGCTGCTCTTGCACGGCTGCTACGGCCGTCTGTGTACGGCTCACACGCACGGCAGCCTGTGTACGGCCATATGCACGGCCGTCCATGCACGGCCCTCTATACGCTGTCTTCTGCAGGTTGCGCAAATCCTGCAGGCCACCCGGCTCCGGCTGCCCGCACCCTGCCTGTCACCCTTTGCCTCTCATGCCTTATGGACAACTCCCGGGAGATCCTCACCAGGGAAGAACTGGACTTCCTGCTTGCGCCTGTAGACTTCTCGTCTGTCACAGATGAGGAGTCTTCTGACGCGTCCCGGGAACACGATGCACCTGATGACGAGCGTGACGAGCACGACGACGCGCCGCAAGACCGTGAAGACGAGGCAGAGGACGGGCCTGATGGCGGGCCTGATGATGCGCCTGATGACGAGCCCGGGAACGATCCTGCCGGCGACGCAGAGGACGCTGACGAAGACGATGACATAGTCCTTCTGCCGCCCGTTGTGCCCGGCCAGACTGACCAGAACAGCCAGAGCGACTGGGCAGCCCGGGACAGCCGGGACGCCCGGGCAGCCCAGGACACCCGGACCAGCCAGTGCACGGACACTGCCCTCTCCAGGACACATGCCTCCGCATCCGGCTCAGGCCAGCACAGACGCAGCCAGACAGGGAAGCAGCGGCAGGCTGCGCGACGCGCAGACCTGGCAGACGACACGGGCAGTACCCTCTTTCAGCGCCAGGGACGCGGCCAGAAGAGTCGCGGCTGGCACGAACCGGCAGGGCACGAACGGGGACGACACGACCAGCGACCGTCTCCCCCGCCCGGTCTGGACAACGAGCTTGCGGCAAATCCTGTGCTGCGCGCCAGGGCACAGTTTTTTGCAGGCCTGCTGGAAGAAGATATCTGTGCTGCCACAAAGGCCCATGTGCGCATAGCCCCGCTCTCGGCAACATGGCACTCCTGGGAAGAGGTGCTGGCAGACATGGAAAGCCCTGCCTTTTATGCGCTTTGTCGCGCAGGCAGGGCGGATGTGCTCATGTGCTGCGATGCCGTGGCCACCCAGGCTCTGGCCGATGTCAGCCTGGGGGCAGGAAGTCTCGGGGCGCTGGGCGGCTCTCCGGGGCAGCGGTCAGCGCTGAGCTTTTTTGACAGGGAGCTGGTACGCCGCTGCCTGGAACGTCTGCCCGCCCTGCTGGCAAAAGCCTTTGACCAGCCCTCCTGCACCCTCTCGCGCACCCTGTGGTCTGCAGATGACATTTTTCTGACAGCGCTGGACGAGGAGGTGTGCTGCGTGCACTTCTCCCTGGACATTGACGGCCATGGCGGGGCAGCCATGCTGGTGCTGCCCCAAAGAGCCCAGGTTGCCTTCGGCGCAGGCTAGCCTTGTGCAGGCTGCACAGCACGGGCCTGGCATACTGGGAACGGCCTGCCAGGCCAGGCAGCTGGTTCAGGGGCGTCCGGCTCAGGGGCGTCCACTTCAGCGGCGTCCGCTTCAGGGGCGTCCGCCTGAGACAGCCCGGCCAAAAGTGCCGGCCCGGGAAAGCCCGGCAGCAGCGAATCAGGAGAGCCCGGCAGGATAGCTGACCTGCATGAGGGTAAGGCCTGCGGCAGGGGCTGTGGGCGCTGGCAAAAGCTTGCGCGAGCGCGCCTGCAACAGCCTGGGGACAGCTCCCGGCTCGACCCTGTTTCTGCCAATCTCGGCCAACAGGCCTGCCATATTGCGCACCATCTGCTTCAAAAAGCCGGACCCTGTGACAAAGAGCTCCAGCATGGGGGCACAACCCTGCCAGACCACGGTCTCGCGCAAGACAAGCTCTGAGAGCGTGCGCACAGTGTTCTCCATGCCCTTTGTGCCGGCATTGGCAAAGCAGACAAAGTCGTGCTCGCCCTGCAGATGGGGCAGGGCCTCGCGCATGCGCGCCACATCCAGCGGGCCGCAGCACCAGACATAGGGCTTCAGCCTGGGGGGCACAAAGCCCCGCTCCATCCAGAACTGATAGCGATAGGTCTTGGCATGGGCACTGAAGCGGGCGTGAAAGGTCTGGGCACAGGGCTCTGCCACAAAGACGCGTATGTCATCAGGCAGCATGGCATTGAGGGCGTGGCGCATGTCCTTCAGCTTCGCAAAGCGCGCCTCGGGAAAGTCGCAGTGGGCCACCTGCCCTTCTGCATGCACACCGCTGTCCGTGCGCCCTGAGCCGTGCACGCGCACAGGCGCTGCAGCCAGCAGCCCCAGGGCATGCTCAAGCTGTCCCTGTATGGTCTGCATGGCAAAGCGCTCGGCCTGGACCTGCCAGCCCATGTAGCTGGTGCCCACATAGGCCACCACAAGACGAATGCGCATGTCTAGCTCTGGCAGCCCTGGCGCACAAGCCCTGCTGCGTGATTCACGGGTCCGCACCCCCTGCCGGGGGCATAGCTTTCCCGCAGGGCCAGATTCAGAAAACGCTGGGCATGGGCAATGGCGTCCTCCAGGCTCTCGCCCTTGCCAAGTCCTGCGGCAATGGCAGCAGACAGGGTGCAGCCTGTGCCGTGATTGTTCGTGGTCTTCACAGCCTTCTGGGAGAGGAAGAGGGGCTCGCGCCCGGGAAGGCAGAGCACGTCCGTGACAGTCTCGGTATGGGCCATGTGGCCGCCCTTGACCAGCACGGCCTTCGGGCCCATGGCAAGGATCTTCTGCCCTGCCTCAGCCTGGCTTGCAAGGTCTGTCACTGTCATGCCCGTGAGCATCTGTGCTTCAGGCACATTGGGGGTGAGCACGTCTGCCAGGGGCAGCAGCTCGCGGATAAGGGCGTCAACAGCGTCTTCCTGCAGCAGCCTGCTGCCGCTCTGGCTCACGGACACAGGGTCCACCACCAGGGGGAAGGTTTTGTCCTGCATGCTCCGGGCCACAGCGTGAATGATTTCGGCATTGAAGAGCATGCCTGTCTTGGCAGCGTGCACGGGAAAGCCGGCAAAGATGGTGGACAGCTGCAGGCTCGTGAACTCGGCAGAGGCAGGAAAGATGCCTGTGACGCCCAGGCCGTTCTGGGCTGTGAGGGCAGTGATGGCGCTCATGCCATAGCAGCCCAGGGCCATGATGGTTTTCAGATCCGCCTGAATGCCTGCACCGCCGCCGCTGTCAGAGCCGGCTATGGTGAGAATATTGGCTGTTCCCATAGTTCCTCCAGATGTGCAGCAGGAGCCCGTGACGTTGTACGATGCTGTGCGGCATTGTCCAACGCCGTACAGAGACCAGCCTGCTGCCGGACACGTTTTTCCCATCCATACCCGCCCTGGCCTGCTTTGTCATGTGCTGTGCAGGACCCCCGGCACAAGGCCCCTGTATCGCCCTGTGCTGCATGGCCAAGTGACGCAGGCCCCTGAAGCGCATGGCCCCTGAAGCGCATGGCCCATGAAGCGCATGGCCCGGTGACGCAGAGCCGGTAGCCCTGAGCGCGACATCAGGCATGGGGCCTGGCGCATGGCGGGCGGGGTCTCTGTGCCTTGTGTGTTCCAGGCCTATGCCTGCTGCAAGATGCCTGCCAGGCACTCCAGGGCCCTGGCAAGGACTGCCTGATCCTTGAGCCCCAGGGCAATGCGGGCTCCTGCCTCCACGGCAGGGCCGCCCACGGCAAAGCAGGCAGCATCAGCCACCAGGATACCCTGCTCCCTAGCCAGGGAGGCAAAGTCCCAGCCTGCCTTGTGCTGGCCTGGCAGCTTGAGCCAGCAGAAAAAGCCCGTGGTTCTGGTCTCCAGGGAAAAGCCGTCCAGGATGGTGCGCGCCAGCACATTGGCCTTCTGGGCTGCAGCGCGCTTGGCGACCAGCACCCTGTCTGCCGTGCCGTCCCCTGTCCACAAGGCTGCCAGCTCTGCCATGAGGGGCGGCGCCATGGAAATGGTGCAGGCAATGGTATGGGCCAGGGCATCCTGCCAGTGCGGGGGCGCACACAGCCAGGCGATGCGCAGCCCTGCTCCCAGGGTCTCACTGGTGGAGGCTATGAAACAGCTGCGCTCGGGGGCCAGGCGGGAGAGGGGCGGCAAACGCTGTTCCAGTGAGAGGGCATAGACATCGTCCTCAATGATGCAGACATCATACCTGCGGCAGATGGCCACAAGATCGTGGCGCCTGGACTCAGGGAGCATGCTCAGGGTGGGATTGTGGCAGGAGGGCATGAGGTACAATCCCCTGATGTTGCGCGTCCTGCAGGCTGTCTCAAGGGCTGAAGGCACCATGCCCTGCTTGTCCATGTGCACAGGCACAAGCTGCAGGCGCAGGCGCTGGGCAAGCTGCCTGAGCAGAGGATAGGAGAGCTGCTCCACGGCTATGCGATCGCCGGGGCTGAAGAGCGAGGCCAGAACGGTCAGCAGCGCGTGCTGGGCGCCTGCACAGACAAGGACATTGTCGGGAGAGACAGGCAGCCCGAAGCGGGCTGCCCACAGGGCGCCTGCCTCCCTGTGCCTGGCAAGGCCGCAGGGCGCCTGATAGCCGCCCAGGACATTGAGGCCACCGCGGGCAAGCAGGGTGGCAAGGCCCTCTTCCAGGGAAGGATTGAGATGCTCGAAGGGGGTGATGAAGCCCATGTCCAGGGGCGCCCTGGCACTGAAGGGGAGGTCAGGCCGTTTCAGGCTGTCCGCCCCGTCAGACGGCCTGGCACAGGGCTGTCCCCCGCTGGTACAGCCCTGGCTGCTGTCCTGACTGCTGCCCTGGCTGCTGTCCGGGCTGTGTGGTCCGCGGTGCACAGGCTGCTGGCTGTAGACCTCCACATCCTGCACCGGGCGCACAACATAGGTGCCCCTGCCCACAAAGCCTGTGGTGAGATTGAGCTGGGCAGTCCTGGCATAGGCCTTTGAGACCGTGCCCACTGTCACCTGCAGCAGTTCGGCCAGCTCCCTGTGGGTGGGCAGGCGTTCCCCGGGGATAAGGATGCCGTCATGGATGCAGTCTGCCAGGGCCAGGGCAACAGCCTCCCAGTGTGTCATACGCACATGATCGCGCAAATGGTCCTGATAACGTGCGGCAAGCTCGCGTGCGGCAGACGCGGCACAGTCCATGGCAAACTCCGTTGCAGCAGGGTGAAAACAGGAGGACAGGAGCAATACGGGGACAGGCTGTCCTGCACAGGCGAACGCGAGTGGCAGCTTGCGCATGTGCCACAGCAGGACAAATTGTCACCGTGACATTTTCCATTGTACTGCACACGAAGAACATTGTCACCCGCACTGGCAAAACAATTGGCCAGCCCCGCTGCGCGATGCAGGATGCAGGACACGAGAGTGCTCCCGACACCACAGAATCATCTGCAGACGCAGACACAGACACAGCGAGGTTGCTATGGAAACAGGAACATTTCAGGTGAAATCAGGTCTTGCCCGGATGCTCAAGGGCGGCGTCATCATGGACGTGACCACCCCCGAACAGGCCGTCATTGCCCAGGAGGCAGGCGCCTGCGCGGTCATGGCCCTGGAGAGGGTGCCGGCAGACATACGTGCCGCAGGCGGGGTGGCCCGCATGGCAGACCCGGCTGTGGTGAAGGGCATCATGGCTGCTGTGAGCATCCCGGTCATGGCCAAGGTGCGCATCGGTCACGTGGTGGAGGCCCGCATCCTGGAGAGCCTGGGTGTGGACTACATTGACGAGAGCGAGGTGCTCACCCCTGCAGACGACAGCTTCCACATTGACAAGAAGGCCTTCACCGTGCCCTTTGTCTGCGGTGCCAGAAATCTGGGCGAGGCCCTGCGCCGCATTGCCGAGGGTGCCGGCATGATCCGCACCAAGGGCGAGCCCGGCACAGGCAATGTGGTGGAAGCCGTGCGTCACTGCCGCATTGTGCTGGGGGAAATCCGCGCCCTGTGCGCCCTGCCTGAGGAAGAAGTTGCCAACTTTGCCAAGGAGCATGGAGCTCCCCTGGAACTCGTGCTTGCAACGCGCAAACTGGGCAGACTGCCGGTGGTGAACTTTGCAGCCGGCGGCATTGCCACCCCTGCAGACGCAGCCCTGATGATGGAGCTTGGCTGCGACGGCGTCTTTGTGGGCTCAGGCATCTTCAAGTCCTCTGACCCGGCAAAGCGCGCCCGGGCCATTGTGGCAGCTGTCTCCCACTACAGGGACGCTGCGCTGCTGGCCGAGGTCTCCACAGGCCTTGGTGAGGCCATGCACGGCATGGACATTGCCGCCATCCCCGAGGAACAGCGCATGCAGGAGCGTGGCTGGTAATGGCTGCACCTGTCCAGACACATGTCCGGGCACGTGTCGGCGTACTGGCCCTGCAGGGAGCCTTTGCCGAGCACATGCAGGCCCTTGCACGCTGCGGGGCCGAAGCCCTCGAAGTGCGCTGCCTGCGCGATCTTGAAGGCCTGCAGGGTCTGATCTTGCCCGGGGGCGAGAGCACGGTCATGGGCAAACTTTTGCGCGAGGAAGGGCTCATGGAGCCTCTCACAGCCCTGCTGCGTGCAGGGCTGCCTGTCCTTGCCACCTGCGCAGGCATGATCCTGCTGGCCGGGGAGCTGCCGGACTTTGCCGACCAGCCCCGTCTGGGGCTCATGGACATCTGCGTGCGCCGCAATGCCTTTGGCCGCCAGAAGGAAAGCTTCACCACGTCCCTGCAGGTACACTCCTTCAGCAGGGACGCTGACGACCTTGTACCTGCCGTCTTCATCAGGGCTCCCCTGGTGGAGCGCTGCGGACCTGATGTGCAGGTGCTGGCACTCCTGGAGGGCAGGGCTGTGGCAGTGGCTCAGGGCAACATGCTGGCCCTCTCCTTTCACCCTGAGCTCACCTGTGACCTGCGCTTCCATGCCTGGCTGACGGCTCAGGCACACATATCTGGCAGGCAGCGCCTGTAACCCCCCTTTCTCCTCGTTCTTCTTCATGCTTCATCACACTCCCCGGGGGGCCGTGCCGCCCGGGGAGTGCTGTGTTCTGCCCCCGGCACAGGATCCCCCGGCAACACCACCCCCTCATGGCCCTGTACCCGGGTCATGGGGGGCTCTTTTTTGCGCCTGTATGGCTTTTGCGGGCATTTTTCCTTTCACAACCGGCCTTCTTGTATGCTATGGTCCCTGCAGGACAAAAGGGCAGTCTGCACATGCGCAGTCCTGTTGTCTGCCAGGGCCTGCACTGGGTCAGCACCGGACCAGCCCTGTTCCATCCCGGCCCTGCTTCTGCGTCTGTCCATTGCAGGAGCTGGCAAGCTGGGCTATAGCATTTTGCACTCAGTCCACAGGCATTTCAGGAGGCAGCAAGTGCGTCGTTTTTATCAGGAAAGCTGGCAGGGCATCCCTTTCACAACCTTTGCCCACACCCATTTCTTCCATCTTGCAGACGCCAAGTTCTACTCCATTTTTTATGAGGAGCTCTTCCGCAGGTATCAGTCCTGGGAAGACCTGCCCGAGGTCTGGCGTCGCAACAAGACTGCGGACTCCATGTGGATAGCCTCGCGCCTGCGAGCCATGCAGGAAGAGCAGGGCCATGACAAGCCCCTGCGCGTGCTCTCCATTGGCAGCGGCGTCGGCTTCATGGAGCGCATGCTGCTCAAGGAAATGGGCTCAGCCATCGAATTGTATGTGAACGAGCCGAGCACTGTGTGCATGAAGTGGCTGCGCCGCCTCATCCCCGCAGACCGCATCTTCATCGGGCAGCCCCCGGACTGTCTGTCCCCGGACATTTACTACGACATGATCTATCTGTCGGCAGTGGACTACGGCATTCCCCAGGCACAGCTTGCCCATACCCTTGACAATTTGCGCTATCAGCTTTTGCCCAACGGCGAGATTCTCTGCCTCTCGGCCTCCCTGCTGGAAGAGGAAAGCCCGGTGGCAGCCTTTGTGAACTTCTCCAAGAACTGTATCCGCGGCATCCTGCATTATCTGGGCATCCGCAAGCAGCAGTTCTGGGGCTGGCGCAGGACGCGCAGCGAGTACAGGCAGCTCTTCTCCTCTGCAGGCTACAAGTCCGTGGAAGACGGCTTTCTGGACGACGGCTTCGGCACCTACTGGATCCGTGCCAGCCTGAAGGAAAAGGCCGTGCAGCCTGCCCCGGACGCTGCATCAGCATCTGCCCCTGACAGCGCTGCTACGGCCGCTGCAGCACAGGCAGAGCCGGGAACAGTCCCTGCAGCAGCTGAGACGGCCCCTGACGCAGCCCCCGATGCGGCTCCTGACGCGGCAGCAGAGACAGTCACTGCCACCCCGGAAGCCACCCCTGCCGGCACAGACCGCCCAGACAAGGCCGGCAAGGCCGAGTAAGGCCGGGTACGGCCGAAGAGCGACAGCAAAGCAGCCACAGCACACCCCTGTCCCATGGGGAAAAAGTATCCCGTGGGGAAAGAGTATCCCATGGGGAGAAACTGAAGGAGAGTCCATGTTCCTGCCCACAGACGAAACCCTGCGCACCCTGCTCAGCTCTGCCAGGACCATAGCCATCATCGGCGCCAAGGACGTGCCGGGACAGGATGTGGACAGAGTGGGCCGCTACCTCATTGCAGCCGGCTACACGGTCATTCCCGTGCACCCCAAACGCAAGACAGTCTGGGGCATGCCTGCCCTGGTCTCTGTGTCCATGGTGGAGACAGCAGACATTGTGGTCCTCTTCCGGGCCCCGCAGTACTGCCCAGATCATGCCAGGGAAGTGCTGGCCATGAAGACCAGACCTGCCTGCTTCTGGATGCAGCAGGGCATCTCCTCGCCCGAGGCCCGCAGACTGATGCAGGACAATGGCATCGGCGTGGTGGAAGACCGCTGCATCATGGTGGAGCACAGACGCCTGCTCGCCCAGACCAGATAAAATTTTGTCCCCCCTGCCCACGGATATGACGTATGACTCAGGAAGCTCCATCCATCCCGGACTCGGAAATCGCCGCACCTGTTGACGACAGCCCTGTCTTTACCTGCAAGATGTGCGGCCAGTGCTGCCGTGGTGAAGGCGGCATTGTGGTCAGCCCCAAAGACCTTGCCCGCATTACCAGGGCCCTTGCGCTGAGCGCAGAGGAATTCATTGCCAGGTATGGCGAAATGCGCGGCGGCAAGCTGCAGATACGCACTGGCGAGGACGGAGCCTGTATCTTCTTTGCCGAGGGCAAGGGCTGCATGGTGCACGAGGGCAAGCCCGACGTGTGCCGCGCCTGGCCCTTCTTCCGCGGCAATATTGTGGATGCGGACAGCTTTGAGATGGCCAGGGAGTACTGTCCGGGCATTGAGAAGGGCTGCAGCCATGCGGACTTTGCCAGGGAAGGCAGAGCCTACCTCACCAAGCACGGTCTGCTGGCCCACAACAGGGACGAAGAGGGACGCGCAGTCATTCTGGACGACTAGGCCGGGCCCTGTGCGCCAGGGAGCAGGACGACATTTCAGGCCCTTCCAGGGCAGTTCACAAAGACGCGTTTTTCATCCTGGCATATGCCT
Organism: uncultured Desulfovibrio sp.; assembly: GCA_949291675.1. Taxonomy (GTDB): domain Bacteria; phylum Desulfobacterota; class Desulfovibrionia; order Desulfovibrionales; family Desulfovibrionaceae; genus Desulfovibrio. The sequence continues at coordinate 14,373 of CASEWR010000106.1, read as the reverse complement.
TGTACGGGCATATGCCTTTTTGTCAGCAAGGGGGGCGACCATGACAGTGGAACAGACAGCAGCGCAGACAAAAGAACAGACGTTTGCACACACGCAGGAACAGGCACTTGTTGTTCCGGACTATGACTGTGCCTTCCTGGACAAGACCCTGATGGACGAGCTGAGACTCTACCATCACCCTGTGGGCGTCACCCTGCTCTTTTCCGATGCGGAGGTGGACGCCTTCAAACAGGCCCACCCGGACTACTGTCTTCCTGCCAGGCCCATGACCTTCTGTCAGTGGGAAGTGGCAGCCCGCATGCAGGGCAAGACCGTCATCGGCACTGTGGACAAGCTCTTCTGCACCAATGCCCAGGTGAGCTTCGGCTGGCGCGACATTGACGACAACGAGGTGAAAAGCCAGCTCAAGTACTGCCGAAGCGAAGCCCAGGCCAGGCGCTTTCTGGAAAGCAAGCCACGCATGGAGCGCGATGCCATCAGGGCAGTGGCAGTCTCACCCCTGGCCTCCTGTACTACGCTTCCCCATGTGGTGCACATGCTGACAGACTCCATGCAGGCCTATCATCTGGCAGTGGACTACATGGCAGCCATGGACATCCATCCTCTGCCCACCCAGATTCTCATGAGCTCCTCGTCCTGCGGCGGCACCGTTGCCTGCTGGAAGTCCGGCCTCATGAACTACACGACACCCTGCTCAGGCTCCTACAACAGCGGCAAGATGGAGCGCGGAGACGCCAATGTGCTTATTCCGGGCAGGCAGATCAGAGCTGTGGTGGCGCGCCTTATGGAGCGCATAGCTGCAAAGGGCTCCTCTGCAGTAACCCGTCCCGGCGACTTCTTCCCTGGCGCAGATATCTGCAAGAACTGCCCGCTCATCCACTTCAAGAAGGGCGAGAGCTCCTGTCCTGACTGCACAAAGCTGTCCTGATGACGAAACACATTGCTTTTTTCATGCAGCGCATGAAAAGCTTGTTTTGTACGTTGTTCATATTGTGTAGTGTTTTACTATGTTACTCACACCCAATAAAGTCACAAAACTCTCAAAAGAGGCAAAAAGCTATCTTGTTTCCTTTCAGGAAATGCCACGTGACATTTACTGGTTCAACGATCCCTTTGAAGCCTTCACCTGGTCTCAGACCCACATTCATGAGAATTGGGGAGAACTGGCATATGTGCGCAGCGGATGTATGGTCATGTGCACTGCCCAGGGCAATTATATGGTCCGCACGGACTGTGCTGTCTGGATACCTCCGGGAGTACCGCATGGCTGGTATATTCCCTGTGATTCCTGGGACTGTGCCCTCTACATTGTTCCGCAGGTTCTGAAAACACCAAACTTCAAGACTTTTCACGTTCTCAGCATTTCACCGCTTATCCGCGAACTCATTCTGCATCTTGCAGACAAGCCCTATCCGTATGACGATGTTCAGACAGAGGACATTGTGAGGGTGCTGCTGCACCTTCTGCAGGAAATGCCGGTCATGCGGACGCCTCTGGCCATGCCCAGGGATCCCAGACTCATCGAACTGTGTGCAACTATTATCACCAATCCGGGCACAGTGTACTCCCTTGCTGAATGGGGACGGTTGCTGGGCATGTGCGAACGCAACCTCTCCCGTCTGTTTATGCGCGAACTTGGCATGAACTTCCGGGAATGGCGTCAGCGCATCCGCCTGGAGCATGCCCGTAACAGGCTGCAGCAGGGCGAGAGCGTCACCAGTGTCGCCCTGGAATGCGGCTACACTTCTGTCTCGGCTTTTATCGACAGGTTCAGGCAAAATTTCGGTATTACTCCTGGTCAGGTTCACTACCGATAAACATGAGACCCTTTCTGAAAAACTCGTGCCGGGAACCTGCCTTCGTACTTTCAGGTCCCCGGCGGAGTCCCCTTCCCCATCGCTACGTATGTGGAAGGGAAAATTTCACTCTGTCTGTCTGCCGCGAGTGGTCTGAAGCTCTTTCATAGCGCAGCAAAATGACAGATAAAAATATGAAATACTCTTCTTTCCTTCTGCTCGTGATACTTCTCGGACATAGAGGCCATCCGTTCAACTGTATCTGTCAGTAGCATCTGATTTCAGCAAACAGAATCAACAAGGGAGATACAGTTGAACGAATTTTAAACGAGAACAAGTACGTTTACTTTGTCTTGAAGAAGACTGGCAGATCACGTGATCCAAGAACCTGTTCACGCAATTCGATTTCAGGAATCTGACTCCATTCCTTCTTGGTAGTCATATAGAAGATGACACCAAGAACGATCCAGGCAACCATGACCCAGCGGGGAGCCACACCAATGAGGGCAGGAGAACCGGGTGTGAGCAGGAGCAGCAGACAAACCACGGAGACAACGGCACCGATAGCGCACAGCATCATCTTGGCTCCATTACCAGGACCGGCAGCCTTGATGACCTTGTAGCCAGCCAGGCAGGTGAACAGGTAAGCAACGGCCGTACCCACAGAGGACATATCCACAATCCAGCCCACCACAGATCTGCCGCACCAGGGGGTCAGCAGGACGATGCCGATGGTGAAAAGAATGGACTTGTAGGGAGAGTGAAATCTGGGATGAATTTCTGCAAACCAGCTGGGGAGAATACCGCCGCGAGCCATACTGAGAAGCAGTCTGGTGGTGGCAACATAAAAACCGTTGATACCTGTGCACACTGCGCCAAGAACAGCTGTGGCCAGCACGACGCTGCCGAACTTGCCATAGGCCATTTCACACACAAAACCTGTTGCCCAGGCGGTTTCTCCTCTGGCCTTAAGGTCTGCCATCCTGGCGAGAAGTTCAGGATAAGGCATGGCAATGGCAACGGCAAAGGTCACCATGGCATAGAGGCAGCAGCCCCAGCCGATGGCTGCCAGCATGATACCACGAGCCTTCCTGGTCGGGAAATTAAATTCTTCAGCTGCCTGCGGTACAGTGTCAAAGCCCACATACAGGAAGGGAGCAATGGCAAGGATTGCCAGAATGGAAGATAACGGAGGACGGTTTTCCGCAAAGAGGGGATTGAGATTGGAGAGCTGAGCTGTTTCGATACTGTTTGCGCCAAAGAACAGAAGCAGGATGCCAATGGACAGAGCAAAGGCAAGAATAATCTGCACAACACCAGCGATATTAACGCCTCTGTAATTCATGATGCCGAAGAGCAGCGTTGCGGCACTCATGAGCAGAACTTCGCCAAGGTATATCTGCCATCCCGCAACCGTATACAAGGCCCCGAATTCAAAGACCCCTGGCATGAGAAAACGCACCAGAAGGCTCAGTGCGGAAATGTTTATGCAGATAATGGAGGCGTATCCGAGAACCAGGGCCCAGCCACAGACAAAGGCTGCTGTTGGACCGTAGCCGATGTATGCATAGGCATACTCACCACCGGCTACAGGACAATATTCAATCATGTAGGAATAGGCCATGGCCACGAAGCAGAGGAGGAGTGCACCGACGCCAAAGCCTATGAGGGTGGCAAGAGGACCGCAGTTGGGCAGGAAGCTGTCACCGGGGAGAACAAAGCATCCCCAACCGACAATGGAGCCAAGCGCAAGAGCCCATACCTGGGCAGGAGTCAACGTCTTTGCAAGATGCAGTGAGGCTTGCGAAGGGTTATGTTCCATGGTAATCCTCGCAGGTTCTTTTTGATGTCTGCCTCCATATCAGTTTGAAATCCCTTTAACTTCACGCTTTTTTTAGAGAAAGCCGTCGTTGTGCATGCGCCGCCTGGCAGCAGCATATGCACTGGGAAAAGAAAACATGCTGGCAGAAATCAGATTGAAAAGGTCTCTGCGGGTACAGCTGGTTGGCAAAAAGCTGTATCCGCCTTTGTTTGCTGCAGGCCTGAACTTTCATGTCTGCATTGCATACAAGGAAGGGCTGTTATTCCGGGCATGGACAGACGTTCCTGGCAGAACGTCTGCCCATGCCTTTTTCTGCTGGGTCTGAAATGAATGACTATGAGGCGACGCAGGAGCGCACACTGGCTGCCTTGGGAGCTGCCTGTCCCTGGGCACCCCTGGGATCATAGGTACGATAGGTTGTCACCTTGGCCTGGGTAAAGAAGTCAATACCGCCCTTGCCCTGTGCCTTGTCTGTGCCGATGAGGGAGCCCTTTATGCCGCCAAAGGGGACATAGGGGTGAGGCGCGCAGATACCGACGTTGATACCCACCATGCCGGTCTCGACCTCACGGGAGAAGGTCTCGGCATAATGCATGTTCTGTGTGAAGATGCATGCACCGTTGCCGTATTCAGAGCTGTTGATAAGCTCAATGGCATCATAAATGTCGGCAATCTTGATGGTACCGACCAGGGGCCCAAACACTTCCGTGGTGAAGAGAGGATTGCATGGAGTGATGTCGCGGATGATGATGGGACCGACAAAGAAGCCGTTCTTGTTCTTCTCGGGCAGATCAAGTTCTCTGCGATCCAGCACAAGCTGGCAGCCCTGGCCATGCTTCAGGGCGATATCCACGTAGTCGAGGACATTCTGGACGGCTTTGCGGGAAATCAGGGGTCCCATGTAGACATCAGGATCGAAAGCGTCACCGACCTTGACCTTCTTTGAGGCTTCGATCATGCGCTCAAGCACTTCCTCGTAGATTTCAGGCACTGCAGCCACAATGGAACCGGCAAGGCAACGCTGACCTGCAGAGCCGTAGCAGGAGTTAAGGAAGTTGTTAATGAAGACATCCATGTTGGTGTCTTCCATGACAACGAGCATGTTCTTGGCACCACCAAGGAGCATGGAGCGCTTTGCACCTCTGGCGCAGCCTGCAGCCATGGCTTTGGCAGTCGGAGTGGAACCCACAAGGCAGACACCAGCCATACGGCGATCTTCGTACCAGGATTCAGGAATATTACGATGTCCATGGATCACGTTCACCACACCGTTCGGCAGGCCGATTTCCATGAAGATTTCGCACATAATCTGCATGAAGTACGGAGACTGTGTGGAGGGCTTGAAAATAAAGGTGTTGCCTGTGGCAACTGCGAAGGGGATGAACCAGCCGAACACAAGAGCCGGGAAGTTAAAGGGAGCCACGCCGCCGAAAACACCCAGAGACTGGCGGACAACCTTGGCGGAGATGTTGCTGGAAATCTGATCCAGCACATCGCCCTGAATCATGGCCGGGGTGCAGCAGGCAGCCTCAATGATTTCAATAACGCGCTGCACTTCGCCTCTGGCTTCGGAAATGTGCTTGGCCTGATCAAGAGCAATGGCCTGCGCCAGTTCTTCTGCACGTCTGATCATACCGTCACGCATGCCGTAGATATAGGTCATGCGCTTGGCAATGGATGTTCTCGACCACGTTTTGTAGGCAGCATAGGCCGTAGCAATGCTTTCTTCGATGGTCTCGGCAGAAGCAATCGGCACGGAGCCAATCTCTTCGCCGGTAGACGGGTTGTACAGGGGCTCACGTTTACTTTCGACGTTACGGAATTCACCGTTGATAAAATCCCGAATGATGATGTCGGCCATGGAAAACTCCTGTGAAAAGAAGAGGGGGGGAAGGAAGCAGGATTCAGTGTTTTTCAGACTCTTGGAACGTCATCTGGAAAAACAGTATGAATTGCCTGAAAAGATATCCCTGCCTGAGCAGGAACAACTGCAAAGAGGCGCAGAAATAGGAAGGGATGATATATTTCTTCTTTCACACTCTGAACTTTCGTATATGGTTAAAGCTCATGATGCGAAAAAGAGAGATGCAGGGGATAAGTTACAGAAGATAATGCAGGCTGGAGGGGGGACAATGTGTCCTGCTGTCTGTGAAATGTATGTAGAGGGATATTGTTTGATTAGCATTGTTACAGCCCTCCAGCTTTCGCTAAAAGGACAAAAAATATCGTTTTTCGGACAATCTTGACTGATTTTCCGCCTTAACCAGATATTTTTGCCTCAATGTAACTATGTAAAACTAAAGACTTTTTTGCTTTCACAAAAGACTTGCTCTTGCTTTCTTTTCTGAATACATCTTGTAACACTTTAAAATCATATACTTTTATCGGACAGCACAAGTCACTTGGTGCAGAAATTTACATTAGCATCAGAAAGTGATACAATTATGACTTAATGCTGTCATTAAACTCCAGAAAACATGTTGCTTTTTACTGTACTTTTCTTTCTTCCCTGTCATCATGACCTTTTCCAGAACCACACTGAGTGCGCCCGATGTCTTTTCTGAATTTTTGATGTTCCCCGCATCACTCTGGCAAAAAAGGGGAACGACCGCACTCAGGATCACGCACCTGATGTCCCTGATTCAGTAAAGGGAACTGGCGTCCGCGGGTGTTGGCAGGCTGCGCAGGCTCCTGCTCAGACAAAACACGTTTTCGCACATGATGGCACAGCTGTCCCTCCTGATGCAGCACATGAGTACAGCTCCTTCTCCTGCCCCATACGCACAACGCCTGACGGCTTGTCAGATACAGAGAGAGATGCGCGGTGGTACACTGCAGAGACGCACTGGCGAGGATGAAGCCTGTATCTTCTTTGTCGAGGGCAAGGGCTGCATGGTGCACGAGGGCAAGCCGGGCGACGAGTGCCGCGCCTGGCCCTTCTTCCGCAGCAATATTATGGATGCGAACAGCTTTGAGATGGCCAGGGCGTACTGTCCAGGCGTTGAAAAGGGCCGCAGCCATGGGGACTTTGCCAGGGAAGGCAGAGCCTGCCTCACCAAGCACGGTCTGCCGGCCCACAGCAGGGACGAAGAAGGACGCGCAGTCATTCTGGGCGACCAGGTCCCGGGGCCTGTGCTCCAGGGTGCAGTACGGCAGCTCAGGACCTTTCAGGGCTCTTCACAAAGACACGTTTCCCATCCAGGCATAAGCCTTGTACTGGCATCTTTTCCGATGCGGAGGTGGACGCCTTTAAACAGGCCCATCCGAACTGCTGCCTTCCCGCCAGACCCATGACCTTCTGTCAGTGGGCAGCCCGCATGCAGGGTAAGACCGTCATCGGCACTGTGGACAAGCTCTTCTGCACCAATGCCCAAGTGAGGTGAAAAACCAGCTCAAGTACTGCCGAAGCGAGGCCCAGGCCAGGCGCTTTCTGGAAAGCAAGCCACGCATGGAGTGCGACGCCATCAAAGCAGTGGTTGTCCACCCCTGGCCTCCTGTACTATCCAAATTGTGCGGATCTAGTTCAGTTTTCAGGATTCTCACGTAGAATTTTCAAAATTTTCCATAAAAATTCAATAAATTATGACTTGCAATCTCTGTTCTCTTTGCGCTATCATAGTTACGCATAAAACGTAACTACAAGGTATCAATCATGACAGCCATCACACCGCCTGAACTGCCACCGCTCATTGTCAACCGCTCCGGAAAGAACAGATACGTGTTCACCTACAAAAATCACTGGGACCCCAGGGTCAAACGATCTACTCGTGGCAAGGGGGACACTACGAGCGTTGGCAAGCTTATCGAAGTCGACGGGAGTCCGGACTATGGCGAAATCTTGTTCAATGAGGAGTTCAAGGCAAAGTACCCTCAGCTCAGGCAGTTGCGGGTCTTTCGCTGGAAAGGCGGCAAACTCGAGTTCAAGCCTGTTGACGAAGAGGTTGTCACTGCCGCCACCCCCGGCAGCATCGTTAAGCTCCATGCAGGCGCCACCTGGGCTCTCAATCAGATTGCAGGTGCTTCACCGCTCGGTAAGGCGCTCAGAGAAGCCTTTCCGAAGTACAAGCAGGACGTGAGGATTTTGTCTCTGGCCTGCTACATAGTCCTCTCCGGTGACAGCTCTCTCTGCAACTACGAGGAATTCGCTGAGAGCACCTGGCTGCCGTACCGACATGGGACAACAAGCGCTTCATGCAGCAGACTGTTGCGTGCCATCACAGAGGATACGGTCAGCAAGTTCCTCAATAGACTCATCCGGGAATACTGCAGGCAACATGGCGAGGCCATTACAGCGCGTCGTTTCTGGGCTCTGGATTCGACGTCCGGCAGTTCGTATCCGGAGAACATTGCATCGGTGGAATACGGATACAACAAGGACATGGAGCCACTGCCGCAGGCCAATGTCCTGCTGATTGCGGACCAGAAAACGGGCGAGGAGATCTGCTACCGCAACTTCGACGGCAACGTGCCCGATGTCTGCGCGCTGCGCAATACGCTGGCCGAACTTACGATGATGGGTATTGACTGCAGCAACGTCATCCTTGTCACGGACCACGGGTACGGATCTCACAAGAACTGGGACGATCTGCTGCGAAACAATATAAGCTTTGTCTGCAATGCCAGACTCAATCTCAATGCGCTCATCAAACAAACCATTGATGAGCACTATGCCGAGCTGCTGGACTGGAACAATCGCATCCCCTTCATCAAACAAAATGCCGTTACCGTTCCGATTGTCTGGAAGTACGACGAATATCCTGCTGAGGGCAAACACAAGCAGCGCAACGCCGAGAAAACGCTGTACATTCACCTCTACTTCAACAAGGATATCAATGATGAAGCGGAACGACGACTCCAGACCTCGCTTACCGGTGCCCTTGCCCAAATGTCGGACGATCCCGGGAAGTTGACCGAACACCAGAAGCAGCTCATCAAGAAATACACAGAGAAGCAAGACGACGGAAAGCTGCGCATCAACATGTACAAGGTCGATACTGCGCTCAGATATTCCGGCGTGCGAATGCTGGTGAGCGACTGCATTACCGATGCCCTTGAATGCTGTGTGGCGTACGAGGAACGCAATCAAGTTGAATACGCCTTTACGACGCTCAAGGCACGCCTGGGCTGCAATTACACAGGTGTGCACTCAACAAAAGCCTGGGAGGCAAGGGTGTTCCTGCAGGTGCTGGCCACTGCAATCAGTGGGATGGTGCGAGCTCGCATCAAGCTCTATAACGAGACTGCCAAAAAGGATACGGGGAAGTACCGGGTTCACTATGACAGCGACGCCAGGCTTTTGGCAAAGCTCAACAATGTCTGTATGACAGAGGTTCCCAATGGGTGGATCTTTGATGAGGTTGCTGACAAACACAGGGAGCTCTTTCAGATCCTGAATGTCCCGGTGCCTGCGGCAGAGCAGGTTTTTGCAAGGGATGCAGAAGGGGACGTGTTTGAAGAGGCAGACGATGTCTCTGATGTGTTGCTGGAGGATGTGTTGCTGGCGGATGACAGTGTTGAAGATCTGTGATCCATTCAAGCCGTCGTACGCTCAAGCCGTCATACGCCGTCATGCAGCTGATGCCCCAACACGATAGTTACGTTACAATCCGCACAATTTGGGTATACCAGGAGGATCAACAGACAGGGCACACTCCCGGGGAGAATATGCCTATGACTCATTTCCCGTTTGATGTTCTGGCAAGTGTTATTAAGTGGGCTATTCGCAGAATACGCAACTGATAATAATACCTCAGGGAAATGGCACTTCCCTGAGGTATCCTTTGTTTAACTAAACGGAGGATGCCCCAAAACCCACAGCCCGGGATGTGACGCACACATCTCGGGCGCCTTAATTTGGGCGTCCTTGTACCAGAAAGATACGGCACACCCCCCAAAAGGTCAAACTGCTGCTGCTACAGTTTGTTCTCCAAAGTCAGTCTTTTCTTCCAGTCGAAACGTGGGGCCGCCAGGAAGGTCAGACAGCAGGGCTGTGCCCCTGAAGGGAGAGGCATTACGGCGTCCCTAGTCAATGACAGAAGAGATGTCGCTCATATGCCGAACTTCCGTTTCAGCTCCGCATCCACTTCGTCTGCAGTATGGGCCCTGCCTGATTTCAAGGATTCCCAGCCCTTCTACAATTCGGCGTCCAGCTGCTCCCGGGCCATGCTGCCAACAGCGGTTGGCTTTCCGGCGGGCAGCCGCAGATCGAAGGGGCCCCCTGGTCAGGACGATCTGACTGTAGAGCATCTGGATGGCGCTGGACGGGGTACTCCCCAGCTGAGCGAGAATGCCCCCGGCGTTTTCTTTGAGCTCCGTCTCAATAGGGGCATATACGACGGATGTTTTGTCAAGTTGCATACTCCCGTACTTCCCTGCCCAGGTTCAGGGCAGGGACCGCCACAGCAGTACCTCAGCGGCCAGTATCGCCCCTGCCGGCGGGCAGTGCCAGCAACAGGACGCCCAGGAGCATGAGCCCCATGGCCACAGCACCGGTGATGCTGAGACGCTCTCCGAGCACAGTGATGCCCAGGACTGCAGCCCCAAGGGGCTCTGCCAGAGCCAGGGTTGCGGCAGTGGAAGCAGAAAGTGTCCTCAGACCAGTCAGCGTCAGGGTGTAGGCAAGCGCTGTTGCCACAAGCCCGATGGAGAGGACCACCACCATTCCCCGCACAGACCAGACCCAGGCTGTGGGCAAAAAGACCAGAACCGGCAGCATGCAGAGTGCCCCGACCAGGAAGAGCATGGCCATGACAGGTTCAGGAGCATGCCTGGCTGTCAGAGGCTTGCTGAAGACATAGTAGCAGGCATAGCAGAAGCCAGCTGCCAGGGGCCTGCCGCAGACAAAGCCTGCAGAGCTTCCCATACCCTCCCAGTTTAGCAGGACCAGACCGCAAACAGCAAGCAGCGTCGAGGCATACCAGACCCTGGCCGGCTTTTCGCGCAACACAACCAGGGCCAGAAGCGCCACAAAGATCGGCGCAATGCCTATGGCCACCACTGTGCCTGTACTCACGCCGGCATCCAGCACGCCCTGAAAGAAAAACATCTGATAGCCTGCCAGGGAAAGTCCTGCAGGCAGTATGTGCCGGACTTTCTCCACTGTGCTCCAGGCCTCACGCAGCGGATGCCTGCCCTTAAGACAGCACCAGGCCCAGAGCGCCAGACACCCGGTGAGCATGCGCAGCGCACCAATGACCCAGGGCGTGGCCCCTTCGGGCGCCTGCGCCTGGCAAAAACCTGTCGTACTGAAGCACAGGGCTCCAGCCAGAACATACCATGACCCCTTTTCCAGACCGCGCATGGTCCCTCCTGTTGCCGGCACTTGCAGCCCCCGCACTGTGTCGGAAGGCAGACCGGCTGCCTGTTGTGCGTAGCACACCCGCACGAAGGGCCGCTTGCGCCCAAAGGACAGGATCGTATCGTTTTTCAGACAATCGTCCCTGACAGCAGAACTCCCCGGCCTTCAGCAGGAACACCGGGGAGGAAAGAGCGTTTGTTGTGCCCCTGTCAGAGGGGCTGCGCTGCGCAAGGGCCTGTCCTAGCCGCGTTCCCCGGCCAGGGCATCCACAAAGGCATTGTACTTCTGCCTGCAGCTGGCCCACTGGCTGTTGAGGGCCGTGCGCACGTCAGGATGGAAGGATTCAAGCTGTCCGCGCAGCAGCAGGGCAAGCAGGGAGCGGGCATCCTTGAGGAAGTTGCGGTAGTACATCTCCGTTGCCCCGGCTATGGGGAAGGGCAGGCGCTCTGCCCTGGTAATGTCAGCCCGCAGTCTGGCAATGGGCTCATCCAGGGAGGCCGGGTCGGGGTCCGTCACCTCCAGGCCGTCTGCCACCCTGCGCAGAATGGAGACCATGTCTGTTGCCAGCTGCACATGATCGCGCAGGGGGTGGTCGCGCAGTATAACGTCCTGGGCCTGGGCAGCTCTGGCATCAAGCAGGGTCTTGTAGGCTTCAAGAGCCGCAGCATAGGCAAGGTAGCTCTTCTCTATCTGTCCCGTCAGCTGCCTGCCCTTTTTGCCGTCATCCACAATGCTTGTGTCCTTCACATAGGCACGCAGACTGGCATAGTTCCTGCGCATGGACTCGCGCTGCCTGTCCATGGTGGCTATGTGCGTGCGCAGGGCCTCGCTGTCTTCTGCGGAAAAGAGCCCCTTGGGCGGGGTGATGGCCCTGGCCAGGCAGGTGGCAGCAGGAGCCTCCCTGCCAAAGCTGAGCGTTGTGTAGGAATCCCTGTACTCCTGCACGCCCATCATGATGAGCAGAGGATAGCGCCCGCACAGCGAGGTCAGCCCCTTGTCCGCCCTGTTGGCATAGTCCACCTGGCGCTGGGCAAGGTCAAGTTCCTCAGGCGAGGCAGGGGGCAGAGGCGTGCTCAGGGCATAGACAGAGACCACCCTTTCCTCAGGCTTTGCAGACGGCGTGGCAGCAGGGGCAGGCTCTGCGTTCGCGCTAGTTTGTGTCTGCACCTCCTGCGTGCTCACTGCAGCCTTTTTCTCCTTGTCCTGAGCAAAATCAAGGCAGCCTGCAAAAAGCAGGCAGACAAGGATCAGAAGCAGTGCGCAGGGTCTGCAGGGGACGGGGAAGGCCCCTGCCCTTTCAGGCCTACACATGGGCAGCAATCCAGGCATCCAGGCCTGTCAGCGTCTCGCCCCAGGGGAAGAGGCCGTCGTTTTTAAGTTCATGGCCGCAGCCATAGAAGAGCGTGCCCACCTTTTCGGCGGCATCCCTGTCTGTGGAGCTGTCCCCGACCATGAGGACATCTGCAGGATCCAGCCTGAACTCGTTGACAATATTGGCCAGCACCTGGGCCTTGACCGGCGGGGAGCCGAGAATGAGGTCAAAGTAGGGGGCAAGATTGCGCAGGGCAAGGACAGAGCGCAGCTCTTCCGTGGGAGTGCCTGAGCACACGCACATGGGCAGTGTGTGCTGCCAGTGGGTGAGCACCTGCTCAATACCCTCGATAAGCGGGCATTTTTTCACCTCATCCAGGGCATACTCGGAGAAGCGCTCGCCCCACTGCCTGGATTCTTCTTCCGTGATCTCCCGGCCCAGGACCTCGCGGAAGAACCAGGCAAACTTGAGATAGCGGCTCACTCCGCCATGGGTCTTGTGGTACATGACCATCAGATCCCTGGCCTGCTCGCCATAGGGTTCTGCCAGCCTGGCAAAGGCCCTGGTCTTGGTGGGCACGCTGTCCAGAATGACACCGTCACAGTCAAAAACAAGACATTTCAGAGACATAGGCTTATTGATCTCCTGTTTCCCTTCTGCGGCCAATGGGCCTGGCAGGCACACCGCCCACAATGGTCCAGGGCTCCACGTCACGGGTCACCACTGCCCCGGCGCCCACCACGGCACCCTTGCCGATGCGCACATCAGCTGTGATGACGCAGTTGGCGCCGATCCACACGTCTTCCTCAATATGGATCTCGCCGGGCACATGGCCCTGCTCCATCATGGGGATGTCCGTGCGATCAATACGGTGATTGGCGGCACGCAGCACAGTGCCTGTGCCTATGGCAGTGCGGGCACCGATGTGAATGAGCCCGTCATCTGCCCCGACATGCACATTGGCGGAAATGGCAGCGCGCTCATCCATGATGAGCCTGCCGTTCTGGGCTGTCAGGATGCAGTGCCTGCCTATGCGCACGCCATCGGCCAGGCTCATGCCCTTCAGGCCGAGAAATTCGACACCCGTGGCAATGCGCACACTGCCGCAGGTGCCGAAAAAGGGCTTGAGGCCGACATAGCGCAGGGCAATGCCCAGGGGCGTGGGTATCCACCCGAGCAGGGCCACCCACAGCTCAAGCAGGGCTGCCTTCAGGCGCCAGACTGCACTCGGTGAAGTACTCAATTGCTGTATTCCTTTCTGAGCTCATCATTGACCATGAGCCGTTCCACCCTGGCCAGGTCATCAGGCGTATCCACGCTCCAGGTCCTGAAGGCTGTGGGCACCATGCGCACCTTGCCGCCATGCTCAAGGATGCGCATCATGTCCACGGATTCGATGATCTCCAGCGGGCTCTCTTCCATGGCATTGAACTCAAGCAAATAGTCCCTGCGGAAGGGGATGATGCAGACCTGCTTTCTCATGGGCACAGTGGTCACGCCCTTGCGGCGGGAGGGAATGGGCTCGCGGGAGAAGTAGAGGGCATCAGAGTTGCGGTCCACCACAACTTTGACTTCGTTGGGATCCTCGAACTCTTCCACAGTCTCCATGTCAGCCATGAGATTGACCACAGAGATGGACTCGTCCCTGAGCATGGGTGCAACGGCATCGTCGATCATCCGGGGCTGGACCATGGGCTCGTCGCCCTGCACCATGACCACGATGTCGATGCGCTTGCCGGTCTGCTCCTCAATCTTGAGTAGCGCCTCGGCTGTACGGGTGGAGCAGCGGGTGTGGGTATCGCTGGTCATGATGCACTTGAGGCCGGCCTTGGCGCAGTAGTCGGCAATGATGTCATCGCAGGTTGCCACATAGGTATCGGCGAGGATTGTGCTCTTCGCAGTGCGGAAGGCAACATGGCCCACCATGGGCACGCCGTGAATGAGAGCCAGGGGTTTGCCCGGATAGCGGCTGGAGCCCATGCGGGCAGGAATGATGGCAACAATATTCATCAAAAATCGGCGAGGAAACCCCTGCCTTCAGGCAGGGGAGGAATCGCCGCCTCCTTTATAAGCTGAGTTAAAAAAGTTCTGCGCGGTTCGAGGAGCTTCAGCTTCTTGTAGCTGATCGATGCAGAAATACGTGTTC
>CASEWR010000105.1 GCA_949291675.1 uncultured Desulfovibrio sp. | reverse complement strand
AACACGTATTTCTGCATCGATCAGCTACAAGAAGCTTAAGCTCCTGGAGCCGCGCAGAACTTTTTTAACTCAACGCATTAAGAAAGGAGGCGGCGATTCCTCCCCTGCCTAAAGGCAGGGGTTTCCTCGCCGATTTTTGATGAGCGATTGCGAACACAAGCAGCAGGCACAAGCTGAGGGGCAGGCTGAGGACAAGGCCACCAGCTGCCACCTTCCGGAAATCACCTTTTCCACCTTCATTCTCTCCCTCGCCTCCTCCACCCTGGTACAGCTCGGCGAGGTGCCGGATCCGGCTACAGGCGTTATCAAACCCAATACGGAACTGGCCAAGCATGCCATAGACACCCTGGCCATGCTTGAGGAGAAAACGCGCAAGGGTCTTGACGAAAACGAAAAACAGATGTTGCACAGTCTTTTGTACGAGCTCAAAATGAAGTATGTCTGCCTGTGCGACAAGCTCAATAACGCCTGATCTGCATCTGCATCAGCATCTGCATCCTCTTCTGCGCAGCGTCTGCTGATGCATCAGGACGTTTTTTCAGGACAGGTCATTCCCCCGGCAAGTTCTCCTTCTTCACTCTCTTTTGTTTAAGGACGGCACAACAGATGGACAAAATTCGCGCTGGCCTGGTTGGTATCACCGGCTACACTGGCATGGAACTGGCAAGACTGCTGGCATCGCATCCCTCCATGAAGCTCACCATGGGCTGCTCCCGTTCTGAGGCCGGACGACGTCTGGGCGAGTTCTACCCCTTCCTCGAAGGCCTGCCGGGCTCGGATCTGGTCATCAGCGTCTATTCCCCGAAGGCTGTGGCCGAGAACTGCGACATTGCCTTCCTGGCAGTGCCCCACGGCAAGGCCATGGTCATGGCCAGGGAACTTCTTGAGGAAGGCGTGCGTGTGGTGGACCTTTCCGCAGACTTCCGCCTGCACGACGCAGCAACCTATGAGGCCTGGTACAAGGTCGCCCACACCGAAAAGCATTTGCTGCCCGAAGCAGTCTTCGGCCTGCCCGAGTTCTATGCCGCAGAGATTGCCAGGGCAAAGCTGGTGGCCAATCCCGGCTGCTATCCCACCTCTGCCATCCTGGGCCTCGCCCCTGCCCTGAAAAAGGGCCTCATCTCCCTTGAGGACATTGTCATTGACTCCAAGTCCGGCACATCCGGTGCCGGCCGCAAGGCAGTGACCACCAGCCTCTACTGCGAGGTGACAGACAGCTTCAAGGCCTACGGGCTTGCCAAGCACAGACACACGCCTGAAATCGAGCAGGAGCTCTCCATCCTGGCAGGTCAGCCTGTGACTGTGTCCTTCAACCCCCATCTTGTGCCCATGAACAGGGGCATTCTCTCCACCATCTACACCAAACTGGCAGCAGACATGTCCCTGGACGAGGTCTGGCAGATCTACACAGACTTCTACAAGGTCTGCCCCTTTGTGCGCGTGGTTCCCAAGGGCGCTCTGCCTGAGACCCGCTATGTGCGCGGCAGCCTCTTCTGCGACATGGGCCTGGTGGTGGACCCCAGGACAAAGCGCCTGATCATTGTCTCTGTCATTGACAATATCTGCCGCGGCGCTTCCGGCCAGGCACTTGCCAATGCCAACATCATGTGCGGCCTGCCCATGGCCGAGGGCCTGAACCAGGCTCCTCTGCTCCCCTGAGGGCCGCAAGCCATGAGTGCTCAGAACACCATCCCTGCCGCAGATACTGCGGTCCGGGATCCTGCCAGTGCAGCCAGCCCTGCCACTGCCGCCACTGCCCCCGGCGCAGCCACTTCCTTTGACGAGCACGCCCTGCAGGACAGGGAGCTGTGTGCAGCCCTGCTGCGCCGCCTGGAAAAGGCCCTTGCCGGCATTCCCGGACAGCAGATGCGCTTTATGGAAGTGTGCGGCACGCATACTGTCTCCATCTTCCAGTCCGGCCTGCGCTCTCTTCTGCCTTCGGGCATCACCCATCTCTCAGGCCCTGGCTGT
>CASEWR010000104.1 GCA_949291675.1 uncultured Desulfovibrio sp. | reverse complement strand
TCGGCGCCGGGTTTCATGGAAGAGCAGTGTCTGCAGGCCAAAAGCCCCCTCCATGCCCTGCAGCCCCTGGCCATCAGGCTGGCTCCCTTTGACTTCTTCACCTTGCGCAGACACTTCTCCCTCTTCCAGGCCCGGGATGCTGTGCGCCTCTACGGGGTCATTGGCGGCACAGTGCAGTATCTTTCCTGGCTTTCCGGGGCAAAGGATTTTCAGGATGTGCTGCATAACCATGTCCTCAATCCCCAGAGCCGCCTTTTTGAGGAGCCAGGCCATCTTTTGCGTCAGGCAGTGCGCGAGCGCTCGGTCTACAATGCCATTCTCTCGGCCATTGCCGCAGGCGCAGAGCGCCTGCGTGACATTGCCAGACTGGCAGGTCTGGAAAGTGGCGCCTGTGCCCTCTATCTCAACCGACTCATTGCCCTGGACCTGGTGCGCAGGGAATACCCTGCAGGGGAGGCACACTCCCGCAGAACGCTCTATGCCGTGGAGCACCCCCTCTTTCGCTTTCTCTACCGCTATGTTCCCCAGAACTTAAGCGCCATCATGCAGGGCAGACTTGCCCCGGTGCTGGAACACATTGCCAGGGATGAGGCGGCATTTCTGCAGCCCGTTTTTGCGGCCATCTGCCGCCAGTGGCTGGAAGCACAGCGCAGCAGGGATCCTGCCCTGCAGCATCTTGTCTGCCTTGGCAGGCAGGCACAGGGTCCTGACGACAGCTGTGAGCCGGGCAATGGGCCGGTCTGTGACGCAGGCTGTGAGCCCGAAATCGGGCCGGAAAGCGCCCCGGGCTGCGGGAAATACTTCGGGCGCTGGTGGGGCAGCAGTGGCAGGCGCAAGGTCGTGCTGGACATTGCCGCACAAGACAGGACAGGCGCCTTTGTCTGTGCTGCCTGCATCTGGAAGGAGGAGCAGGTGGACAGTGCGACTGTGACGGACTTTCTTGATGCATGTTCAGGCCTTGTGGTGAAGCAGGCCTATGTCTTTGCCATGGCAGGCTTTACCGCCCGCTGCCGTGAGACATACCAGAACGCGCGCCTGCCCCATGGCGAGTACGAGACAGTGGTGCACCTTGTGGAAGCACAGGAGATGCTGGCGCGTTTTCCCTGACGCAGCGCCTGTTGTGCACTGCAACACTGCAGCAAGACTGCAGCCGGAACTGCAGGCCATGGCAGCAGCCGGAACAGCAGGTCAGAAGTGCATCAGGACAGCCGGCCATGGCAGCAGGCCCGCAGACTGGCCCGCACAAAGCCATGAGCTGCTGACGCACCTTTGCGTGCCGCTCGCGTCCTGCCGGCAAGCCAATGCCTGCTGTACAGGC
This sequence comes from uncultured Desulfovibrio sp., assembly GCA_949291675.1. Classification (GTDB taxonomy): domain Bacteria; phylum Desulfobacterota; class Desulfovibrionia; order Desulfovibrionales; family Desulfovibrionaceae; genus Desulfovibrio. Next base: position 25,882 of record CASEWR010000104.1, on the reverse strand, counting down.
CCGTGCCGTCTCCGTGCAGCTTCAGACTGCAGCGTGCCGCGCTCAGTGCAGGCATTCTGCACTGGCCCATATCCCATTTTTCCCCATGCAAAGCCCTGGAGTACTCCATGCCTTGCCAGACAACTTTGTGCCTTTTGCCATGAACACCAGACTCTCTTTTGCCATTCGCTGCTGTACCTTTCTTCTCGGCCTGTGCACCATGGCCTGTGGTATAGCCACCATCACCAATACAGACCTTGGCACAACGCCCATTACCAGCATTCCCTATGCCCTCAATGCCATCTTTCCTCTGACCATTGGCACCTATACAGGCCTGCTCAATGCAAGCTTCATTCTCATTGAGCGCCTGGTACTGGGCAAAAAGCGCTTCAAACTCACCAATGTCCTGCAGATACTGCCGGTCTTCTTCTTTGCAGCCTGCATTGACTTCTGGATGCATCACACCACCTTCGTCCTGGAGCTTGCCTACATCGAGCGTCTGGGCTTTCTTGGGGCAGGTATTGTGCTCATGGCTGCAGGCATCCTTGTGCAGGTGGCAAGCAATATCATTGTCCTTCCCGGAGAAGGCCTGGTGCTGGCCATCAGCTATGTGACCAGGAAGAACTTCGGCTCCATCAAGGTCATCTGCGATTCCACCATGGTGGCCATAGGCATCACCCTGGGGCTCATCGGCGTCGGCGCTGTGGTTGGTGTGCGTGAAGGCACCATCTGTTCAGCCGTACTCACAGGCTTTGTGGTGCGCTTTTTAAGCTTCTGTGCGCGCCCCATCCTGCCGAAGCGGAAGGAAACAGCACGGCGGCGCAGAAAGTCCTGAGGGCGCAGCCTGTCGTGTACGGGGCTGGCCTGTCCGCGCTGCAACTGATGCCAACTCTGCGACTGTCGGCTTTGCGGAAGACGCATGACAGCCCCGAGACCCTCTGTCAGACCTGCCGGGACAGTGTCAGAGCCCTGACAGAAACGTCCTGACATCGCCCTGACCCAGTCACCCCGATACCATGGTGTGAACAGCTGAGAGCACAACAGGCGCCTGGCTTGTACACAAGCCAGGCGCCTGAAGCGTGAGAGGCTGTTGTCTCTTCTGTCTCAGCCGTTGAGCTTCTTCATGAGGCGGGTCTGATACTTGCAGATCTTCTGCAGGGAGGTGCCGCGCAGGGTAATGCTGCCGGTACTGTTCAGCCAGCGCAGAAGACTGGCCTTGCTCACGCCAATCATGAAGGCCAGATCTTCCTCATCACAGCCACTGAGCTCAAGCAGCTTGCGCAAGCCCGCAGCTGTGGGATTTTGGGCATCCAGAGGAGGCAGGATCTCGCCGGTCTCAGCGTCCGTCTCAGCCCCGGCAGCCTTGACAATCCCGGCAGGTGCTGCGGGCTCGGCAGGTGCTGCAGGCTCGGCAGGTGCTGCAGGTTCAGGGGCAGCAGGGGCTGTCTGCGCAGCTGCTTTGGACGCAGCTGCGGGCTTTGCTGCTTTTGCAGCCTTTGCAGCTTTTGGCGCTTTTGCTGCCTTTGGAGCTTTTGCTGCTTTTGCAGCTTTGGGCGCTTTCGCAGTCACGGTCTCTTCGGGCTTTTGCACAGGGGCTGCTGCCTGAACAGGCTCGGGTTCTGCTTCGGGTGCAGGTGCAGGCTTGGCTGCAGTGTCAGGTGCCGGGCAGGCCTGCGCGTCGGCAGCTTTGGCAGGTGCAGGCTCGGGCTCAGACTGTGTGGCAGTGTCTGCAGCTGGCTGAGCGGCCTGAGTGTCTGCCTCGTCTGTGTCATTCTGGCTGCCTGTGCCGGCCTGAGTGTCTGCCTCGTCTGTGTCATTCTGGCTGTCTGCGCCGGCCTGCGTGGCTGCCTCGTCTGTGCCTTCCGCGAGTCCGAGGAAGATGTCCAGCCCCCTGGCCAGCGCTCTCTCGAAGGGATCTGCAGGCTCTTCCTTTGTCAGAGGTTTGCTTAAGATGCCGGACTCAAGGGCAGGCCTGATGATGTCCACGCATTCCTCAAGTACAGCTTCAAGGTCCTCATCCTCATCCTGGTCTGACCAGCCAGCAGGACTGGCAGCCCGTGAGCCCTCCTCATCAAAGGCTTCCCCGTCAGCATCGTCCGCATCCAGATCAGCATCCAGATCAGCATCCATGTAGTCGTCCAGCACCTGATCAAGGCAGGCATAGTTCTCTGTGGTGACCACATAGAAGGAGGTCCCCTGGGCGCGCAGGCCTTCAGCTGCTCTCGTGAGGGCATCAATGGCAGGCGCCGGGTCTGCGCTGCATTCTCCGAGGCACTCCCAGGTCGAGCCTGTGTCATGCAGGACCATGAGAACTCTGGCTGCCTCATCGCGGTTGCCTTCTTCCTCAGTGGTTCTGTCATAGCGGAATCTGCCCGGCTGCAGGCCGCGCAGCACAAAGATCAGGGCAGGGTCAGTGTTCAGCTCCCTGGCAAGCGCCCAGAACAGGGCCAGTGTGTGCTCGCAGCACTTGCCGGCACGGCCCTCCTCGCAGGTGCAGCGAAAGGTCATGTCCGCAGCGGCAGGCATGATGCCCTTCTCGGCATTGTCCAGGAGTACGGCAAGCTTGTCGGGGATGGCGCCTTTCAGGACGTCCTCGGCAGAAAGCTTGTTGCCTGCGCGCTTTCTCAGTTCCTTGAGCTTTTTGCTCTGGATGCGCGGCCAGCAGGCAAAGGCCTCATAGAGCTTGTCCCCTGCAATAAGGCCCTGCACGCTGGGCATGCCATCCAGGGCATAGGTGAGGCTGATGACTTCATCATGCCTGGCTATGTCCTCTGCCTTCTCGAGGAGTTGGGGATTCGCCATGGCTGAAAAATGGTCAAACCAGGCCGTTGCCCAGTACTGCACAGCCACAGGCCCGGTTTCGGGAACAGAGACAAGCTCAAGCCGTCTGCCTGCATCGATGCACTGGCGCATGTAGCGTGCGCGCCGTTCTCTGCGCTCTTCTGTTGTCATATGTCCTCCGTGATTCTCCCGTCGTCCGTGTGGTGCCGTCAGGTGCCGTCTGGTACCGTCCTGAGACTGTGTCGTCTTGTGTTTCGTGGCTGCTGGTGTCTGTCTGCTGCTATCCGTTACCGTTCATGCCCGTCAAAAGCAAGCTGCCAGTGCTGCTGTCGCATGCCGGCAGGGCTCTCAGAATTTCCTTGTGCCCGGCCTGGACATTCTGGCTCTGGTCAGCAGTTCGTCCTGCAGCTCCAGAATGGCCGTGAGCGAGGAAGCACGCATGCCGATGGGGCCCTTGATGTTCATCCAGCGCCTGAGCGAAGCATAGGTGACATCAAGGCTGTTTGCCATATCTGTGGTGCTGCCGCCTGTCACCTGCTGATAGAGGGTATGGAGCCGGCACAGGCCTTCCCCTGTAGGGCAGTCCGGGTCCACAGGAAGCGTCCCGGGAGCACTGGCCCCCCTTGCCGTCCTGTTCGTCGTGCCGGGCTTGCCTGCAGTCTTGCCGGCAGTTCGGGCAGCAGTCTTGGCAGCAGCTCTGTCCTGTGCCATCTTTCGTGCCACGGCACTGGCAGCCTGCACAGCCTCCGGGGCAATAACAGTCTTGGGGCCCCTGGGGGCTTTTGAGGCAGTTCCGGGAGCCCTGGGTGCCTTTGGCGCAGCAGCCTTTGAGGCAGCAGCCTTTGCTGCAGGCCTTGCCGCCTGCGTCCTGCCAGCAGCGGCCGAGGGGGCCGTGCGCAGCCTGGTTGCTGCCTGCTCGCGCATCCTGTCTGCCAGAAAGTGCCTGAGCACCGGCGAGGAGGGCAGTTCCGTGATCTGCCCTCCTTCAAGGAAGGTTTTGACAATCTTCAGATCGCGGATGTTTTCCTCAGTGTACCAGGACGGATACTCTTCGTCGTCATCTTCGTCCTCGTCGTCTTCATCCCAGTCTTCGTCGTCCTCGTCCCAGTCCTCGTCATCCTCATCCCAGTCCTCGTCGTCCTCGTCCCAGTCTTCGTCGTCTTCATCCCAGTCTTCGTCATCCTCGTCCCAGTCTTCGTCATCCCAGTCCTCGTCGTCCCAGTCCTCGTCGTCCCAGTCCTCGTCGTCCCAGTCCTTCAGGGCATCCCAGATCTCGTCATCAAAGTCGCTGTCATCAAAGTCGCTGCTGAGGAGGGAGCGAATGTGTGCCATAAGGCGCTTGTGCTGCGCATCCCAGGAAAACCCCTGGATGTTTCTGCAGGTCTGCAGAAAGTCCTTGCGAAGCTTGGGATCGTCAGGAGCACCGGAGATATCCAGCATGAACTCGGTGACAACTTCGGGCAGGTTTTCCTTCTTCTTTTTGCCTGAGCGCAGATCCCTGATCAGTTGCCTGGCCTGATGCTCCAGGTTGTCCATGCTTTCCTCAGGACTTAAAAAAGAACGGCTTGCCGGGCCCACAGCCTGGATGCCAGGGGCATTGAGTTCCTCGAGCTGGGCGTTGAGCAGGGCATCAGTCTCCGCAAAGGCGGTGACAGCAGCCTGACCGGATGTGCCAGCCTGCGCAGCTATACCTGTGCGTACTGACCTGCCGGGGTCAAAGGGGATGATGGCAGCCGGCTTGCGCTGGCCGGCAGCAGGGGGAGATGGCACAGGGGCAGACTGGTCAGAGGCCGAAGGCCCTGCTGCAGGGGAAACAGAAGACGGTGTGCCCTGCGCTGAGGGAGCGCAGGCACGTCCGGCATGGTTTTCGTGAGTCTTGCCGGCATTTTTTCCTGAAGCCGCACCTGAAGCCGTTTCGCCATGTTGCCATGACCTGTCCCTGAGCCGGAAGGCGTGCGCATCCAGGCCGCGCAGGAGAAAGAGCAGCTCCGGTGCTGTGTCCTGAAGATGGGCAATGGCATAGAGCACAGCAGCTGTGTGCACGCAGCAGACGGACTTGCCCGTGCAGTCACAGTCACAGTTGCAGCTGAGGTCATCAGCCTCAGGCAGAAAGCCTGTCGTGGGGTCTGTGAAGACATGCTGAAGACGTGGGGGAAGATGTGTGCCCTGCATGACACTGGCGTAGCTGACGCCGCATTCCATCATGGCTGCCTGTATGATGTCGATTGTGCCGGCGCGGACCGTGCCAAGGCTCACCTGCACCACATACATGTCCTCGTCCTTGTGATCGTAGACACAGGCTGCGAGGACATCTGTTGTCGGGTCAATGGCAAGGTGCAGCACTTCGCCATGACGCAGCATGTCTATGGCCCGGGTGGTGATTTCTGCTGACCTGATAACAACGTCGCTCAGCTGCTCTTTCAGGGTTCTGCCCCAGAAGGAGCGGGCAATCTCTGTATCCGGTATGGCAGACACAGGGGACGTGTCACCAAGCACCCGGGCAACCTCTTTCTGCACAGCCATGGCTTGCACAATGCGCGTTTGATCAAGCCGTGCGCGCGAAACAGTCGCCTGTTTTGCGCGGTGAGAAGAGTGTCTGTGTCTTGATGTCGCCATAAATCCTCCGGAACGTGGCAGAGAAAACCGTGAAAAAAATGCCTGCGCTGCGCCTGCCAGGACGCAGCTGCAGGAAATATGCAGTGTGGAACGTCTGTTTCGGACCTTGCTGTACATAGCTTGCTTAGCTTGCAGCGGGCCTGAACCGGCCCTTGTGCAGACCTGATGCAGGCAGGAGACAGACGGGTTGCAGGTCTGATGCCGGCCTCACAAGGGAGCCCGGGCCTGAGCACAGGAAAGGTTCCATGCCGAACTCCATGCCGAACTCCATGCTGAGCTGCCAGGTTCCATGCCGGGCTCCCTTGCGCGCCACAGGACTGAGTGCATGCCAGGCAGCATGGGGGCTGAAACAAACCTGAGACAGACAAGGAAATGCAGTTGTCTTCCATACACGCGAAGAGCAGCAAAAGCAAGATGTTCCAACACGTTGCTGCCATGTGCACCCTTGCTTTTGCCCCTGCGGACGGCTATGCTGTCCAGGCTGTGAAGCTTTTCACTGGATCCTTGTTCGCTGAACAAACGTTCACTGAATATTTGTTCCTCTGTTCACTGCATCCCAGCGTACAGCATTTCTGCTGCACCATGGCTGCAAGCAGTCAGAACCTGCTTTGGCACTGTTGCGCTGTGGGGACACGGCCTGGCACAAAGGGCCTGCCTGCAGCAAGGCTGATGACTGGTGCAGGGCAGGGGCGACAGGAGCGGAGGCCGGGCAAGGGGGCAAGGGGAAGGGCGCACAGCAGGCCGGTCCTGCAGGGTACTGCAGGGCTGAAGGTGGCAGCATGGTGTCTGCGCTACACTGCAGGCAGCGTGCACAATACGACAAACACAGCAGATATTTCAAACACCTGGAGAAAATATGGGCACAGGAATCACGCTTGGAGCTGACGGCAAACTGATCATCCCGGACGATCCCATTATCCCCATCATCCCTGGCGATGGTGTGGGACCGGACATCTGGAGGGCCTCGCAGCCCGTGTTCGACACGGCAGTGGCAAAGGCCTATGGCGGCAAAAGACAGATAGCATGGCTGCCCATTGATGCCGGCGAGACCTGCTGGCAGAACACAGGTGAGTTCGTGCCCGAGGCCAGCATGGAGGCCATCACAACATACCGTGTGGCTCTGAAGGGCCCCTTGAGCACCCCTGTGGGCAAGGGCTTTCGCTCTGTGAACGTGCTCCTGCGCAGACTCTTTGACCTCTATGCCTGCATCCGTCCCGTAAGCCACGTGCCTGGCGTCCCAAGCCCCGTGAAGGACCCCGATGCCGTGAACATGGTCATCTTCCGGGAAAACACCGAAGACCTCTATGCAGGTATTGAATGGGATGCCGGCACCCCGGAAGCAGCCAGGATGATTGCCCTCATCAAGGAGCTCACAGGCCGCGAACTTGGGGAAGACACAGCCATCGGCATCAAGCCCATCTCCGAGAAGGGCACCAAACGCCTTGTGCGCATGGCCATTCAGTACGCCATTGACCACAAGCTGCCCAGCGTGACCCTGGTGCACAAGGGCAATATCATGAAGTTCACTGAAGGCGGCTTCCGCCGCTGGGGCTATGAGTGCGCAGCCGAGGAGTTCGGCGATGTCACCATCACCGAGGAAGAAGTGAGCAGGCTGGGAGGAACGGTGCCGGATGGCAAAATCGTCATCAAGGACCGCATCACAGACTCCATGTTCCAGCAGATCTTGCTGCGTCCGCGCGAGTACAGCGTGCTTGCCATGCCCAACTTAAACGGCGACTACATGTCCGATGCCCTGGCAGCCCAGGTGGGCGGCCTTGGCATGGCTCCGGGCTCCAATGTGGGTGACGGCTACGCCATCTTTGAAGCCACCCACGGCACAGCCCCCAAGTACACCAATCTCGACAAGATCAACCCCGGCTCCCTGCTCCTCTCCGGTGCCCTCATGTTCGAGTACATGGGCTGGAACGAGGCAGCAGCACTGGTGCGCAAGGGCATTGCCGGCGCTGTGGCAGCAAAGACCGTGACCTATGACCTGGCCCGCCAGATGGATGGCGCCACAGAGGTTGCCTGCTCTGCCTTCGGCAGGGCCATCTGCGAGCACATGTAAGCCCTCGCTCCCCCTGGCTGTTCCTCGGGGGACGTGCACAGGACAATGAGAAAAAAGCCCTTCGGAGACCAGCTTCGGAGGGCTTCCCCGTATCCTGCTCAGGGCCTGCGCTGCCCCGGGCTGCTCAGGACTGTTCAGGACTGCTCAGGGCTGCCCAGACTGTCCGGACTGCTCAGGACTGCTCCTGTTCCCCGCTGCTGCAGACAGTGTCACATGCCATGCTGAACAGTGACACTGTCATACCGGGGCAGTGTGGCACTGTGGCACAGGCTGACAGCGAGACACAGTCAGTCAGGCCGGGCGCAGGGGCTTGCCCCGGGCTTTTGCGCAATGCGCAGTGGCAATCGCGCAATGACAATCGCGCACTGGCACATCGCGCAACAAGGCTTGCCTCATCCTGCCCTCATCCTGCCAGGGATCGCGCACTCATGCTCCTTATGTCCCGGCAGCAGACACACAAACACACAGCATCTCAGCGCTTGATCTCAGCGCTTGATGATGCGCTTGAACGCAAAGGACACAGACCTATGGCCCAAAGCTCCACCTTTCTGGCACGGCTTTTCCGGGGAGAGTATCCCCTGGCAAAGACCTTCTGGCTCTACTACATCATCGGCAGTGTGCTCCTGCTTGTGCTGGGAGAGGGACTGGCCGCCATGTTCCACGGCTCCGTCCTTGGGAGCATCAGCTATCTGGTGCTGGGCATTGTGCAGATGCTCTGGGGCATTGTGTGCATGGTTGGCGTCTGGCGCTCTGCAGGCAGGTACACAGGCTCCAGAGTCTGGCCTGTGCTGGCAAAGGTCTATGTGGTGCTCAATATCGTGGGCGCCATCTTCCTGTGTGTGCAGCTGATGCGGGTGATCTGAGGACAATGGGCAGGCTGAGCACACGGATCTGGCCGAAGCTGCGCAGGGCGGTGCCGGGCAGAACTGGCCAGAGCGGGTCAAATCGGGCCAATGCCGGCAGGGACGCTCTTGTCCGGCAGTCTGTCCTGCTGTCAGCCTGCGGGAACTGGCCAGTGTGGCTGCAGGCAGGCACACAGGCTACCCTGTGAGCGTCAGCCCGCCTACCTCCCAGCCTGTTGGCATGCAGGCAGGCGAAGGGCCGGAACAACAGAAGATTTGGCCAGGTTCTGCAGCTTTTTGCTTGCCATCCTCGTGTCAACAGCTTATGTGCATAAGATAGCTGCCTGATCTTTTTTCAGCGTTTGCGCCGCAGCGCACGCACTGTGCTGCGCAAGGCCAGTCCCCTGCAGGCCAGAGGCTGTGGCAACAGCGGCAGTCCGTCCCCAATTCCGTGCAATTTCTGAAGTTTGAAAATTTCTGAAGTTTGAAATGAACACAGTTGCGTATCGCAGTATCCTTATCGTGACCAAGGCCAGAGTTAAGGAAGCAGAAGAGCTTGGCATCACCATTGCCAGGTGGCTGCGTTCCAGGCACTGCTGCCAGGAAGTGAATGTTATCCCGGCAGAGCAGAGCTCGCCCCTGTACGACGATCCGGAACTGGATCTCATCATCGTGCTCGGCGGCGACGGCACTATTCTGGGCGTTGCCCGCCACGTCATGTGCCGCGGCATCCCCATGGTCTGTATCAACTTCGGCAGAGTGGGCTTTTTGTCGGACATTGAGCCCGAGAACTGGGAAGCCGGCCTCACAGCCCTCCTGTCCTCCACGGAATACCGCTCTGCAGCAGGTTTGCGCTGGGCCCTGCTGCGCTACGGGCATCACGTGGCAGGAGGCCATGCCGTCAATGACGTGGTCCTGAGCCGCTCTGCCATGGCTCGCCTTGTCTATGCCAATATCTACACGGATGGCGAGCTCATGGGCGCTGTGCGCGCAGACGGCTTTCTGCTCAGCACAGCCATCGGCAGCTCGGGCTACAGCGTCTCTGCCAGCGGCCCTCTGCTCTATCCCACCCTCAATGTGCTGGCCTTTGTGCCCATCTGTCCTTTTCTGAATACCATCCCGCCCATGGTCTTCCCCACCCACACCATCTTCCGCTTCCACCTGCTGCCAGGCACCACTGAGAGCTATCTCACTGTGGACGGACAGGAAGGCCATGTGGTGCAGACCAACGATATCATTGAAATTGAGGGCATACCGGACTGCGTGCGCTTCCTTGGCAAGGGCCTGTCCTTCATTGAGCGCCTGCGCACGCGCAGCTTCATCCTGCAAAATCCGGTCAATAACCCTGCCCTGAAGAACGAGCCCAAACCCGGCGAATAGGGCGCAGCGGCCAGGACAGCAGTCTGGACAGCGGACAGGGCTGCAGCGGGGGGCCCGTTGCCTGTGCCAGGCAGAAGGGCAGATCTTGTGCTCTCTGCAGACCAGCCAGGCTCAATGGGCATGATGCGGCAGTGCCCATGGCAGGTAGCGGCAGGGAACGCGGGCCTTGCCATGCGTGCCTGGCCCAGACCAGTGGCCCGGACAGTGGTACCGACAGTTCACAGAACGCGTCACGGAACGTGCCTCGAAAACTGCCCCTGTGCGCAGAAGAGCCTGGCGCGCCCGCTGCAGGGCTGCCAGGTGCAGGCAAAGAGACTGGAATGGTGCTGCAAGGCGCACACAGCCTGTGCGGGCTTGCGCAAAGCCTGTGCAGCACGCAGGCACAGCAAAGGAGGGAGCATATGAACGTCTTCTCCAGCCCCACACGAGAACTGGCTGACAGCCCTGATGGTGCCGGCACGCCGGATATGCCCGTGCGCCAGCAGGGCAGCTGCGACGCGCTGCCTGACTTCCCCAATACAGCTGTGACCGCCTATCCTGTGCAGGAGGCCTGCTGCCAGTGCCGGGAAGAAAACGGGCCTGAAGGAGACGGGCAGGGGCCGGCAGACGAGCAGGCAGACAGCTCTGACTCCGGCTCAAGCAGGTATCAGGGCAGGCATGAGAGCCGGCAGGACAAGGTCGCTGCAGGGACGCCTGCAGGCCCGCGCCTGCGGGATCTGCGCCTGTCTGCAGCAAAGAGCGAGCTTAAGGTGCGGGTAGCGAGCTTTCTCATCGACAATAATCTTTTTTACAGGCTCAACCCCCATCTGGTGGCCAGTGCAGAGCAGCTGGCCTTCATGGTGGCCCTGGATGCGGACCAGCTCTATGTGCCCTGCTCGGACCATGTCTTCTTTGACCTCATGGAAACAGAGCTGACCCCCACCATACGCAGGGAATATGCCAGAGCCTGGCGCATCTGCGTGCTGCTGTTGAACTCCCTGGACGTGGATAGTGACTACAAGCGCAGCATCCTTGCCTTTTGCCGGCAGCGCCTGCGCAGGGCACTGCTCTTCCATGACATTATCCCCTCGCGCCTTGTCAAGCGTCTGACTGCCTTTGTGCTCTCCCCGGACACAAGCCTGACAGACCCCTGGAGGGAGCGTCGCAGGGCTGAGAATGCCAGGGCACATGCGCTGCTTTCTCAGGCGGACTTTGCTGCCCTGTGTGACAGAGCGCCCATGGCCCTGGTGCGTGGTGCGAGTGCTGCCACCTGTTCAGGCCTGCAGACAGCCCTGGACCGTACCCGTCTGGCCCGCCACATTGCCATCTCCCTGCAAAGCCCGGCAGAGCTTATGGAAAAGGGTGCAGCAGTACTGGAAGATTTTGCAGCTGCAGAAACAGCTCTTGCCGCAGTCTGGGAGCGGGTGCCAGCCCTGCTGGACACACATTCCACCATCCTGCTTCTGGCTGATGCCAGCGGCTGCTACTTTGACCTTGCCCTGGCAGGCTTTCTGGTTGAGCGCGGCCATCGCGTCATCTATGCCGTCAAGGAAGAGTTCTACTTTGCAGCACCCACTCTGCAGGACATGTTCACAGACCCTGTCCTGCAGCAGGCCCTGAAAAAAGCGTACCTGTGCACAGATGCCGCCATCTCCAAGAACGGCCTGCTCAAACTGTTGCGCGAGTGGGGGCTCATTGTCATCTCCGATGGCACGAGGGAGCGCTTAAACCTTGTGCGTGTCTCAGTCACCTTCTCCAGAGCCTGGAAGGAAGCAGATCTCATCCTTGCCAGGGGCACACGTCTGTATGACACTCTCTTTGGCACAAGCCATGAATTCACCAGAGACATTCTCTGCTGGGAGAATGCGAACGGGTCCCTGCGCCTGCACTACAGGCCCCATGCCAAAAGTGTGCGCAAGTACAGCGAGCGCGACATCATGGCCCTGTCAGACGGCATCATCGCTCATATGCGCGAGGCCCAGAACGAGGGGCGGCCCATCATCTTCTACAGCTGTGTCATCGGTTCCATCCCAGGTCAGACAGCCACGGCAGTACGCCTTGCCACAGCCATTGTGGAGGAACTGCAAAGCCGCCTGCCCAGGGCCTGCATCATCAATCCTGCCACCCATTTTGTGGAGGGTATGGACGGCGATGACCTCATGTATATGTGGGAGCGGGTGCAGCGCAGCGGCCTTATCAACATCTGGTATTTCCAGACTGCCGATGACATTGAGCGCGGCTTCCGTTTACTTGGCGAGAGCATGCCCAGGGAATGGATAGGCAAGGATGCCACTTACAGTACAGGCTGCACCAAGGAAATGCAGATTGCCCTGGAAGTACAGAAGTCCAATCCGGAAATGCAGATCAGAGGCCCGGATCCGGACACCTTCTTCCGGCGCGGCGAGTACGGGGTGGGGAAATACTTTGACGCAACGCTGGTCCGTCGCTAATATACGCCCCGCGCAGGGTCCGGGCGCCCAGGCCCGGGCAGACGAGCCCAGGGAACGTTCCCATCTGCAGTGTTCAATGCGTAATCCCTGTGCATCACACGCGATTTTCCAGACAGTCATCATACACAAGCAATAGCACAATCACCAACACGTTTATCCAGTCTAACGGAGATATACATGCCCGATTTTGAAGCTGTAATCGGCCTTGAAGTCCATGTGCAGCTGGCCACAGCCTCCAAGCTCTTCTGTTCCTGCCCCAATGCCTTTGGCAAGGCCCCCAATACCAATACCTGCGAAGTGTGCACCGGCATGCCTGGTGCTTTGCCGCGTATCAACAAGCAGGCAGTGCACTACGCAACTCTGGTGGGCCTGGCCACCAACTGCTCCATCAACCTGGACAGCGTTTTTGCCAGAAAGAACTACTTCTACCCGGACCTGCCGGCAGGCTATCAGATTTCCCAGTTCGAGCTTCCCCTGTGCGAGCACGGGCATGTGATCATTGACGTGGGCAATGGTCCCAAGAAAATCGGCATCACCCGCATCCACATGGAAAACGATGCCGGCAAGAACATTCATTCCCATACCGAGAACCACAGCTATGTGGACCTCAACAGGGCAGGCACACCCTTAGTGGAAATCGTTTCCGAGCCTGACATGCGCTCCCCTGAAGAGGCAGTGGCCTACTTAAAGGCATTGTACCGCATTGTGACCTATCTTGGGGTGTGCGACGGCAATATGGAGGAAGGGAGTTTTCGCTGTGATGCCAACGTCTCCATCAGGCCCAGGGGCTCAGAGAAGCTCGGCACCCGTACCGAGCTCAAGAATGTGAACTCCTTCCGCAACGTGGCTCGCGCCATTGCCTATGAAATTGCCAGGCAGGAAGATGTGCTGCTCGACGGCGGTGAAGTCATTCAGCAGACCCGTCTCTATGATGCGGACAAGAACATCACCCAGGCCATGCGCAGCAAGGAAGAGGCCCATGACTACTGCTACTTCCCGGACCCGGACCTGCTGCCCGTGCACATTACAGAGGAAGAGTTCGAGAGCTGGAAGCAGGAGCTGCCCGAGCTGCCCAAGGAGCGTCTGCAGCGCTTCATGGAGATGACCGGCATTGCCGAGGACGAGGCCGAAGTGCTGGTGGCCAGCAGAGCCATGGCAGACTTCTTTGAAGAGGCCGCAAAGAAGGCCAACCCGAAGAAGGTTGCCAACTACATCCTTGGCCCCATGCTGCGCGAGCTCAATGCCACAGGCAAGTCCATCACAGACATAGCCATGACTTCAGAGGCCCTGGCAGAGCTTGTGACCATTGTGGAAGAAGGCCTGATCAGCGCCAAGATTGCCAATGACATCTTTGCTGACCTGCTTTCCGGCGGTGCCATGCCCAGAGCCTATGTGACAGAGCACGGACTGGCCCAGATCTCGGACACAGGCGCCATTGACAGCGCTGTGGACAAGGTCATTGCCGCCAACCCGGCCGAGGTGGAGGCCTACAGGCAGGGCAAGACCAAGCTCATCAGCTTTTTCATGGGCCAGGTCATGCGCGAGACAAAGGGCAAGGCCAACCCCGGCCTTGTGAACAAGCTTCTGCAGGAAAAGCTGAAGTAGGGCAGTCTCACAAGACAGTGTTCCGGTTGCAAGGCCGCAGATGCTCACTCAAAGGGGCTCTGCGGCCTTTTGCCTTCTTTGCACAGAAAAAGCAGGGCCCTGTACTTTGCAGCGCACACAGGTCACACCATACCAGGATTGCCTAAACAACATAGTTTGTCAGAGCAGAGGGTGCTATGCCGCACATACAGAAGATCACACTCCAGGGATTCAAATCAATCAAGTCACTTGAGAACTTTACCCTGGGGCCTCTGAATGTCTTTATAGGGGCAAATGGAGCAGGAAAAAGCAACTTCCTGGAGTTCTTTTCCATGCTGCAGGCCATGTGCGGCTTTTCGCTTCCTGAGCTTCCAGTCAGCGGACTCAGGAACTATGTCAGTGTGCATGGGGGCTGTGAGCGCCTGCTCTTTTTGGGAACACAGGGTACGCAAGAGATTTCCTGTGCAATAGAAACTGAGGAAAAGACATATGCATTGCGTTTTCTGCCAACATCAGATGAAAACCTTGCTCTTGCAATGATGCATGATGGAAGCATACGCCATTTAATGAGACAGCTCTCCTGGCAAATATCCGCAAGAGTTCCTCTATTTCAGATACACACTATTTACGTCCTGATGGCTCAAACCTGGCTTCCATGTTATGGCATATCAGAGAAACATCACCACGAGACTATAAAGAAATTTTACGTTCAATATACTTAGTTGCTCCATATATAGAAGAATTTTGCTTTACAATGCTTCCTGGAGAAAGAGTGCGTCATGACTGGAAGCGGAAAAACTCAAGTTATATTTTTCTTCCAGCACAACTTTCTGATGGAACACTTCGCTATATAACGCTTGCAACGCTCTTGTTACAACCAAAGCGTCCCGATATAATCTTCATTGATGAACCAGAACTTGGCTTGCATCCCGGGGATCTGCCATTGCTTGCAGAAATGATTGAGGTTGCTTCACAAGAAAGCCAGATTATACTCTGTACTCAGTCTGCAACCTTGCTGGATTACTTTACTGTCAATGATGTTATTGTCGCTGAATGCACGAATGGCGAAAGTACATTTTCAAGACTGAGCAGTGATACATTCCGTGTCTGGCTTGAGAAATACTCACTTGGTGATTTGTGGAAAAAGGATGTCATTCAAACGAGTCCAGTCTATGAGTAAAACACAGGTTGTGGAATTGCAGCACAACTCATGACCTTGGCATTGAAACAATGCATTGAGAGTGCAAACATTGTAGCTACTGGCTTGACACTCTCGGCTTGAAAGAAGAGAAGCACTGTACCTGATACTTTTCCTGGTGAGGCACACGCTATGAATACTTTTGTTCGTCCGGCAACAGCCGCAGATCTCGATGCCATTGAAGCCATCTACGATCGCATTCTTACAGAAGAGGAAAAAGGCCCTGTCACAGTAGGCTGGCAGCGCGGTGTCTATCCTGTCAGAGCCACGGCCGAGGCAGGCCTTGCACGTGGTGACCTCTTTGTGCTTGAGGCAGACGGCGAGGTGGCTGGTGCTGCCGTCATCAACCAGCTGCAGGTGGATGTCTACAAGGGAGCAGCCTGGCGTCATGATGCAAAGGACGAGGAAGTCATGGTCCTGCACACCCTGGTAGTGGACCCGCTCAAAAAAGGCGGTGGCCTTGGTAAGGTCTTTGTGCATTTCTATGAGCAGTATGCTCTGGAACACGGCTGCCCCTATCTGCGTATGGACACCAATGTCCTCAATCTGCCTGCCAGAGCCTTCTACAAGAAGCTGGGCTATGAAGAGCGCGGCGTTGCGCCCTGTGTCTTCAACGGCATGCAGAACATCAAGCTTGTGCTCCTGGAAAAGACCCTGACAAACTGAAGCCGGCTGATTCTACCCGGCCCTGCCAGCGCTTTCCAGCCTGTACACCATATGCAGCAGCAGTCGGTGTACAGGCTTTTTCCTTGCCTGAATACCCCAATGTATCGATCTGCCGGCACTGTCTTCGTACAACTACGAGACACCGGGACAAAACAGGGCTGGCGGGGCTGCGCAGAGCGTGCTATGAAGAAGGCAGAGTCCTGAGCAGCCTTGAGCAGGTTTGGGCGGCTGCCAGAAGAAAAAGCAAACGAGCCTGGTGAGGCAGGCTTAGGGCAGGTCAGCCCCATGACGGGGCATCCTGATGGCAGCCTCTTCCCGGACGAGGAAGGCGCTCTGGCGCAAAAGAGGAAGCTATGCTGATTGCATTTCGTGTGCGCAACTTTGGCTGCCTGCTGGATGAGCAGGAGCTCAGCTTTGTGCCGGCAGAAGACAAAGAAGGAGACAGGGAAGGCCAGGCGCTGCTTGCGTACACCAGTACAGAGACCACTGTCCCTGTTGTTCCGCGCCTGTTGCGCACAGCTGTGATCTACGGGGCCAATGCCGGCGGTAAGTCCACAGTGCTTGAAGCCCTGCAGACAATGCTGCATATCCTGACAGGGCCCTGGGTGACACCAGCAGAAGGAGCCCCGATGCAGCAGGTTCTGCCGTATACGCCCTTTGCCCTGAGCGCAGACTCACTGCATGCTCCCACCTTGTTTGAAATCACCTTCCTCTTTGCCGGACGCTGCTACCAGTACGGTTTTCAATATACAAAGGAGCGGATCTGTAAAGAGTCCTTGTATGAAATTGCAGGAAAAGCAAAAAGACTTTTGTTTTCAAGAAAGTACGACAGCAGTGTGAACAAGGACATCTATACTTTTGGCAAATATCTTCGGGGAAGCAAAGCTGCCTGGAGCAGGGCAACCAGGGAGACAGTTCTTTTTCTCTCTCGTGCAGCAGAGTTGAACAGTGCTCAGCTTGGTCCTGTGTACGAACACCTGATCTCTTCATTTGTTCTGCATACGCAAAAGACGGCTGTGGATGTCATGGACAGTCTCAGGTTCTTGTCTGAAGACGAGGAAGCACAACACTTTACAGAGTCTTTTCTGGACGCTGCAGACCTTGGTATCTCCAAAATTGCTATACAAAGATGTGGTGCTGGAGAAATACAGGGATACTTCTTTGTGCATGCGGGAGAGACAGAGGCCCTTTTGCCGCTGGAAGCTGTCTCAGGCGGCACAGTGCGGCTGCTTTCCTGCCTGACAGCAATATACTCTGCCCTGAAGGAGGGACAGTTTCTGGGCATTGATGCGCTGGACAGAAGTCTTCATCCTTTGCTTGTGCAGCGCCTTGTCAAGCTTTTCCATTCTGCAGCAACAAATCCGCATGGAGCTCAGCTTCTTTGTACGCTCCATGACATCTACCCACTGCAGGTGCAGCCACCCCTGTTCAGGAAGGATCAGATCTGGTTTGTGGACAAGAAGTATGACCACTCGTCAGAACTGTATTCCCTGGCGGAGTTCAAGGGAGCAGAAACATTTTGTGACCTGGACAAACGCTACCTCCAGGGTCTCTTTGGCGGCATCCCTTTGCTGCGGTAAAAGAGGTATGGGTGTACGGCTGAGATGACAGCTGAGATGACAGCTGAGATGCCGAAAGCTGCAGAGGCCAGGCCATGCTTCTCCTGTTTTGAAACGTGTCCGAAAATGGAGAAAAGCATGCAGTGCCTGACACCGTCACGCTCATGCGCCTTACGTCCAGACGCAGTTTGGGGCGTTTTCCCCTGGCAGCATCACTTGCCTCACTTCTTTAAGGCAGCTTCCAGTCTGCCGAGCACAGTCTCATAGTTGGTGAAGCTGCGGGCAAGGAGCACGCGCTCGCCATTGTCCTGTTCCAGGAAGAGGGTGGGGTAGATGACAAAGTCCCCCAGCACCGCAACAGCCTCAGTCCTGGACTTTTCCGCCTCAGCCTTCACCTCCGGCTTTGAGCACTCCAGGATGAGTGTCTCTTCGTCCACATTGCAGGCCTTTGCCTGTACAAAGGGATCCAGCACATCCTGACCATCCTGATAGAAGGCCTTCTGCAGGGCTTCGATCTGTTCCTTCTCATGGCCGGGATTGAGGCGGCGCAGGGCTGCCACAGGGATGCTCATGGCCTGGCTGTCCATGGTGATGGTTCCCTTGCCGGGCTCAAGCAGGTCCATGTAGGCCTGGCCCACGCCGCGGCCTGCAGTTTCGCTGAGGCGCTTGAAGAAGGCCTTGATATTGGGCATTTCCATGACCATGTCGTCAATGGTATTGCCGGGATTCACCAGCTCGCCGCAGAGAACGCGCACAGGCAGGGGATGCTGTTCCAGGATTTTGTCAAAGACAAGGCCGAAGGCATAGCACCAGGGGCAGTAGACGTCTGTAATGTAGAGATAGTGAGACATGCAAAAGCCCTCCTTTCAGGGCATCTGTTCCAGGGCGATTAGAAGGTATGCCCCTCAAGGGCAAGCAGTTTTCGTTTGAGGTCAAGACCAAGGCCAAAGCCGCCTATCTTCTTCTGCGCAGCAATGGCGCGATGGCAGGGAATGATGATGGGCAGGTGGTTGGCGCCGCAGGCAGAGCCGGCAGCCTTGCAGGCCCTGGGGGAGCCTGCGGCAGCAGCAAGCTCGCCATAGCTTTTCAGCTCCCCGAAGGGAATTTCGCACAAAGCCTGCCAGATGGCACGCTGAAAGGCTGTGCCCACCACGTCCATGGGCAGGTCAAAGTCGCGCAGTCTGCCTGTAAGGCAGGCCTCAAGCTGCGCCTTAGCCTCACGCAGCAGGGGCGGGCATTCAGGTGCAAAGGCCGTCGGGCGCACAGCTCGCTCTCCTTCCTTTTCCAGGAAGAGGTAGCGCAGCCCAGAGTCTGTGCAGACAAGCTCAGCCCTGCCTGCCAGGGGCAGGGTGCAGACCAGGTGATAGAGTGTCTCTGAAGCGTTCCCTGCGGCAGGCATTAGTCCGGCTCCTGTTCGTTGGCACTGGCATCAATGAAGAAGGAGGTAACGGTTGCAACCAGGGCCAGCACAGCCATGACCTGGAAGGAGGCAGCAAGGCCCCAGGTATCGCCGATAAGGCCGATGAGCGGGGCGCAGATGCCGCCCACAGCAGTGCTCAGGCCTAAGGTGACACCAGAGGCAAAGCCGATGTTGCGGGCCAGGAACTGCTGCCCGAGCACCACCATGGTGCTGAAGGCAAAGTAGAGGCTGAAGGCCAGGATGAGCAGCATGAGCCAGGCAATGACCATACTGTCAGCCAGACTGAAGATGAGCAGGGCAGGGGCCATGGGAAGAAAGGCCAGATGCAGGGCCTTTGCCCTGCCATTGCGGTCCGAGATGAAGCCGCCGATGATGTTACTGAGCACCCCTGCCAGCCCGAAGACAGTCACAGCCACAGCACCGGCAGTCTTGCTCTGCCCGTAGATATGCATCCAGTACAGAGGCAGATAGGCATGAATGCTGCTCAGTACAATGCTCCTGGTCATGATGGCGACAGTTAAGCGGTTGAACTGCTTCCAGTTGTTGGGAAGTGCATGCTCGCCACCCGTACCGGCAGCCTTTTTTGCTGGCATGGACATGTGCATGATGCCCCAGACCAGAGCCACGGCTGTGATCACTGCCAGCACACCAAAGAAGATGGTGCCGGACAGCCCGAAGGCGGCCAGCAGGGCAGCAGCCACAAGCGGTCCTATGACAAAGCCGGCATTGCCGCCAATGGAGAAGATGCTTAAGGCCAGGCCCTTGTGTGCGCCTGCCACCTGATTGGCCAGTCTGGCTGCTGTGGGATGGAAGAGGGAAGAGCCAATGCCGCAGATGCCCACGGCAGCGAGCATGGCATAGTAGTTGCCGCAAAGGCCTGTAAGCATGATGCCAATGCCGGCAAGCAGGACACCAAGGGGCGCAAACCATGGTCTGGAGATCTTGTCGCTGAGCACACCGAACACAGGCTGGGTGATGGCAGAGAGCAGGGACTGCACAAACATGATGTTGCCGGTGGCCTGATAGCTCAAGGCAAAGAATTCCTGCAGATAGGGAATGATAGCCGGTAAAGACCCGGAGTTGAAATCACAGGACAGATGGCCACCGGAGAGAAGGAAGATCTTGCCCTTGTCCATCCTGCTCTTGTCCATATTGCTCTTGTCCATGCTGCCCTCCCATGCAGAATGTGATGCCGGCCCCGGGCGTCTCATGTTCAGGTTTTTCCCCTGTCCTGCCCTGTACAAAGGGGAATGTGTGCAAGGAGCCGGGCACAGGCTTTCGTGTGTACAGAGCCCGTGGTACGGATCCCGTGGTACAGAGCCCGGGCAGACGGTTCCCTGTGTGTCAGGCTTTGTATACAGGGTTTCTTCGTCGCTCTTTTGCCGGGGAATGTCAAAGCATGGAATACGGGTCCAGATTGAGGGAGATACGCAGTTTCTCTGCCTCAGGCTGGCGGATGAGATCAGCATACAGGGTGCGTACACCGCTCCATTCTGCAGTCTTGAACAGGCACTGGTAGCGCATGCGGTTGCTGATGAAGGCTATGGGCGACTGCACTGGCCCCAGCAGGGGCAGCCCCCGTACTCTGGCCTCATTGCGTACCCAGGCCTCCACAGCGGTCATGGCAGCAGAGCCCTCGGGATCATTGCGCTCATAGGAGAAGCGGATGAGGCTTACGTGGCTGAAGGGCGGGAAGCGGTAGCGCTTGCGGCGGGCCAGTTCCTCGGCATAAAAGCCCTCATAGTCCGCTGTGCGCACGTATTTCCAGCAGTAGTGGTTCACATCCCTGGTCTGGATGAGCACCCGCCCCGGGCGAGTGCCGCGCCCGGCTCTGCCTGAGGACTGCACCAGCAGCTGAAAGGTGCGCTCTGCAGCCCTGTAGTCCGGCAGGCCGAGCCCCAGGTCCCCGTCTGCCACAATGGCCAGGGTCACATCCGGGAAGTGATGCCCCTTGGAGAGCATCTGCGTGCCTACCAGGATATTGGCCTCATGGCGGGCAAATCTGGCCAGGAGCTCTTCCATGGCCCCTTCGCGCCTGGTGCTGTCCCTGTCAAAGCGCAGCACTTCATGGCCAAAACGTGCGGCAAGATAGCTGGTGGTGCGCTCCGTGCCCTCGCCCATGGGCATGTAGTTCATGCGATGGCAGCCCGGACAGGGGGCAGGAAAGGGCAGGCTGTAGCCGCAGTAATGGCAGACAAGGCGCCCCTCACTGCGGTGAAAGGCAAGGCCTACGGCACAGTTGGGGCAGCTTATGGTGATCTTGCAGTCAGGGCAGTAGATGAGCGGGGCAAAGCCCCTGCGGTTCAAAAGCACAATGGCCTGCTCGCCGCGCTGCACAGTCTCCTCAAGTGCCTGCAGGGACTCGGGGGCAAGCAGGGTCTCCTCTTCGCTCATGATGCGCCTGCGGCCCATGTTCACAAGCTCCACAGGGGGCAGGGGCCGCTTTGAGATGCGCTTTGGCATGCGCAGTACCCCGATTTTGCCTTCGCAGGCTGCATGCCAGGTGCGGATGTCCGGCGTGGCAGAGCCTAAGACCAGCACGGCCTTTTCCTGGCGAGCCTTGAGCCAGGCCACTTCCTTGGCATGATAGGGAACGCGCTCTTCCTGCTTGAAGGAGCCGTCATGCTCCTCATCCAGGATGATGAGGCCCACATTGCGCAGGGGCAGGAACAGGGCAGAGCGCGTGCCTGCCACCAGCATGGGTTCTTTTGCCGAGGCAACGGCCCGGAAGGTCTCCTCTCTGCGGGCCTGTCCCTGATAGCCGTGATAAAAGAGAATGCGTTTGCCTGGCAACGCAGCCCGCAAATCGTTCCTGAGCTTGTGGGCCAGGGCAACTTCCGGGGCCAGCAGGAGCACATTGCGCCCCATGTCCAGGCAGTGCCTGGCGGCAGTGGTGTAGACTGCAGTCTTGCCTGAGCCTGTGACACCGAAAAGCAGGCGTGAGGCATGCTCATTGCTGTCGATCAGGGCAGTGATGTCTGCAACGGCAGCCTGCTGGTCGGCATTGAGCTCAAAGACAGTGTTTTCTGTCGGGGCAATGAGGCTCTCGGTCAGTTCTTCCAGTGCGTTATGCGTTTCCTCTGCAGCAATGCGTATGCAGCCTGCCTTTACAAGGGCTGCAAGAACAGTGGCAGCCCCTTCTCCAAGCTCGCGGATAAGAGTGCGCCTGTTGGTCGTGCCATGGAACATAAGGTATTCCAGAGCCTCGCGCTGGCGCACTGCAGCAGGACGTACAGGCCAGGGCGGTGAGACAATGAGTTCCACACGCTCATTTCGGGCAGGGTCCCTGTGCGGTGGCACAATGCGTGCCCTGCCACAAAGAAGCTCCTGCACAAGGCCTGCCAGCTCAGCCTGACCCAGGGCAGCAGCCTGCCTGACGGAGAGGGTGCTCCCCCTGCCCTTCACATCCAGTCTGCGCACCCTGACGCCAAGGTCTTTGACCAGGGGCACAAGCTGGGAAATGGCCAGGCCATGGGGCAGGCACTGTCGGTCAGCCACAGCTGTGAGCAGCTGCAGGAGGAAGGGATTGAGCAGGGGCTCGCATTCCAGGGGAAAGGCTATGTCACGCAGGCGCACCCCTTCCGGGGCCGGGACATCAAGGGCACGCAAAAGACCCGCCCGTAAGGGACCTCTGCCAAGGGGCACTGCAACCCGCAGGCCCGTCTTCCAGAAGGAAGCAGGAAAGGCCGCTGGCAGGCTGTAGGTGAGATCCGCATAGGGCGGGTCAAAAAGTGTGACCAGTGCGTTCAAGAGTGACTCGTGTGACGCGCCGGGGACTACTTGCCCAGAAGCTGGCCATTCACGGGCTGGCTGCCGGGAAGCTGGTCATCAGGAAGCTGGTTCCCCGGAAGCTGACCGCCCGGAAGCTGGTCTTGCAGGAACGGGGCTTCCAGAGGCTGGCCGTCCTGATGCTGGCCGCCATGCTGACCGTCCGGGGCGCTGTCAGACTGTTCTCTGCCAGATTCCCTGACAGAGCGGGCAGCTCTGGTGGTCGAGGTCTTGCGTGTGCCAGTGCTGCTCCTGCGTGTGGCAGAGGTTTTGCGCGCAGGCGTCTCCTCTGCTGCCTCCTCGCGCAGGCTGTCGCTCAGGGGCAGGATGACCCTGCCTGTGCGGTAGATCTGGCCTTCCTCGGCCACCAGGGCCAGGGGCAGGACCTCGCGCACGGTTTCCACATAGTGCAGGGCCAGACCCTCGCGGATATCAGCTGGCACGTCGGCAATGTCATTTCTGTTGGCAGCAGGCACAATGACATTGGTGATGCCGGCACGCTTGGCTGCCAGAAGCTTCTCGCGCAGGCCGCCTACGGGCAGAACACGGCCGCGCAGGGAGATTTCGCCTGTCATGGCTGTATCGTGGCGGGCAGGGATGTTGAGCAGGGCAGAGACAATGGCAGTGGCAATGGTAATGCCTGCAGAGGGGCCATCCTTGGGGGTGGCGCCGTCAGGCACGTGCACATGGATGTCGATCTTTTTGTGGAAGTCCTGGGCCAGGCCAAAGTCCTGGGCATGGGCACGCACATAGGAGAGGGCTGCCCTGGCAGACTCCTGCATGACCTCGCCGAGCTTGCCTGTGGTGGAGACAATGCCTGTGCCTGCCATGAGGCTGGTTTCCACAAAGAGGATGTCGCCGCCCATGGGGGTCCAGGCAAGGGCAGTGCACACGCCCACGCAGGGCTGGTCCTCCCTGCTGTCGTGGTGATTGGTGGCAGCGCCGAAGATGCGGGTCAGATCCTCGGGGCTGACATGGTTCACAAAGTCCGCATCCTTGCGATCCAGGATCTCCACGGCAGTCTTGCGGCAGAGCTTGGCAATGCGGCGCTCAAGGGTACGCACACCTGCCTCGCGGGTGTAGTCGCGGATGACGGCAGTGATGGTCTCGTCAGGAATGTCGATCTGGCCTTCTTTAAGGCCGTTTTCCTCAGTCTGGCGGGGAATGAGGAAGTTTCTGGCAATGTGGAACTTCTCGGTCTCAAGGTAGGAGTTGAGCTCGATGACCTCCATGCGGTCCAGCAGCGGCCCGGGAATGGTGTCCAGAGAGTTGGCTGTGGTGATGAAGAAAATCTTGCTCAGATCGTAGTCCAGATCCAGATAGTGGTCCATGTAGGCATTGTTCTGCTCGGGGTCGAGCACCTCAAGCAGGGCAGCAGCCGGATCACCGCGCTCCGAGACGCTGATCTTGTCGATTTCATCCAGGCAGAAGAGGGGATTGTTGGAGTGCACCCTCTTTAAGGACTGCAGGATCTTGCCCGGCAGGGCACCGATATAGGTGCGCCTGTGGCCGCGAATCTCGGCCTCGTCGCGCACGCCGCCAAGGGAAAGGCGCAGATACTCGCGCCCTGTGGCAGCAGCCACGGATTTCGCAAGGGAGGTCTTGCCCACGCCTGGCGGGCCCACAAGGCAGAGAATGGGGCCGCGCACGCCCTTGGAGAGCTTCTGCACAGCCAGGTACTCAAGGATGCGCTCCTTGGGCTTTTCAATGCCGTAGTGGTTGTTGTCCAGGATGGTGCGGGCCTTGTCGAGGTCAATGTCCACATCAGCCAGCGTGTTCCAGGGCAGGTCCAGGATCCATTCCACATAGGTGCGCAGGATGGTGTGATCCGGGGCAGAGCTGCTCATGCTGCGCAGCTTGTTCACCTCTGCCAGACCGCGTTCCCTGGCAGCAGCAGGCAGGTCCTTTTCCCTGAGGCGCTTTTCCAGGTTGTTGAGGTCTTCCATGACGTCAACATCGCGGCCAAGCTCCTTGTTGATGGCCTTGATCTGCTCGGTGAGGTAGTACTCACGCTGGGTCTTGTCCATCTGCTCGCGCACACGCATCTTGATGCGCTTTTCCAGGATGGAGACCGTATTGGCATTGGACAGGTGGAAGTAGATTTCTTCCAGGCGCTGGCCCACGTCCAGAAGTTCAAGCACCTTCTGCTTCTGCTGCGGCGGCACGGGCAGGCGCGAGATCAGGGAGTCGGCCATGGTGGAGGGATTGTCTGTCTCCAGCACCTGGCGCAGGGTCTCGGGGCTTGCCTTGCCAATCTTCTGGCCGTTGCGGGCCAGCTCTTCAATGGCCTCCCTGATGAGGTCCGTGATGGCCCTGACGTGGGCAGTCTGGGCGGTTTCGTCTTCCAGACGCTCAATCATGGCCGTGGGATAGCCTGTCTTGAAGGAGAGATTGCGCAGGCTTGCCCTGTACATGCCCTCAAACAGGCCCTTGATGGTGCCGTCAGGCAGACGGAAGAGCTGCACAATCTGGCAGGCAACACCAATGTGGTGCACGTCCTCGACAGAGCGCACCTTTTCCAGATTCTGGTCCTTCTGCAGGGTCAGGAAGATGGGGCTCTTGCTCTTGTGAGCCGCTTCCACGGCAAGCATGCTCTGCTCGCGCCCTATGTAGAGAGGGACAACAGTGGTGGGGAAAATGACAATATCGACAACCGGCAGGACAGGCATCAGCTGAGGCGCTGGCCGTGCGTCCTGTCGGACCGTGGCTTTGACCATTCTTTCCTCATGATATGGATAACGTTTGCTTCCCGCATACAGTCTGCCATGCCGGACAGTCTGCCATGCCGGACAGTGTGCCAGCCGGCCCCGGGAAAATTCTGCCCCGGGGTGCAGGAAGTTTTTGTGCAGGGGGCAGCTATGCAGGACAACACTCTGAAAACAATGACTGAGCCGGGAATATAGTCATTCCTTTGCCCCTTGGCAATGTGAAGCAGGGAAGGCTTTTTACAAGAGCCCGAAGGAGGCCCTTGCCAGGCTGCCGGAATAACGGACATTTTTCATGGCCTGTCGCAGGGGCCCGGATGGTCTTTGACAAGAATCAGGCACATTCAGGCAAGTTCCTGATTCAGGCAAGTTCCGGGCACTGGCCTGAACAGCGTCAGTGACAGTGTCAGGGGCACAGGGCAGGGCACTGACGCTCCTGCCGGCAGCGGTCCGCCCCAGAACTGCTCCGTGGCTGCCCTAGGACTGCTCCATGACTGCCCCGGAGTGCTGCAGGCAGCCTGCCTGGCACCAGTCTGACACCAGCCTGGCACCATTTTG
Organism: uncultured Desulfovibrio sp.; assembly: GCA_949291675.1. Lineage (GTDB taxonomy): Bacteria > Desulfobacterota > Desulfovibrionia > Desulfovibrionales > Desulfovibrionaceae > Desulfovibrio. Next base: position 329 of record CASEWR010000104.1, on the reverse strand, counting down.
TCAACTTTCTGACATCTTGCTGACAGTTCTCTGCCGGGCAGGACCATGCTGCCTGCCTGTGCTACCATGGCCCGGCTCCAGCCCCCGCCTGGCCCGGCTTCTGTCAGGCCCGGCCGCTGCTTCAGGAGCCGTACTGTGGTGCACCTGACTGTGCTGCAGGCAGGAGGCCGTGCGGGAGCCATTGCGAGGACCATTGCGAGGACCATTGCGAGGGGCCAGGCAGGAGGCCATGCATGGGACCTGGCACAGGGTCAGGAAGCAGCCGCAAGGGGTGCGTCAGAGCAGGCTCGAAGGAGCTGCCCTTCAGGCATTTTTGCGGGACTTTTCCG
>CASEWR010000103.1 GCA_949291675.1 uncultured Desulfovibrio sp. | reverse complement strand
TCCAAGCTATTTTGCCGGAAGCTGTGGAGGAGCGCCTCTCTCTGCCGTACGAAAATATATTGAATCACAGAGGACTCCCCGGTAGGGTACGCCTTATATCCTCTCCCTGAAGGGAGAGGTTTTACGGCGTCTTTGATAAGGAGACAGGCTGACACATGGGCTGCCTGTCTCCTCGTCTTTCTGCGCCTTATCAGTGTTTGTCAGTGTGCGGGGCCTTCTGCTCGCCCTAGGCACTCAGGCGCAGAAAGACCATGCCGCCGATGAGCAGCACCATGCCGGCATAGGCTGCGGGCTTGAGCTTTTGCCCGAAGATGAGCCAGCCGCTTATGGAGGTGCCCAGAATGCCGATGGCGCCCCAGGACGCGTAGGCAATGGTGAGGGGCAGGGTGCGCACGGCAAGGGAAAGACAGAAGAAGGCAAGGCCCACTAAGAGCAGGGCAGCAATGCCTGTCAGGCGCTTTTTAAACCCCTCGCTTCTGGCAAGCAGCACATTGGCCGTAATATCCAGGGCTGCGGCAAGGGCGACCAGAAGAAGTGCAAGTGTCATGGGCGGCCTCCTTTATGCGGCTGGGCCTGTGCAGAGAGGGCAGAAGCGGCCTGGCTGGCAGAGCTGTCGGAAGAGGCAGAGCAGACAGAAGAGGTCTGGCAGGCTGCGTCAGCAGGCCCTGCGTCCGGCTCGTCGCCGTGACTTGTGCCCTTGTGGACCAGAAGGGCTCCGGCAAGCACGCAGACAAGGCCTGCAAAGCGGGGCCAGGAGAGCTCTTCCGAGAGAATGAAGACGCCTGAGATGGTGACAAGCACAAGGCCAAGGCCTTCCCAGAAGGCAAAGGCAACGCCCACAGGCAGGCCTGTGGTGGCCCTGGCGAGACTGAAGTAGGAGAGGGCAATACCAAGCCACATCAGACCCAGGCCCAGGGCAGTGGCATGGGGGAAGGTCCAGCGATGGGACAAGGTCATGACTGTGGTGGCGGTGACTTCCAGCACAATGGCTGCCACCAGCCACAGCCAGTGCACAATGGTGGTTTTTTCCAGTTTTGTTGTGGACATTTCCTTTTTCCTGAAGAGTGTCTGAAAACTTTTTGAAGCGCGCTGTCAGCGCTGCGTCTGCGACAGCAAGGTGCGCAGGCAGACGGCCATACAGACAGGCAGGCTGCACAACAGACAGCGCGAGAGCAGCGTCACAAGGCACGGGCATGAGGCATGATGCGCAAAGCGGCCCGGCAGCCTGGTGAACACGCTGCACAACGATGCTGACGGCAATGCTGCTGACGACGCGGACTGCGACGTGCAGGGCGAAGCTGCGGGCAACGCAAGATAACGACGCGAAAAGCGATGCCTGCGAAGGTACAGCAGCACACAAACCTTTGGGAAAAAAGGAAATGACTTAGAGATGCGCGCGCCAGTAGCGCTCGCACAGACTCAGCGCGCGGGCCGAGCGGGAGGAGGAGAGAGGAAGGGAAAGCGGGGGAAACATGATGGCAGGAAAATCTGTGTTGCAGAGACGGGCCTGCTGGGCCTGATACAGTCTGATAGTGTCTGACGCGGTCCGATACGGCCTGCCAGGGCCTGATGCGGTCTGGTCCGGCCTCGTTCGGTCTGTTTCGGTATGATTTTGTCTGGTTCGGTCTGGTTCTGATGCGCCGGGGCTGACAGCCTGACAGTCTGACTGGCGTACTGCAGCAGCTGGCTGCAGGGGGGGCTTTGGGGGCTGCTGGGGGCTCAGGGCGCTGCAGGGCGCGCGCAGCGCCTATCTGCCGGTCAGTCTGTCCGAAGACATGCGTGGTTTCGCATTTTTGCGCGGATGGCTGAACTTCTGAGCAGGGGCGGCCCGGGGCCTGAGCGAGCGCACGCGCTGTTCTGCGGCACGGGACTCCTGCAGTTTGGCCTTGTACTCCTGCGGCCTGATGGCAGGCGTGTGCACGCCGCGTGTCTGCATGCGCGTGCTGGCAGGGGTCTGCATGCCCTGGGCAGCACACGGGAGAGGTGCGGCACACAACAGCAGGGCCAGCAGGGCCAGGAAAAGGGCAACGTGCAGGGCAGGGGCGGCAGGAGGGCCGGCTGTCCTGCGCCGGCCTGCAGCGGCAGCACACAGGCTGGCAGCGTTCTGGCCGGCTGCATGCAGGTCGGCAGCACGCAGGCTGCCCACTCCCGGACTGTCCGCTTTCAGGCTGCCCCATCTCGGGCTGCCTCTCAGGCTTTTGGACTCGCTCACTGTCATGTCCCTATCCTACCCCAGGCACAGGGGTGTGCACAAGCCCCGCATTTCCTGCGCTCAAGTCCTGTGCTTGTGACACAATGGAACAAGTACGGCTGCATGCCAGAGCAATGAGAAGGGAAAAGAGCTGGGCATGGGCAGAGAGATTGATTGAAGAAACAGCCAGCAAAAGCGCTCCTGGCAGGGCAAACTGTGCCCTGTACCTGCCAGGCTGTTCAGCGACATGACGCACAGCCAGTGCCTGGGGCAGGGCCGGCCGCAGCGCCCGGACACAAGGGCTCGTGCACACAGGCACAAAAAAAGTTTGCAAAAAGTTGTCCTGCCAAGTGTCTGAAATCATGTGCTTTTGTTGTGCGCCCGGAGAAAAAGATCGCAGAGTGTAGCCTGGGCCACAGTTCCTGCAGGGGCATATTGTTATTCCTTTCACGAAGGCCACGTTCCCGGGGCCTGAATCGGGATCTGTCTTGCTCAAGACCAGCCTTGCTGCACGTGTCTTCTGAAGACACTTCCCACACCACGCCCATCCTACCCTGAACGTCCTCCTCTGAACGTCCTGCCCGGAACGTCACACCCTGAACGTCATACCCGGAACGTCGCATCCCTTTATACCACCCCTTCATACCACCCCTTCATATCACCCCGGAAAGACACATCCGGAACGTCACCTCCCTTCGTACCACCCCAAAAGACATACCCCGAACACTTAACCAACAGGAGTTCTGCTATGGGTCATCCTTCAGTCTATCCCTCTGGTGTTACCATTTACAATCCCGACAAATGCTGGAGCGGCTTCACTATCTACCAGGCACAGGAAGTGGGCGCAGTGCTCATGGACATGAACGGACGCGAGGTCAACGTCTGGAAAGGCGTGCTCGGTATGCCCAACAAGATCTTCCCTGGTGGCACCCTGATCACCAGCCGCGGCCGTCGCTCCGGCAAATACGGCATCCAGGACGGCATCGATCTGGTGCAGGTGGACTGGAACGGCAAGGTGACCTGGTGCTTTGATCGCGTGGAATACATCGAGGATCCGGGCGAGGAACCCCGCTGGATGGCCAGATACCATCATGACTTCCAGCGCGAGGGCAATCCCGTGGGCTACTATGCTCCCGGCATGGAACCCCGCGTGGACGGCGGCAACACCCTGGTGCTCTCACACCGCAATGTGCGCAATCACAAGATCTCCGACAAGCTGCTCATCGACGATCTGATCGTGGAAGCCGACTGGGACGGCGACATTGTCTGGGAATGGCTGTGCAGCGACCACTTTGACGAGTTCGGCTTCACCGAGGCCAGCAAAAACGCCCTGTGCCGCAACCCCAACTACCGTCCTGCCACCCCTGAAGGCATGGGCGACTGGATGCACATCAACTCCATGTCCCGCCTGGGCCCCAACAAATGGTATGACGCAGGCGACACCCGCTTCCATCCTGAAAACATCATCTGCGACGGTCGCGAAACCAACATTCTCTTCATCATCGAGAAGGCCACCGGCAAGGTCGTCTGGAAGCTGGGCCCCTACTACAACGAAGGCGCAGCCAAAAAGATTGGCTGGATCATCGGCCAGCACCATGCCCACATGATCCCCGCCACCCTGCCTGGCGGCGGCAACATCCTGGTCTTCGACAATGGCGGCTGGGGCGGCTACGACCTGCCCAACCCCGGTTCTCCCGCAGGCGTCAAGGCAGCGCTGCGCGACTACTCCAGAGTGCTGGAAATAGACCCTGTGAGCATGCAGATCGTGTGGCAGTACACACCCAAGGAAGCAGGCTTCCTGGAACCCATGGACTCCAGCCGCTTCTACAGCCCCTTCATCTCCGGCGCCCAGCGCCTGCCCAACGGCAATACTCTCATCACCGAAGGCTCCAATGGCCGCGTGATCGAAGTGACGCCGCAGCACGAAATCGTGTGGGAATTCATCTCTCCCTACTGGGGCAAGCATGTGCCCATGAACATGACCTACCGCGCCTACCGCGTGCCCTACGAATGGGTGCCGCAGGTTGCAAAGCCCGCAGAGACCCCCATCGAGCGTGTGGACTGGACCACCTTCCGCGTGCCCGGCGCAGCTGCCATGGGCGATCGTGACCAGGAAGTGTCCGTGGAAGGATGCGCTCCCTACGGCGGCAGCAATGCCCTGTGCATTGCCTCCGTGGACGAGACCGAAGAAGTGTAGGGACGCAGTCGCAGGCACTGCCGCGTTGCCGAAAACACGTTCGGCAAAGACTGCAGGCCTGTGTCCACCCCGTCCTGTCTGAGTAACCAGGGGGCCCGGACGATGTCCTCGTTCCGGGCCCCTGCGGTCTGAAACATCAGTGCAAACTGTCCCCGTGGCTGCACAAGAGACCCCTGCCTGACCCTGGCATGTACCGGACCTACGAGGTACCCCATGTTGTTCAATGTCTCTGATTTCACGCCTTCGCTGTGTATCAAATGGGCTGTGTCCCTCCTTCTCCCCGTGCTTTTGTACGTTCTTCTGAGCGCTTTCGGGGATCCGGCAACACTCAGGCCGGAAATGATCCTCTTTTTGTCCGTCACCCTCTGGGCAGTGTGCGCCTGGGCCATGGGCACCATGAACGATACGGCAGTGGCCATATTGCTGCCCATCCTCTATGTGCTGATCTGCGGCGTCAAGCAGCGTGTGGTCTTCAGCCCCTGGCTTGGTGACGTGGCCATCATTGTCATCGGCGGCTTTGTGCTGGGCAAGATCATGGCCGTGACAGGCCTTGGCAAGCGCATTGCCCTGGCCTGTGTGCGCTACATGGGCGGCAGCTTCATCGGCGCCATTGTCGGCATCTCCATTGGTGCAGCCATCATTGCTCCGCTGGTGCCCTCCATCATGGGCAAGGCAGCCATCTTTACAGCCATTGCCATTGCCCTGTGTGATACCCTGGAGCTGAAGGCAAAGAGTAAGGAAGCAACGGCTGTGCTTCTGGCCACCTGCGTGGCAGTGGGCTCCACCAAGCTGTGTTATCTCACCGGCGCAGGCGACCTTGTCATGGGCATGGCCCTGGTGGACAAGGTCATCGGCACCCAGACCATGTGGATGGAGTATGCCCTCTACAACTTCCTGCCCGGCATGCTCTACCTGGTCATGTCTGTGGCCATCATCCTGATTGCCCTGCGTGTGCGCATCCCCAAGGAGTTCATCAGCACTGCCGTGCGCGATGCCTATGACACCCTTGGCCCCATGACAGACGAGCAGAAGCGCGCTCTCGGCCTGCTCATCCTCACCATTGTCCTGCTTGCCACAGACCGCTTCCACGGCATTCCGGCCGGCAGCGTCCTCATTGTCATCACTGCCATTTCCTTTTTGCCAGGCATACAGCTCATGGACGGCAAGCGCCTTGCCTCCATCAACTTTGCCCCGCTCTTCTTCGTCATGGGCTGCATGAGCATCGGTGCTGCAGGCCAGGCCCTCAAGGCCACAGACTGGCTGGCCAACCTGGTGCTGCCGCTTTTGAACGACCTTGATGCCACCATGACAGGCTTTGCCTCCTGCTGGGTTGCTGCTGCCTTAAACTTCCTTCTGACACCGCTGGCTGCCACCTCTGCCTTCTCCACCCCCATTGCCCAGCTCGGCGTGGCCCTGGGTGTGGAGCCCAGAGTGATGTACTTTGCCTTCCAGTACGGTCTGGACAATCTGATCTTCCCCTACGAGTACGCACTCTATCTGTACTTCTACTCCAGCGGCTATGTCAGTTTCCGCCTTATGACCATGGTGCTTGCCCTGCGCATGGTGCTGACAGGTTTCTTTGTGGCCTTTGTGGCCATCCCCTGGTGGAACTTCATTCTCTAGGCCGCTTCAGGGCTGCCTGAAATGTCCTCCCCTGTCCCTGTCTGCAACACTTGAAAAGACAACAGCCACGGTGTTTCAGACAGGGGCCATCAGGACTGCATGGCCTGGCAACGCAGTTTGACAATCTTTTATCCAAAACAGACACAACGTTTTTGTGACGTCTTGTGCGGAGTCTTTTTCGGAGTATCATCATATGGCTCTCATTCTCTATACAGCCCCTGACTGCATTCGCTGTCGCACAGTCAAAGCCTTTTTACAGGAGAAAGGCATTGCTTATTCTGCTGTGGATTTCAAGGAAAATTCCCCTGAGTTCAATGCCTTTTACAGAGCAAACCGCAAGGCCATCTTCCGTGGTGCAGAGGGTGTGGAATTCCCCCTGCTGCAGGACACAGAGTCAGGCGCCGTGCGCCAGGGCTCAGGCGTCATCCTGGCCTGGCTGCTTGCAAAAGATGCCCTGGATGGCACCATTGTGCGCAGTGATATGTGGCACGGCTGGATCTCCGGCCTCTATATCTCCAACTGTCCTGACGGCCAGGAGGACAATGTGCTGGAAGCTGTGCACTGGCTGGCAAAGGGCGGCCTCTTTGTGCTGATCCAGAGCGACGGCAGAAAGGCTGACCTGCTTGAGCGCCTGCTTGCCACAGGAGAGGTGCGCAAGACCATCCTCAACATTCCCGGCGGCCCGGAGGTCTACGAGCGCCTTGGCTATACTGCTCCCTCTGCCGAAGAGCTGGCAAAGAGCATTGCCCTTGTGCGTGGCACAGAGCAGGGCGTCATCCGCTTCCAGGCCATTCCCGTGCCGGACGGCGAGGGCGGCTGGCGCTGGCCTGTGCGCGATGAGGTCGTCTCGGCAGCAAAGATGGTCTGCGATGCCTGCAAGGATCACTCCCTGCCCTTTGGCATCACTGCCGCAACCGCCGATCTGCCCATTGACATGCACGGCCTTGCCCCCCTTGACCCGCAGCTCCTGGTCAAGTTCCGCTCCGCTGCCCGCCAGCATCTGTTCAAGGCAGACGTGGAGAAGTAAGTGACTGCCAGACTGGCCGGCCTGCTGACGTGCGGCTGACGGCCTGCTGCCCAACTGGCTGACTTGCTGACTGGCGGCCTGCACCATGCGTCGTGCTCTGGCACGGCAGCCTTCAGGACTGACCCGATACACCTGATTTGTTGTGACTGCCCGTATGGACAGCACTGCGACTGTCCATACCTCAACATGCGTCACAGGGACTGTTCTGCTGCTGCCTCCTGCACTGACCCTGTCCGTGCCCGCAAGGCTCAGGACAGGCACAGGACAGGCACAGGACAGGCTTGGGACGTCCCCGTGCAAGGAGTTTGTATGCGTCATCCTTTTCTTCCGGCCCTGTGCGCAGCATGTCTGGTCGCTGCCGTGACTGCGACCGCACCTGCTGCCTACGAGGCCGTCACCGGCCCCCTGGGTGTCCTGCACTACACGCAGGAAAAATCCCTGGGCGGCTATGTGCTCTACACGCCCCATGTGGCAGGCTCAAAGACCTATCTCATGGATCTGAAGGGCAATGTGGTCCATGAGTGGGACCATGATGGCCGCCAGGGCTTCATGTCAGAGCTTCTGCCCAACGGCAATCTGCTGCGTGGCGAGATGGGGCCCGGGTCCCCGGTGACCTTTGGCGGCTGGCACGGCACCCTGCGTGAGTACGACTGGGAAGGCCGGGTGGTGTGGGAGTACACTGTCCGCGATGCCGAAAAGGTCGCCCACCACGGCTTTGACAGGCTGCCCAATGGCAATACCGCCATACTCATCTGGGAAAAGATGTCCTGGGAGGAGATGATTGCCAAAGGTCGTGACCCGAAGGATCCCACCATCTACAAGGACGGCTTCAAATACCCTGACGGCACTGTGCTGGAAGGTGTGTGGCCTGATGCCATCCTCGAAGTGGACCCGAAGGGCACTGTGGTCTGGGAATTCCATGTGAAGGACCATATCGGCACGGCAAAGGATCAGTGGGACCCCAACTACCATCTGCCCCATGGCTACAAGCCTGCCTACTTTGCCGGTCCTGACTGGACCCACTGGAACTCCATCCGCTACAACCCGAAGACCGATCAGTACCTGGTCAACTCCCGCGACTGGGGCGAGATGTACATCATTGATCGCAAGACCAAGAAGCTGGTCTGGCGCTGGGGCAATCCCTACGCCTGGGGTGGCGGCACAAAGGAGCAGGGCTATGCCCGTGATGGCGACCAGATCCTCTTTGGCTCCCATGACTGCAGATGGCTGCCCAACGGCAATGTGAGCATCTTTGACAACGGCACCATGCGCCCGAGCGGCAATTACAGCGCTGCCTACGAGATCGAGCGCGACGGCACCTTCAATGGTGGCAAAATTGTCTGGTCCTACAGGACAAAGGATGCCAACAGCTTCTACTCAGCCTACCAGAGCGCTGCCCAGAAGCTGGCCAATGGCAACTGGCAGATTACTGCCAGCAGAAATGGCCATGTCTTTGAGGTCACCCCTGACGGCGAGGTGGTCTGGGAATTCTTGAACCCCATTTCCGACGACGTCGCCTACTGCGTCAAGAAGGACAACGATCCCTTCAACGAGATTCACCGCGCCTTCCGCTACACAGCCAACCATCCTGCCTTCAGGGGCCGCGACCTGACGCCCAGGTACAAGCTTGCTCCCAACTGCCCTGACTGGACACAGCTGCTCAACTACGTGCCGTCCCCGGGCAAGGGCAAAAAGCCTGCCTACAGGGAAGCCAGGGGGGCTGCTGACACAAAGTCCTGATCCTGCAACTTCCGGTCAGTGAATCTGTATTCACTGAATGTTTGTTCATTATCCTTTTGTGTAGGGAACGTTCAGACACTGAACGTTCCCCAGTGAACTTCCGCCTTCGGGTGGGAATTTCCGGCAGATGAAAAGATGCTCTGCGCAAGGCTTTGTCTGCCGGAACAGTCAACGCCAGAGACTGCAGCTGCAAAGGCCCGGGATATCCCGGGTCTTTGCTCTTGGGGGCGGGAATACTGGGGCAGGAATATGGGGCAGAAAAGCTGGTCTTGCGTCTGCAGGGCAGGGCTTTTAGAATGTCCGGCAGGGCGCAGGCCTGCCTGTGCACCGCGTTTGGACGCACGTGTCATACGCAACTCAGGACAAAAGCCTGTGAGCAACAGCCAGGGATACAGCTATGGGATATATCTATCGCAATCTTCCCCCCATTCCCGTGCCACCAGAGGCACGCGTCACGAACAACAGCGTGCTCTTCGAGGTCACGATCAACGCTGAGCGCTGCATGCGCACCATCGGCTGCATTGCGGACTATGAAGCAGGGACAATGTATGCCAACGAGAACTTCAGGCAGTACTGTCCCAGGCTCTGGAAGCAGCACTACGGGGATGCAGATCCGGAAAAGGTGCGGGTCAGGCTGTCCGGCGTACCGGAGTTTCCCTATACCGTGTCTGTGGTGCATGTCGGCCTCTATGCCCTGGCTCTGCGTACTGGCTGGCAAAGCGGGCTCTATGAGCTTGTGCTGGAGCAGTTCGGCACAGGGCAGGGCAATGCCCTCATGGACCTTGCTGTGGCCTGCATGGCCGCAAGGCACTGTCAGCCCCTGCCCTCTTCCCCGGTGATCACCCATGAGCGGCTGCCCTTTGCGCGCAAAGAGTCGGAGACTGCGGGCAGGCTCTTTGCGGATGTTCCCTGCCCTGCGCTGCCGCATGAACAGCTGCAGGCCTTCAGGCTTGCCTGGCTCAAACGCTGCGCACAACAGGGCGTGCAACGTGTCCTGCTCTGCCTGGACAATCCGGACAGTGCGGACAACAAGGACAGTGCGGACAACGAGGACAGCCAGAACGACCTGAGTACTCCAGACAGCCAGAGCACGCAGGGCAGCCAGAACGGCCCGGACACTCAGGCCGGCCAGGCCGGCCGGAGCGAGCTGGTAGGTGCTGCCAGCGCTGCTGCTCCTGCAGACAGCCAGCCTGCTGCACAGCCACGCTGTGCCGATGAACATGCCCCGAGCACCACGACCGCCACGTGCCTGTGGGCCATTGATGCCGAAACAGGCAAGCCTGTCTCCTGGTTTGTCTGCACAGGCAAAACTTCGGACAGGCCAGGCCTGCCTGAAGGCCTGGGCGCAGCGCTTGACGAAGCTGTCGAGGTGCTTGGGCAGGCAGGCATGGAGATTGCAGCAGTCATCCCTGAGCAGGGCCTGCTGAGCGAGGAGCTGTACGAGCTTGTCTGCACAAAAAAGCTCACCATGCTTGCCGTGCTCGAACCATCAGTGCATGGCTTTACCGAGATGTTTGCCCGCTACAAGGCTTTTCTCCTGGAAAAGTGCCGGGATGCAAAATGGCTCATTGCCAACAAGTTTGTGTGTGCCGTGACAGACACAGTCCCGCTCTTCCCCGAAGGGCGGCATGCCTGTGTTGCGCTGTCTTTTTCCGAGCTCAACAAGGCACGGAGCATGGCAGCGCTTGACCGGAGAATCAGTGCAGACGAAGACCTCCTGAAAAAAGCCATTGCCGAACAGGCTGAACGGGCAGGGCAGGCCGGACAGGCTGGCATAGTCCTGAAACTTCCTGCAGGACTTGAAGACTACCTTGAACTTGTGACAGAGCAGGGAAGAGTGACCGATGTGCGCCGCAATGAGGCGGGCTTCCGCAAGGCTGTCGATCTTTTGGGCTACAGCGCCATTGCTTCCTCAAGGGAAAACACAGCTTCTGCGATGCAGGATCTTGTCCGGATCCCCGCCTTGTATGAAAGGAATGCGGCACTTTTGCAGGAACAGCTGTGTTCACAGGGCTTAAGTGCAGAGGAGGGGCATGCCGTACGCGCAGGTGCTGCTGCTTCTGATGTGGCAGTGCGTTGTGCAGCCTGCTTCATTGCAAGTCTGATCCAGGCTGAAGCAGTCATGCAGTACCGGGCGTATGAAGAAGAGTCCGGTGCCTCTGATGGTGCATCCGATGACAAGTCTGATGACGCATTCGACAGCATGCATGCCATGCTTCGCAATGCGTTTGGCGATTTTTCTGACGGCGACATAGACGGCGACATAGACGACGAGCGTGACGAAGACATTGACGAAGACATTGACGAAGACGAAGGTGACGACGATTTTGACGACGATGTCTCCGCGTGGGAAGACGAAGACGAAGGCGACGACGAGCAAGAGCGCAAAGATATGCTGGAGCGCATGCTCAATGACATGCTGAAGAGCCTTGATTGCCTTAGTGTGATGCGCACAAAGAAGAAAATCCTTGGCGGCGCAGCCGGGCAGGCTTTGCGAAGAAGAGCAGAACGCTACAAGATTCCTCCGGACGTCTTT